>NZ_JAEVHL010000195.1 GCF_016803395.1 Micromonospora tarensis | reverse complement strand
GGGCTGCTCCCCGCCGACGTGGCTGCCGCGCTGGCCAGCCCCCGTGCGCACCGGGAGCTGCCAACCGTGCTGCGCGCCGACCAGGCCGCCGCGCTGGTCGAGGCACCGAGCCGGCGGGCCAGGCCCACGCCCGCAGACCCGACACCCGTCGACCCACCGGTGGATTCGGCAGCCACCACCGGGCCGACGCGGATGGACCCCGCACGCACGGATCAGTCACGCACCACGTCAGCACCGGAGGACCCCGCGGCCGCGCCGGGCTCGGGTGCGGCCGAGGATGCCGCCACCGAGGCGGTCCCGCTGCGGGATCGGGTGCTGCTGGAGCTGCTCTACGCCACCGGTGTACGGGTCAGCGAGGTGTGCGGGCTGGACGTCGACGACGTCGACCACGGCCGGCGGGTGATCCGGGTGTTCGGCAAGGGCGGACGGGAGCGCTCCGTGCCGTACGGGGTGCCCGCCCAGCGGGCGTTGGACGACTGGCTGCGCCGGGGCCGCCCGGCGATGGCGGGGCCCCGCTCCGGCGCCGCGCTGCTGCTGGGGGCACGGGGTGGCCGGCTCAACCCGACGACGGCGCGTCAGATCGTCGGCGGGTACGCCGAGACTGTCGGCCTTCCCCGCACCAGCCCGCACGATCTGCGTCACTCGGCGGCCACCCACCTGTTGGAGGGTGGTGCCGACCTGCGCGCGGTGCAGGAGTTGCTCGGGCACTCGTCGCTGGCCAGCACGCAGATCTACACCCACGTCTCGGTCGAGCGGCTGCGCGCGGCGTACCGGCAGGCGCATCCGCGCGCCTGATCAGCGGCCGGAGGACGGGAACCCCGACGGTTACGATCATCGGGTGAGCGTGCCGCAGCCCCCTGAGCCGATCCCGGGCGCCCGCCTGCTCTTCTCCCTGGACCCGGCGGTCAGCCACCTCAACCACGGCTCGTTCGGCGCGGTGCCGGTCGGCGTGCAGCGAGCCCAGCAGCGGCTGCGCGACGAGATGGAGGCCAACCCGCTGCGCTTCTTCACCCAGGGCCTGGTCGACCGGATCGCGCACACCCGCCGGCATCTCGCCGGGTTCCTCGGCGCCGACCCGGACGGCAGCGCCCTGGTCGGCAACACGACCACAGGCGTCGCCGTGGTGCTCCAGTCGATCGGCCTGCGGGCCGGCGACGAGGTGCTCAGCACCGATCACGGGTACGGGGCGGTGAGCCTGGCCATCCAGCGTGAGTGCCGCCGCACGGGTGCGGTCAGCCGGGTCCTGCCGATCCCGCTGGCCGCCACCGACGAGCAGATCGTGCAGGCCATCCGCGCCGGGTTGCGCCCCGGGCGGACCCGGCTGCTCGTCGTCGACCAGCTCACCTCGGCCTCCGCCCGGCTCTTCCCGACCGCCGCCATCGTCGGGGTGGCCCGCGAACACGGCGTGCCGGTCCTGGTGGACGCCGCGCACGCCCCGGGCATGCTGCCCACTCCGGTGGCCGGCATCGGCGCCGACTTCTGGGTGGGCAACCTGCACAAGTGGGCGTACGCCCCCCGCGGGACCGCCCTGCTGGCGGTGGCACCGCAGTGGCGGGACCGGATCGAGCCGCTGGTGGTGTCCTGGGAGCAGGAGTCGGGTTTCCCGGCCCGGCTCGAATGGCAGGCGACGCTCGACTACACGTCCTGGCTGGCCGCCCCGGCGGGCCTGTTCACGCTGCGCAGTCTCGGCGTCGACCGGGTGCGGGCGCACAACGCCGCGCTCGCCGCGTACGGCCAGCGGGTGGTGGGGGACGCCCTGGGGGTGCCCCCGGCCCAACTGCCGACCCGGGCGGGCCGGGGGTGTCGCTGCGTCTCGTGCCGCTGCCGGCCGGCACGGGCACCAGCATCGACGCCGCGAAGGCGTTGCAGACCCGGATCGGTGAGCGGCTCGCCGCCGAGGTGGCGGTGATGAGCTGGAACGGCCGGGGGTGGCTGCGGCTCACCGGCCAGGTCTACAACAGCGCCGACGAGTACGAACGGCTGGCGGTGCGGCTGCCGGCGCTGCTCGCCCAGCGCTGACCCGACGGGCCGGCGCCGCCGACCGGCGGCCGCACTCGACCGACTCCGCTGATCCGTGCCGGTCGGCATGGGTTCGAGGCCGTCGATTGGTAGCAGCCGCACCGGGCCGAGGCCGAGCAGTGCCAGCGGGTCCAGATATTCCGCGCCCCGGCGCAGCCCCCAGTGCAGGCACGCACCGGCCGGACAACCCGGGTGACCGGGCAGCAGTTCGCCCAGCGGCGCACCGGCGGCGACCGCCTGGCCGGGGCGTACCCCGGGCTGCACCGGCTCGTGCGTGGTCCGCAGCCCGTCGGCGTGTCCCACGGTGACCACCGGTCGGCCGGCCACCAGGCCGGCGAAGAGCACGGTGCCCGGCCCGGCGCTGCGGACCGCCGTTCCGGCCGGGGCGGCCAGGTCGACGCCCCGGTGCCCGGGCAGCCACGGCTGCGGTGGCGGGTCGAAGCGGCGCACCGGTCGAGGTGGCCCGTCGAGCGGCCAGCGGAACCTTCCGGCGGGCGCGGGGGCGAACGCCTGGGACGCGACCGGCACGGTCGGCGTCGGTGAACGGCCGGGCACCGCAGTGACCAGCACCGCCGGCTCGCAGAGCGGCACGGACAGCGCGACCAACGCCGCCAGCCCGCAGAGCTGCCCGGTAAGCGCGAGCGGGAGCGCGGCGCAGAGCAGGACGGTACGGCGGATCGGGCCGACGCGTGGGGCGGAGAACTGTCGCATGACGGCAGCCTCCGACCGAGGCTCGGTGGTCCGCCAGCCCGGTCCGTCGGGCTGTGGACAACCGGAGGCGTTGTGGACGAGCACCCATCGACCTCGATGATCTGCTAAGTGAGCTGCCCCTCCCTGCTGGGCGGTGGTCGGCCGCGGAGGGCCTAGGCTGGGTCGGGTACGGCGGGGGCCGCCGTCTGGACCGGGGAGGTTCGCATGACCACTGTCGACGACCGGACGCCGACGGTGGCCGAGGTGAGCGACCCGTCGCGGCTCGCGGAGCCGGACGAGGCGATCAGCGCCGAGGAGTTGCAGCTGGCCGCCCGCAACCACGGCATCCCGTTGGAGGCGCTGCGCTACGACGTCACGCCGGCCGGGCTGCACTATCTGCTGATCCACTACGACATCCCGGAGCTCGACCCGGCGGCGCACACGCTGACCGTCGGCGGCGCGGTGGACCGTCCGCTGACGGTCAGCCTCGCCGACCTGCGGGCCCGACCACGGGTCAGCCGGCAGGTGACCCTGGAGTGCGCCGGCAACGGGCGAGCCCTGCTGCACCCCCGGCCGGTCAGCCAACCCTGGCTGGTCGAGGCGGTCGGCAACGCCGAGTGGACCGGCACGCCGCTGGCACCGCTGCTGCGGGAGGCGGGCCTCCGGTCGGACGCGGTGGACGTGGTCTTCACCGGCGCCGATCACGGGGTCGAGCGCGGGGTCGAGCAGGACTACCAGCGGGCCCTGCCGGTCGCCGACGCGCTGCGCGAGGAGGTGCTGCTGGCGTACGAGATGAACGGTGCTCCGCTGCTGCCACAGCACGGCGCGCCGCTGCGGTTGATCGTGCCGGGCTGGTACGGCATGGCGCACGTGAAGTGGATCCACTCGATTGAGGTCCGGACCGAGCCGTTCGAGGGGTACCAGAACGCGGTGGCCTACCGGGTGCGCCGCGACGCCGACGACCCGGGCGTGCCGGTGACCCGGATCGAGCCGCGTGCGCTGGTCCGCCCGCCCGGTTTTCCCGACTTCATGTCCCGTCGCCGGGTGCTGCGCCCCGGGCCGTGCACACTGGACGGTCGGGCCTGGTCCGGGCACGCGCCGGTGGTTGCCGTGGAGGTGACCACCGACGGCGGGCAGAGCTGGGTGTCGGCCGAGCTGGACCCGGCGGAGGGTGGGGATTTCGCCTGGCGGCGTTGGCGGCACGAGTGGGTCGCCACGCCCGGCCGGCACGTGCTCGGCGCGCGGGCGACCGACGCGTCCGGGCGGACCCAGCCGGTCGAGCAGCAGTGGAACCGGGGCGGCTTCGCCAACAACCTGGTGCAGCGGGTCGAGGTCGTGGTGCCGGCGGAGTGACCGACCCTCGGGTCACACCACGGGTGGGGGCCCGTGGCGACCTGACGGAGCAGGTCGGGTCAGCCGCCGAAGCCGGAGTCGGCGGGCAGCGAGATGTCGGGCTTCTCCAACTCCTCGACGTTGACGTCCTTGAAGGTCATCACCCGGACGTTTTTCACGAAGCGGGCAGGACGGTACATGTCCCACACCCAGGCGTCGTGCATCTCGACCTCGAAGTAGACCTCGCCGTCGGAGTTGCGCACGTGCAGGTCGACCTGGTTGGCCAGGTAGAACCGGCGTTCCGTCTCCACCACGTAGGAGAACTGGCGGACAATGTCGCGGTACTCCCGGTAGAGCTGTAGCTCCATCTCGGTCTCGTACTTCTCGAGATCTTCCGCGCTCATCGCACTCCGCCTTCCATGGCCACATCTTCCCCCACCGGCGCCGAAGGCCGAGGCTGCTCGCCCAACGCCACGCCGACGGTACCCCCTGACGCCCCGGAGCGCTCCATCGGCTCAGCCGAGCTGTGGCCGCCGGGCCGTCGGGCGCGCGGCGGCCGGCCGTCGCGGCCGGAGACCGCGGCGACGTTGACGTACGAGAACCGGTGCTCCCGGCACGGCCCGTGCTCGCGTAGCGCGGCCGAGTGTTCCGGGGTGATGTAGCCCTTGTGCTCGGCGAAGCCGTACGCCGGGAACACCCCGTCCAGCTCCACCATGAGCCGGTCCCGGGTGACCTTGGCGAGCACGCTGGCCGCCGCCACACAGGCCGCCACCCGGTCGCCCTTCCACACCGCCAGCCCGGGCACGCCCAGGCCGTCCACGCCGAAGCCGTCGGTCAGCACGTACTCCGGTCGGGTGCTGAGCGAGGCGAGCGCCCGACGCATCGCGGCCAGGTTGCACACGTGCAGGCCCCGGGCGTCGACCTCCTCCGCCGGGATGACCACCACGGCGTACGCGAGGGCGCGGTCCACCACCTCCGCGTACACCCGTTCGCGGCTGGCCGGGGTGAGCAGTTTCGAGTCGGCCAGCCCCTCGATCTCGCCGCGCCGCCCCTCGGGCAGCACCGCCGCGGCGGCGACCAGCGGACCGGCGCACGCACCCCGGCCCGCCTCGTCGGCACCGGCGACGTGCCGGAAGCCACGCCGCTGCAGGGCCCGCTCCAGGGCGTACAGGCCGGCTTCGCGGCGCACGACGGTACGCGGTGGGGTCAGCACGACGCCTCGTCCCGGTCGGTGGTGGTCGACTGCCCCAGCCGGGTCAGCAGGGCGGGCAACTCGGGCGGATAGAAGAGGTCACCGCTGGCCGTCAGCTCGTCGGGGAGCCACCAGCGGTGGCCGGCGATGCTGCGCTGCTCGACGTCGTTGAAGCCGGCGGTGTCCACGTCCCAGGACGCCACCCGCAGCAGGAAGAAGTCCTGCGTCTGGCGGTACCAGACGCCGTCGAACGGGAACTCGGTCGCGTCGGACCAGACCGGGTCACCCAGCTCGGCCGGGTCGAGCCGCAGCCCGGTCTCCTCGGCCAACTCCCGGGCCGCACCCGCCGCCGGGGACTCGTCCGGGTCGAGCCCGCCGCCCGGGGTGAACCAGTAGCGGTGCCCGGGTCGCCGGGTCGAAGCCCTCGAACATCAGGACCCGGCCCGCCGCGTCGACGAGCAGCACGCGGGCCGCGCGTCGAGGGGTGTAGACGGTCACCGCACCAGCCTGCCAGACGGGCGACGGATCGCCCACGCCCTGTCGGTCTACGGCTTGGGAATGCCGTCGAAGGTGTCCGGCACGGTCAGCCAGGTGGCCCGGCTGACCGGCCAGAAGACGGTGAAGGCCCGCCCGACCACGTCGTCCTCGGGGATCGTCGCCTCGGTGATGTTCTGCCCGGACTGCTGCCAGTGCTCCAGCGAGTCACCGGAGGCCGAGCGGTGGTCGCCCATCACCCACAGCCGGCCCTTCGGCACGGTGATGTCGAACTCCTGGTCGGCCGGCTTGTCGCGGACCCCGTCCAGGGAGAAGATGTACGGCTCGTCCAGCGACTTGCCGTTGATCATCAGTCGTTCCTCGGGGTCGCAGCAGACCACGTGGTCACCGGGGATGCCGATCACCCGCTTGATGAAGTCCTCACCGTCGGGGTTGCCGCTCCACTCGGTCGGTGCCTTGAAGACGATCACTTCACCACGATGCGGGGACCGGAAGTCGTAGACCAGCTTGTTGACCAGCACCCGGTCATCGATCTTGAGAGTGTTCTCCATGGACGGGGACGGGATGAAGAAGGTCTGCAGCACGAAGGCGCGGACCAGCACCGCGACCAGGATCGCCACACCCAGCAGGATCGGCAGCTCCTTCCAGAAGGAGCTGCGCGGCTTGTCGGTCTGCTCGTCAATCACGCCAAGGAGCCTACGTTGCCGAGCTGGACGTCACCGTCCGGAACGCGCGGGAACCGCGTATCGCGGCTGCCAGCGGCAGGATCAGCAGCACACCGCCCTGCGGGGTGGGCCGCACCGGAGGCGCACCGGAGGAGGCCGTGGCCGGCCCGGACACGTCGTCGAACGTCGACGGCACCGACAAGGCGTTCCACCGCGACGAGGGCCAGACCACCATGAACGCCCGGCCGACCACGTTGTCGATCGGCACCGGCCCCTGGCACCGCGCGTCCTGGGAGACCTCCCGGTGGTCGCCCATCACGAAGATCTGACCCGGGGGTACGACCACCTCGTCGAAGCGCCGCGAGCGACACTCCGACGGGTTGGGCGGCAGGTCCAACGGGGAGTCCCGCAGGACGTACGGTTCGTTGAGCGGCGTGCCGTTGACTGTCACCCGCCCCTGACTGTCGCAGCACTTGACCCGGTCGCCGGGCACGCCGATCACCCGCTTGATGAAGTCCTTCTCACCGGGGCGGCTCACCCCGACCAGGTCACCGACGGTGCGGGCGAGCCGGCCGGCGACGCCGGGCTTCGGCTGCTCGTCGACCTGCGGCGCCCAGCGGTCGGTGCCCCGGAAGACCACCACCTCGCCGCGCGCCGGGTCCCGGACGTCGTAGACGACCTTGTTGACCAGCACCCGGTCGCCGACGAGGAGAGTGTCCTCCATCGAACCGGACGGGATGAAGAACGCCTGGAGCAGGAAGGTGCGGATCAGGACCGCGAGGCAGAACGCGACCACCAGCAGCAGCGGAAGCTCCTGCCAGAGGGGCATCTGTCGGCGGGTGCGGCGGGCCCGTCGGCGCCACGGGTCGACCGCGCCGTCCTCGTCAAGCGTCTGCACCACGCCACTCCCCGGTCCGCAGAAACACCACCGCCCGGGAGCCTCGTCGAGGCTCCACGGGCGTGGTGAGAAGCTGCCCGCCACCTGGGCGGGCCTGCCGCCTCGCCGCGCCCGTGCGACCAGCGTAGTGCGCTCTGATCGGTACGGCATCCGCGCAGCTCAGGCGGCGTGGCGAGCGGGAAGTCAGCTGGGCTGCTTCTCCCGCTTCTCCTTGATCTTGGCCTTCTTGCCGCGCAGCTCGCGCAGGTAGTAGAGCTTGGCGCGACGCACGTCACCGCGGGTCACGACCTCGATCCGGTCGATGCCCGGGCCGTTGAGCGGGTAGGTCCGCTCGACGCCGACACCGAAGCTGACCTTGCGGACCGAGAAGGTCTCGCGCAGACCGTCACCCTGGCGGCGGATCACGACGCCCTGGAAGATCTGGACACGGGACCGGTTGCCCTCGACGACGCGGGCGTGCACCTTGACGGTGTCACCGGCCCGGAAGTCGGGAAGGTCGGTCCGCTTCGACTGGGCGTCAAGGGCGTCCAGGATGTTCATCGCTGCGTCCTCGTAAGGCTCACGGCGCACCGTCACTCGGTGCGCGGGTGGGTGATTCTGATCCCCGGGTGGTCGGCGGGCCGACCCTGGTCGGGGATCCTCGCAGCCGACCGCGGGCGCGGGCGGATGCGGCAACCCCCTACTTTGCCACATCCCCCGGCGAGGGCTGAAATCCGGCCTGCTCCAGGGCGAGGATGTCCCGTTTGTCGAGCCGATCGGCGGGCAGCGCGGCGAGCAGGTCCGGACGCCGGGCGGCGGTGCGCAGCAGAGCCTCCTCGCGACGCCAGCGGGCGATCTTTCCGTGGTCACCGGAGCGGAGCACCTCCGGCACGTCGTGCCCACGCCAGCTCGGCGGCTTGGTGTAGATCGGGGCCTCCAGCAGCCCGTGCGCGTGCGACTCCTCGTCCAACGAGCCCGCGTTGCCCAGCACCCCCGGCAGCAGCCGGGTGACCGCCTCCAGCATCACCAGGACGGCGACCTCGCCACCGAAGAGCACGTAGTCGCCGAGCGAGACCTCGGTGACCGGCATCCGGGTGGCGGCGTGCGCCAGGACCCGCTGGTCGATGCCCTCGTACCGGCCGCAGGCGAAGAGCAGGTGCGACTCGGCGGCCAACTCGTACGCCATGGCCTGGGTGAACGGGTCACCCGCCGGCGACGGCACCAGCAGCCGGGGCGGCGGGGCGGTGGCCGGCGCGAGCGCGTCCAACGCCTCACCCCACGGCTCCGGGCGCATCACCATCCCGGGGCCGCCGCCGTAGGGGGTGTCGTCGACAGTGCGGTGCACGTCGTGTGTCCAGGTCCGCAGGTCGTGCACGGCGAGCTGGAGTACGCCGTTGGCCCGCGCCCGTCCGATCAGCGACAGGTCCAGCGGGGCGAAGTACTCCGGAAAGATCGACACGACGTCGACGCGCATGCGAGCTGGTCCTAAAGGTCGAGCAGTCCGGCTGGCGGGTCGACGATCACACGTCCGCCGGCCAGGTCGACCTCCGGAACGATCGCCCGGACGAACGGGATCAACGCGGTACGCCCCTCGGGGCGCCGCAGCACCAGCAGGTCGGACGAGGGCGCGTGGTCGATGCGGGCGACCTCGCCCAGCCGCTCACCGGCCGGCGTGACCACGGCCAGACCCACCAACTGGTGGTCGTGGAACTCCTCCGGGTCCTCCGGAGGCTCCACGTCGGCGCTGTCCACAACGAGCAGGGTGCCGCGCAGCGCCTCGGCGGTGTTCCGGTCCAGGATTCCCTCGAACGCGATCAGCACCCGGCCCTGGTGGAAGCGGGCTTCCTCGATGGTCAGCTGCGCGGGAACCTGGAACGGCACTCCGGGCTCATCGGTGGTTGGAGGGGGTGTCGCCCCCGGCTCAGTGCGCAGCACGGTGCTGCGCGGGGCTGCGGTCGGGGGCGTCGCCCCCGGCTCAGTGCGCAGCACTGTGCCGGGGGCGAACCGCGCCTCGGGCTCGTCGGTCCGCACTTCCACGGTGACCTCACCGCGGACACCGTGCGGCTTGCCGATCCGGCCGACGACGAGCTGCATCAGTACGAGTCGACGATGTCGACGCGTACTCCGCGCCCGCCGATGGAGCCGATCACCTGGCGCAGCGCCTTGGCGGTCCGGCCGGACCGCCCGATCACAGTGCCGAGGTCCTCGGGGTGCACGCGGACTTCGAGCCGCTTGCCCCGACGGGAATCGACCATCCGCACCCGGACGTCGTCCGGGTGGTCGACGATGCCCTTGACCAGGTGCTCCAACGCCGGACGCAGTGGCATGTCAGGCCTGCTCACCGGCGTCGGCAGCGACAGCCGGGGCCTCGGCCGGAGCCTCGGCAGCAGCGGCCGGAGCCTCGGTCTTCGGCGCTCGGCCGGAGCCTCGGCAGCCTTGGCGGCCTTCTTGGCCGGCTTGGCCGGGGTCTCCGGGGCGAGCCCGGCGGCGGCCTTCGCCTCAGCCTCGTACGCCGCCTTGCGGTCGGCCCGCTCGGGGGCGACCTTCAGCGGCGGCGGGGCCGGCAGGCCCTTGTACTTCTGCCAGTCACCGGTCAGCTCCAGCAGCCGCTGCACCGCCTCGCTCGGCTGAGCGCCGACGGACAGCCAGTACTGGACCCGCTCCGACTTGACCTCGATGATCGAAGGGTCTTCCTTCGGCTGGTACACCCCGACGAACTCGATCGCCCGGCCGTCACGCTTGGTGCGCGAGTCGGCGATGACGATGCGGTACTGCGGGTTGCGGATCTTGCCCATCCGCAGGAGCCGGATCTTTACGGCCACAGTTGTTTCGCTCCTGTTGCGATCTCACCGACCCAAGCGGGCGGTGTGCATGGGTGAGCGCCGACCGGACCCGTGGGGTTGGGCCGGAGACTACTCGGTGGACTGGCGACGTGCCCGGGTTAGAGGGCGCCGGACGCGCGCCGGATACCAGCGACCCATTCTGCCAGATCCGCCGCCGATCTCCCGCATCGGACCCGGACACCGCCTCTCCGGTGACCCGGAACACCCCTCAGCGCGCCGGCGGGCGGTCCCACCCCGGCGGCAACCTGTCCGGTACGACCCATTCCAGCGGAGGGACGAAGTCACACCAGGTGCCGTCGAACGGGAACTCACCGGCCTCGGCGCGGGCGATCACCCGTTCCCCCTCGGCCCGGACCGCCTTCTCGTCGGTCACCCAGTAGTCGTCGGGAAAGGCGAGCCGCTCGACGAACTCGTCCTCGTCCTTCCACTGCCAGCGGCGATCCGGACGGACGACCACGTCCAGGTCCTGGTCCACCATGTCGACGCCGGCCATCGGCCCGTCGTCCCAGCGGACGGCGGGCTCCTCCAGGTTGACGTACCAGTGGCTGAACCGGCCCTGCTGGTCGCGGAACCACCAGACGGAGTGCGCCGCCCCGGTGGGCAGGAACTTCAGCAGCGGCGGGCCGTTCCAACGGCCCTGCGCCAACCGGTAGGTCGGGGTGACCCAGTCGGCGAACGGCAGCGCCCGCATGGTCAGGCCCGCCTCGTTCACCTCATGAGCCACCGGCGAGTCCCGGTCGATCCAGAGCAGCAGACCCCGCTCGTCGTCGCTGACCACCCGACCCGGCCGGACCCACCCGATCCGGCCACGCCGCACGTTCCGGTGCAGGATCAGCCGACCGGGCACGAACCGGTCGGCGGGGCCGCCCGGCCGCACCTCAGTAGGCGCGGGCGAGAATGGCGACCAGGTCGGGCTCGTCCTCGGAGTCCGGTACCGAGCCGTCGGCCCGCACCAGGCAGCGCACCGTGACGCCCTGACCGTTCGCCTCGGCCTCGCCGGCCACGCCGACCGCCGACCACGGCACCCGCGCCCAGCCGTTCGCGGCGGCCTCGATCGCCTCGGCCAGGGTGGTCACGTCCACGGTCCGCGACTCGCGGTTGGCCAGCGCCTGGTCGTGCAGCACCTGCTGGTCGGTCTCCAGGGCGGCCAGCACCGCGGTGACCACGTCGGCCACCGGCGTCGGGGTCTTCGACCCGTCGGTGCGGCGCACCACCACCGCGTTACCGGCGGCCAGGTCCCGGGGGCCGACCTCGACGCGTACCGGGTAGCCACGCAGCTCGGCGTCGACGGCCCGGCGGCCGAACGGGGTGTCGGTCCGGTCGTCGAGCGCGACCCGGACACCGGCGTCGCGCAGGCCGTCGCGCAGCTTGGCCGCCGCCTCGCCGACGCCGTCACCGTCCTTGACGATCATGACGTACGCCTGGATCGGCGCCAGCTTCGGCGGCACGCGCAGGCCGTTGTCGTCGCCGTGCGCCATGATCAGGCCACCCAGCATCCGGGTGGACGTGCCCCAGGAGGTGGTCCAGGCGTGCTCCCGGCCGCCCTCCTTGGCGGAGTAGCTGATGTCGAACGCCTTGGCGAAGTTCTGACCCAGCTCGTGGCTGGTGCCCAGCTGCAACGCCTTGCCGTCACCCATCATGCCCTCGCAGGTGTACGTGGCCGTCGCGCCGGCGAACCGCTCGCGCGCCGTCTTCAGGCCGACCACCACCGGGATGCCGATGACGTTGACCATCAGGTCCTCGTACGCCTCGTGCAGGATCCGCCGCGCGTAGGCCCGGGCGTCCTCCCGGGTGGCGTGCGCGGTGTGCCCCTCCTGCCAGAGGAACTCGCTGGTGCGCAGGAAGATCCGCGGCCGAAGCTCCCACCGGACCACGTTCGCCCACTGGTTGAGCAGCAGCGGCAGGTCCCGGTACGAGTCGATCCACTTGGCCATGAACTCGCCGATGACAGTCTCGCTGGTCGGACGCACCACCACCGGCTCGGCCAGCGGCTTGCCACCACCGTGCGTGACGACCGCCAGCTCCGGCGAGAAGCCCTCGACGTGCTCCGCCTCGCGCTTGAGGTAGCTCTCGGGGATGAACAGCGGGAAGTACGCGTTCTCCGCCCCGGCCGCCTTGATCCGAGCGTCCATCTCCGCCTGCATACGCTCCCAGATGGCGTAGCCGGCCGGTCGGATGACCATGGTGCCGCGAACCGGGCCGTTGTCGGCCAGCTTCGCCTTGGCGATCAGGTCCTGGTACCAGCGGGGAAAATCCTCCGCACGGGGAGTGAGCACGCGTGCCATGACCGCACATCCTATGCGCCAGCCGGGCGGACTCCTCCGCCGGGAGTCGCCGCCGCGCGGCGCCCCGGTCCGGATGCGCCGGGCCCAGCCCCACCCCGGCGGC
>NZ_JAEVHL010000194.1 GCF_016803395.1 Micromonospora tarensis | reverse complement strand
CCCCCGCCCCCCGCCCCCGCCTGCCGCCGCCGCCGCGATCCAGGAAGTAGTGGCGTCGTGCGGGAAGGAGGCCACTGCTTCCATGTTCCAGCGCGATCTTGGAGCGTGTGACGCGCGTTGCCGGCGGGGTGGGGCGGGGCCGGAGATGGCACCGGCGCCCACGCCGGGAGGGCGGGGCGCCGGTGACCGGTAGCGGTCGGCTCAGCCGAAGCGGCCGGTGATGTAGTCCTCGGTCTTCTTCACGCTCGGGTTGCTGAAGATCTTCTGGGTGTTGTCGTACTCGATCAGCCGGCCGGGGTCGCCGGTCTTCTCGATGGAGAAGAAGGCGGTCCGGTCCGAGACCCGCGCGGCCTGCTGCATGTTGTGCGTCACGATGATGATCGTGAACTTGTCCTTGAGCTGGAACATCAGATCCTCGATCGCCAGCGTGGAGATCGGGTCCAGGGCCGAGCACGGCTCGTCCATCAGGACGACCTGCGGCTCGACCGCGATGGTCCGGGCGATGCAGAGCCGCTGCTGCTGACCACCGGAGAGGCCCGCACCGGGCTTGCCCAGCCGGTCCTTGACCTCGCCCCACAGGTTTGCCGAGCGCAGCGCCTTCTCGGCCGCCTCCTCCAGGATCGACTTCTTGCGGACCCCGTTGAGCTTCAGCCCGGCCACCACGTTCTCGAAGATGCTCATGGTGGGGAACGGGTTCGGCCGCTGGAAGACCATGCCGATCGTCCGGCGGACCGCTGTGACGTCCACGTCCCGGTGGTAGATGTCCTGGTCGTCGATGGTCAGGCTGCCCTCGACGCGGGCCCCTGGCAGCACCTCGTGCATCCGGTTGATCGACCGCAGGAACGTCGACTTACCGCAGCCGGACGGCCCGATGAGGGCGGTCACCGTCTTCGGCTCGACAGTCAGGTTGATGTTCTCGATCGCCTTGAAGCCGCCGTAGTACGCGGTGACGTTCGAGGCGGAGACGCGCTTGGCCATGGTGGTACCTCCGGGGTTCATCGGCTGAGCCTGTTGCGACGGGCCAGCAACTTCGCCGCGATCGTCAGGATGAGCACGAGGGCGACCAGGGTGAGTGCCGCGGTCCACGCCCGGTCCGGCGCGTACTTAGACGCGCTGCCGGCCTGCTGGTAGACGTAGAGCGAGAGGGACGACTGGTTGTTCTCGAAGGGGTTGAAGTTGATCGCGGCGCCACCGCCGGCGATCAGCAGCACCGGGGCGGTCTCGCCGGCCGCGCGGGCGATGGAGAGCATGACGCCGGTGACGATGCCCGGGAGCGCGGTGGGGAGCACCACCCGCAGGATGGTCTTCCACTTGGGCACGCCGAGGGCGTAGGCGCCCTCACGCAGTGGTGCCGGGACGAGGCGCAGCATCTCCTCGGTGGAGCGGACGATTGTCGGCAGCATCAGGACGGCGAGGGCCAGCGCGGCGGCGAAGCCGGAGAAGCTCGGCCGGCCGTCGTTGAACCACGGCGACACGATCAGCACCCAGAACGCCAGCACGAACAGGCCGCTGACGATCGACGGGATACCGGTCATCACGTCGACGAAGAACCGGATCGCGAAGGCGAACTTGCCCCGGCCGTACTCGACGATGTAGATGGCGCAGAGCAGACCGAGCGGCACGGTGATCAGGACGGCGATGCCGACCTGCTCCAGGGTGCCGATGATGGCGTGGTAGGCGCCGCCGTTCGGGTCCCGGGCGCCGATGTTGTTCATCGAGGTGAGGAAGAAGTCGGCGTCCAGCCGCTGCGCACCCTTGCTGACCAGCGTCCACACCACCGACACGAGCGGCAACACGGCCAGCACGAACGCGGAGTGGATCAGCGCGCTCCAGGTGCGGTTGCGGGCCGCCCGCCGCCCCTCGACGGCGTTCGCCGCCGCGAAGAGGCCGACCAGGTAGAGCAACGCGCCCAACACGATGACGAGGACCGGCCCGCCGATGCCCGCGCCGTAGACGATGGCGGCGGCGAGCGCCAGCGCGGCCACGGCGATGGCCGGCGCGGCGTACGCCGGCAGCCGCCGGGCCCGCAGCGTCTCCGGCTGGGCCGGCGGCCGGGTGCGGTGTGAGGTGAGGGTGCTCATGCGGCGGACTCCGTGAACTCCCGGCGCCGGTAGATGATCGCCCGCGCGATGATGTTGACGATCAGCGTGATCGCGAAGAGCACCAGGCCGGACGCGATCAGGGCGCCACGACCGGTGTCGTTCGCCTCGGCGAAGCGGTTGGCGATGTTGGCGGCGATGGTGTTGCCGCCGGACTCGAGCAGGTTGAACGAGATGCTGTAGGTGGCGCCCAGGGTCAGCGCGAGCGCGATGGTCTCGCCGAGCGCCCGACCCAGTCCGAGCATCACCGCGGCGATGATGCCGGGCCGCCCGTAGGGCAGGACCGCGGTGCGCAGCATCTCCCACCGGGTCGCGCCCAGCGCGAGGGCGGCCTCCTCGTTCGCGGTGGGCGTCTGGAGGAACACCTCGCGGGTGAGCGAGGTGATGATCGGCAGCACCATGATCGCGAGGACCAGGGAACCGAGCAGGATCGAGTTTCCGTACGGGCCGTCGCCGCCGAAGATCGGGATCCAGCCGAAGTACTTGTTCAGCCAGCCGGAGAAGTCGGTGACCGGGCCGATGAGGTAGTCGCGGCCCCAGAGGCCGAACACCACGCTGGGTACGGCGGCCAGCAGGTCGATCAGGAAGCCGAGTGCGTTGCCGAGCCGCCGGGGCGCGTAGTGGGACAGGTAGAGCGCGATGCCCATCGCCACCGGGACCGCCATGACCAGTGCCAGCACGGCGGTGAGCACGGTGCCGAAGGCGAGCGCGCCGATGCCGAACGTGGGCGGGTTGTCGTTCGGGAACCAGCCCTCGAAGGTCCAGAAGCTGGCGGTGTTGGCCCGTAGGGCCGGAATCGCCTTGGCGATCAGGAAGATCGCGATGGCGACGATGATGACCAGAACCGTCGTGCCGGCGGCCAGGGTGAGGCCGTGGAAGGCCCGCTCGGCGCCGAAAGCGCGGGCCCGGGGCAGCGCGCCACCGCCGCCCAGCCCGGAACCGTCAGGGGAACGGGTGCTGACTGGTGCCTCGGCCACACGCGCCGAGGCACCGGCGGGCCACTCGTGACTCTGGGTCACGCGCGTCCCGCCGGTGCCGGCGTCGGCCGAGCGGTGAGGGGTTTCACCCATCTGCTCGCTCGATTCGGTTGCGGAGGTGGTGGGTTCGGGTCAGGAGAGGTTCTTGACCGCGGTCTCGACCTTGGTGCGGACCGTCTCCGGCAGCGGCGCGTAGCCCAGCTCGGTGAGGGCGGCCTGGCCCTCGGCGCTGGCGGCGTGGCCGAGCAGGCCCTTGACCAGCTTCAGCTTGTCGGCCGCGAGGCCCTTGCTGCAGACGATCTCGTACGTCGCCAGGACGATCGGGTAGGCCCCGGCCTCCTTGGTGTTGTAGTCGATCGACATCTTGAGGTCGTCGCCCTGGCCCTCGATCTTGGCTCCGGCGATGGTCTTACCGGCCGACTCGGCGGTCAGCGCGGCGAACTCGCCAGCGCCGTTGCCGACCTTGGCCGTCTTCAGGCTGGCGTTCTCGGCGTACGACCACTCGACGTAGCCGATGGTGCCGTCGGTGCTCTTGATCTTGCTGGCCACACCGTCCGACTTGGCGGCGCCCACGCCACCCGGGGCCTTCCAGGCCTTCGCGTTGCCCAGGGTCCAGTCCGCCTCGGCGGTCTTGGAGAGGAACTTGGTGAAGTTGTCGGTGGTGCCCGACTCGTCCGAGCGGTGCACGGCCTGGATGGCGGTCGACGGCAGCGTGACGCCCGGGTTGTCGGCCTTGATCGCGGCGTCGTCCCACTTGGTCACCTTGCCGGCGAAGATCTTCGCCAGCGTGGCCGGCTTGACCTGGAGGTTGTCCACGCCGTTGAGGTTGTAGGCGATGGCCACCGGGCCGATCACCATCGGCAGGTTGATGGCGGCGCCACCGGCGCACTTGGCGTCGGCCTTCGGCTGCTCATCCGCCTTGAGCGCGGAGTCGGAGCCGGCGAAGTCGGCGGTGCCGTTGATGAACGCCGTGATGCCGGCGCCGGAGCCGGACGGCTCGTAGTTGATAGTGGTGCCCTGGCACTTCTGCTGGTACGCCTTGATCCACTCGTCCATGGCGTTCTTCTGGGCCGACGAGCCCTGGGCGTTCACCGTGCCGGTGGCGCAGTCGACCGCGGCGGCCGAGCCCGAAGCGCTGGTGCTGGGCTCGTTGTTGTCCGAGCCGCATGCACTGAGACCGAGCGTCGCAGTAAGAGCGAGGCAGGCAAGAGTGCCGTACCGCTGGAGCTTCACCTGAGGGGTTTCCCTTCGCGTCTGACTTGGCACCCCGAACCCGGGGCCCGAGGACCGGCACTGACCGGCTGACACGAAAGTTAGAAGTGCCAGGTAGCCGGTTCGCCGGTCGCAAATGAACGCGAGGTGAACACGTACGACCGCCAAGGTGACCGATTGCTGAGGGTGAGTTGTCCGTTAAGTGAACCCGGGCACACCTGTCGGAAGTATGCGTACATTTCCGGTTCGCCGTTATCCCGCCGACGCCCGGCCGTTACCGCCCGGTGACCCCGGTCGTTCCGTCGGCCAGGGGTCAGCCCAGGTGGTAGTTGATGTGCGCGGACCAGCGGGCGAACCCAAGCCGCTCGTAGAGCGCCACCGCCCCGGTGTTCGACTCGTCCACGTAGAGCATCACCCGGTCCAGGCCACGCCTGTCCCGCAGGTACGCCAGGCCGGCGGTGGTCAACGCCCGGCCGAGCCCGCCACCGTGCGCGGTCGGCTCCACTCCCAGCACGTAGACCTCACCGATCCGGGCCGACCCCGGCCGCTCGTGCACCTTGGTCCAGTGGAAGCCCAGCAGCCGACCGGTCGCGGTCTCCTCGGCGAGCAGGAAACCGTCCGGGTCGAACCACGGCTCAGCGAGCCGGATCCGCAGGTCGTCAGCGGTCCAGCGGCCCTGCTCCGGGTGCTCGGCGAAGGCCCGCGAGTTGAGTTCCAGCCAAGCCTCGTCGTCCGCCCCGGGCCGGAACGCGCGCAGCGCCACCCCGTCGGGCAGGCGCGGTTCGCCCAGTGGACCGGCCAGGGGGCGGCGTAGCTGCCAGAGCACCCGCGCCCGGGTGAACCCGAGGTCGACGCCGAGCGCCGCGGCCGAGGGGTGGTCGCCGTGCGCCCACGCCCGCAGTGGCCCGGTGGCCGAGGCGAGCACGCCCCGGGCCAACGCGCGACCGGTGCCGCGCCGCCGGTAGGCGGGGTGGACCACCAGCTCGACCCCGATCCCGCCGACCGGGTCGGTGGTGTCCAGATGCGCGTACCCGGTCAGGGTGCCGTCGTCGGTGCGGGCGATCAGGTGCAGGGCCGGGGCCTCCGGGTCCCGGAGTCGGAGCAGGACGTGCTCGTCGAGCGGGTTGGCCCCGTCGGTGTCCCCCGCGACGCTGGCGAGGGCCAGCACGTCGGCGATCTCCGCCGGCGTCAGTCGGTCGCTCCGGGTCACCTGATCGCTGGTCGGCTCCGCGCTGCTCATCCCGTCACCGTATCTGTTGCGCCGGCGGCCCTACCGGGGTCGCCGGTAAAGGTCGGCGCGGATCGAGTGAGGGATGGCGTGGGCCGAGGAACGGTGGCGCGGGTCGAATGGGGTCGCTGGCAGGGCCGACAACCTCCTGGTTGCGTCCTTTGGAGCTGAATCGCTTGCGACATCACCCAGCCTGCCGTCGGGCCGGGAGCGGGACGGACTCCGTCTCGGCCGGGGTTGAGTCGTCTGCGACATCACCTCCAAAGGCGTCGCGCCAAGGATCCTGGTGCCGGCCACCCGCCACCGGCCTGGCCGCGAAGCGGGTCCGCGAACGGCAGAGGTCTCAGGTCGGGTCGGTGGGCAGCGCCTCCAGCTCGAACCGTGCGGTCAGCTCTGGCAGGATGCGGCGCAGCGCGTCCACCGTGCCCTGTCGGTCCCCGCCGGCGTCGTGCAGCAGCACCACCGAGCCCGGTTCGGCCTGGGTCAACACGGTCGCGGCGATCTTGCTGGCGCCGGGCAGGTCCCAGTCCGACGGGTCCACCGACCAGTGCAGCGGGGTCATGCCGAGTTGCCGCGCCACCGACACCACCGGGTACGTCCAGGCACCGCCGGGCTGCCGGTACCAGACGATCGGTGCGTCCGGCACCGCCGCGCGGATCGCCGCGTTGGTGCGCAGCAGGTCGGAACGGATCGCGTCGGCCGACCGGGCGCCCAGGCCGACGTCGTGATGCCAGGAGTGGTTACACAGCGTGTGCCCGTCGTTCACGATCGACCGGATCAGGTCGGGGTGGTCCTGCGCGTTCTCACCGACCACGCAGAACGTGGCCCGTACGTCGAACTCGCGCAGCAGGGCGAGGACCTGCGGGGTGTACCGCGGGTCCGGCCCGTCGTCGAAGGTCAGCGCGAGCCGTGGGGTGCCGGTGGTGGCGTGCGCGCCGAACAGTTGGTCACCGCCGGCGTCACGCCCGGTCCCGTCCTGACCGGTCTCGTTCGGGCTGGCGCTGCCGCTGGCTCGCGGAGCTCCACCGGGCTTACCCACGCTCGGTTGGTCGGCGTAGTGCGGCCCGTCGGCGTTCGTGGTGACGCCGGTGGTGTGGCGCGGGCTCTGATCGGGGATGAGGCTGCGACCCAGCAGGTACGCGGAGCCGAGCAGCCCCGCCACCACAAGCGTCACGATGCCTGCCGCCCGCGCGGTCGAACCGCCCCGTGTCACGGCTTCCGCCCGGCTGGGCGGTCAGGCCGGCCCGCCGCCCCCGTGGTCAGTGCGCGCACCGTCGCCCCTTTCTCCGACAAACCTGGCAGTCAGAATAGGACTGCCAAGCAGCGCAAAAGGGGCATATGGGAAATCGCCTGGAGTGGGCTCCCAGATCAGACGGGCAGGGGCGCGTGCTCAGCCTCCGGCAACGACCGCGACGGCGGGACGACGAACTTGTAGCCGACCTGGCGAACCGTGCCGATCATCGACTCGTACTCCGAGCCGAGCTTGGCGCGCAGTCGCCGGACGTGCACGTCGACCGTGCGGGTGCCGCCGAAGTAGTCGTAGCCCCAGACCTCGCGCAGGAGCTGGTCCCGGGTGAAGACCCGCCCCGGGTGCTGGGCCAGGAACTTCAGCAGCTCGAACTCCTTGTAGGTGAGGTCGAGCGGACGCCCCTTGAGCTTGGCCGCGTAGGTGTCCGGATCGATGGTCAGCTCGCCGGCCCGGATCGAGCCACCCGCGCCAGCCGTCGCACTGCTCAGCCGGCCCACCGCCAACCGCAGCCGCGCCTCCACCTCGGCGGGGCCGGCCGAGGCGAGAATGACGTCGTCGACACCCCAGTCGGCGTTCAGGGCGATCAGGCCGGCCTCGGTCACCACCGCGACCAGCGGCACCCCGAGCCCGGTGGCGTGCAACATCCGGCAGGTCGCCCGGGCCTCGCTCAACTCCGACCGGGCGTCCACCAGCACCGCGTCCGGGCTGGGGCCGGCCACCAGGGTGCGTACATCCCGCGGTGCGGTGCGGACCGAGTGCGGCAGCAGGTCGAGTGCCGGCAGCACCGCCGACGGTTCCCCTGCGCGCGCGGTCACCAGCAACAGGATCTCCACGATCACCTCCGTCCCGGCGGCGCGCGGGCCGCACGCGACCAGTCACACCCACTGCGGAGTGCGCTGCGAACAGCGTGGTCCCGGCGTCGCTGACGGGCGGGTAACGGGTTGAGCGTAACTGATCGCCTGGGCCGCGCCGTCAGGCCATTTCCTGTTTGTCTACCTTGCCCCTGATCGTGGCGTGGATTTTAACGTCGCTGAAACCCGTGACCACCGCGTCGGGCGGCGGGTCTGGCACGATCGGGGCGTGTTTCCCTCCACCTCGCCCGAGGCCGGCCGCGAATCGTGGCCGGCCGGGCCCCACCCGGGCCCGGCCGCCGCACCGACCCGCGGCCAGCCGCCCGCGCCGCCTACCGGTCCGGCCACCACCGATGGCGATCGCCGCGACCGAAACGGGCCGCGCCGTGCTCGCCGTGCCGGCGAGCCGGCCCGCCGGTCCGAGGACGAAATCGACGAGGTGGAAGAGGAGGTCATCCCCCCGGTCGAGGTACGCCGTCAGTTGGCGTTGACCATCGCCGGCTTCGCCGCGCTGCTCGGTGTCGGCCTGGTGCTCGGCGCGCAGACGTCGGGCCCCGGCCACCGGCTGCCGTTCGCCTTCATCATCTTCGGCGTCCAGTTGCTGTTCGTGCTCGCCTGGACGATGGCCATGCGCCCGCCCGCGCTGCTGGTGGTCGCCGGGATCAGCGCGGTGGTCGCGGCCCTCGCCGACGTCACAGCGGTGCAGACCGACGTCGCCGGCCTGGCGCCCCTGGGCTACCTGGCCGTCGGCGGTTTCCTCGCGGCGGTGCTCGGCCAACTGGTCCGCCGGGTCGACCGGGTCCGGGTCACCGACTCCCTCGGCGCCACGCTGCTCATCGTGGTCGGGGTGGTGGCCTTCGGCACCCTGATCGTGCTCAGCCGGATCCCGGCCGGCACCCAGGCGATCACCGTCTGCCTGACCGCCAGCGGCGTCGCGCTGACCGTCGCCCGGCTCACCGACGCCGTGCTGCCCTGGCCCCGGCTGGCTCCCCAGGTGCCCCGGGGCGCGGCCGGCGTGGTGGCCGGCGCGATGGTCGGCACGCTCACCAGCGCGCTCCTCGGTAGCTACCTGGTGGCTCCCTTCACGCCGACCCGGGCCGCGGTGATCGGCCTGGTCGCGGCGGTCACCGCCGTCCTGTCCGACCTCGCCGTGGGGTACGCCGAGGCCGGCCGGTTGATGGCCGGTGAACCGCCCACCATGTGGGTGGCCCGGCACATGCAGGGTCCGCTCGGCGGCTTCGCCCTGGCGGCGCCAGCCGCGTACGCCATGTGCATGCTCTTCCTCTGAGCCACGGTTGAGCCCGGAGCCGGTCGGGTACCTACGGGTGCGCCGCCCTGCGGCACCGGTACGGACGACCCGTCGCGGGCGCGGCGGGCGGAGACAGGAGGCGGCGTGGCGCACGACTATCCGGCGGACGAGGCGCGACCTCGACGGCGCGGCCGCAAGCTGCTCATCGGGCTGGTCGTCCTGCTCCTGCTGCTGGCCGGGCTGCTGGTGGTCGCCGACCGGGTGGCGGTCGGGGTGGCCGAGCGGACCATCGCCGACCGGGTCAGTCAGGAGATCGCCAAACAGGGTGCCCAGTCCGCCAGGCCCAATGTGGAGGTGGCCGGCACCCCGTTCCTCACCCAGGTGCTCGACGGCCAATACCAGCGGATCACCATCAAGCTGCGGGACGTGCGGGCCTCGGTCGAGGGTGACGCCGTGCGGCTGCCGGTGCTGGACGTGACCGCGCGCGACGTGCGGGCATCGCTGGACACCCTGCGCACCGGTCAGGGGGACATCGTCGCGGACACCGTCAACGGTGCCGGCACGATCAGCTACGACAGTCTCGCCGCCCTGCTGAACCGCCCCGGGCTCACCCTGGGCGAGCAGAACGGCAAGCTCGCCGTCACCGCGCCCGTCGACATCCTCGGTCAGAAACTGACGGTCGCCGGCACCGCCGACATCACCGTCGCCGACAACGGCGCGGTCGCGCTGCGCTTCACCGACCTGGACGCCGCCGGTCTGCCGAACCTGCCGCTGGCCCGCGCCATGTTGAACAACTACGCCAAGGGCATCTCCGTCGCCGTACCCCTGCCCGACCTGCCGTTCCAACTGACGGTCCGGGAGGTCCGACCACTGCCGGAGGGTCTGGCGGTCACCGCCGACGCGAGGAACGTGCCGATCAACAAGGTCGGCTGACTCCGCGATCAGTGCTGCCTCCGGTGGTCTGGGCGATCCCGGATGGTGGTCGGCTGAGTGGCAGCACGGTCACTGGCTGGTAAGCTCCCTGGCCATGGGGACCCACCTCACCAAACGGCGCGCGGTCGACCTGTGCCGCGTGGCCACCTGCCTGTGTCGCCCCGTCATCTGACGGCGGGGCTGTCTCCGGCCGCCTGACGGCGGTCACCGGCACAGGGTTCCTCAGAACCTCCGGTCAACCCACCGAACGCCCGGCAGCGGCGCCGTCGCACGAACCCGTGATCCCGTCCTTCCGCTGGGTCCCGCGCGTGGTGCGACAGAGACATCCATCGATACGCGCGCGTTGGCTCACCATCCATCCTCACCAGGGAGTGATTCGATGAGTCGCGACACCGCACTCGTTTCGGCCGAGTGGGCCGAGAAGAACCTCGACGCCCCGGGCGTCGTCTTCGTCGAGGTCGACGAAGACACCTCGGCCTACGACACCGGCCACATCGCCGGCGCCATCAAGATCGACTGGAAGACCGACCTGCAGGACCAGGTCCGCCGCGACTTCGTCAACAAGACCCAGTTCGAGGCGCTGCTCTCCGACCGGGGCATCAGCAACGACGACACCGTCATCCTGTACGGCGGCAACAACAACTGGTTCGCCGCGTACGCCTACTGGTACTTCAAGCTCTACGGCCACCGCGACGTCAAGCTGCTCGACGGCGGTCGCAAGAAGTGGGAACTGGACGCCCGGCCGCTGGTCACCGCCCAGGTGTCCCGCCCGGCCACGCAGTACGTCGCGCAGGAGCCGGACACCTCCATCCGGGCCTTCCGGGACGAGGTCGTCGCCGCGATCGGCACCAAGAACCTGGTCGACGTGCGCAGCCCCGACGAGTTCGCCGGTCGCCTGCTCGCCCCCGCCCACCTGCCGCAGGAGCAGGCGCAGCGGGCCGGCCACATCCCCACCGCGATCAGCGTCCCGTGGTCCAAGGCGGCCAACGAGGACGGCACCTTCCGCTCCGACGACGAGCTGCGCAGGATCTACGGCGACGCGGGGCTGGACGACGGCAAGGAGACCATCGCCTACTGCCGGATCGGCGAGCGCTCCTCGCACACCTGGTTCGTGCTCCAGGAGCTGCTGGGTCACCGCAACGTCAAGAACTACGACGGCTCCTGGACCGAGTACGGCTCGCTGGTCGGCGTGCCGGTCGCGCTCGGCGACGAACCCGGGGAGGCCTGATCATGACTCTCCCCACCGCCGCGGGTTGCGCCGCACCCGACCAGGCCGCGCCGCTGCCGGCCGGCCTGGACCTGGAGAAGGAAACCGTCATCACCGGCATCGTCCGTTCCGCCGAAGCCGAGCCGGTGCCGGGCGCGTACGTCCGGCTGCTCGACTCGACGGGTGAGTTCACCGCCGAGGTGGTGACCTCGGCCGCTGGCCAGTTCCGGTTCTTCGCCGCGCCGGGGTCCTGGACGCTGCGGGCGTTGTCCCGGCACGGTAACGGCGACACCGCCGTCACCGCCGGTCGAGGCGTCAACGAGGTTGCCGTCGTCGTCTCCTGACCCACGCTCTGATCGACCGGGCCGGTCGCCCCCTGCGGGTGGCCGGCCCGGTCGTGTGCCCATCGCAGCACGGGTGGCCCCGGCTCTCCGGGACGCCGCTGTCGGGGGCGCGGGCGGGCCCCGAAGCTCATCGGCGTGCGTCACTATCTATGGGTGGAACTCACGGATAAAGGCGGCGTGTCCGACGAAGAGGTTCCGATCGTCGTCTGTGTGAGCGCCGACAGCTCGATGCGGGAGCGGGTGCTACGTCAGCTCGGCGGTCTCGGGTCGGTGCTCAGCTGCGCCGATCTGAGCGAGCTGCGGGAGTTGCTGTCGTCGCGGGCCGAGCTGATGCCGGGCGATCCGGTGCGCACCGCGCCAGTGACACCGCAGGGCCCGGTCAGCTGGGGTGAGCTCGTCGTCGACCAGTCCGGAGGCCAGGTCACCTGGCGTGGCGACCCGCTCCCGCTCACCCCCGTCGAGCGGAAGTTGCTCGCCCTGCTCATCGGTCCGCCGCTGGTGGTGTGGGGTCACGAACAACTCTTCGCCGCCATCTGGAGCGGCCCGTACCGGGGCAGCCCCATCGTGCACTCCGCCGTCCGGCAGCTCCGGCACAAGCTGCGTGATCTTCCGGGCGGGCCGAGGGTGCACACCGTCCACGGGGTCGGCTACCGGCTCGACCCACCGCCCCGGTCGACCTGACCACCGGCCAGCGCCCCGGCCCAGCGACCACCGACCTGCCATCGCCGGGCGGTCTCGACGGCCTCCGGCGCCGGGGCGGCGGCGGACCCGTGACACCATGGCCGGGTGAGCGGTGCTGTCCAGACGGGTTGGGCCTCCTCGGCCGGTCCCGCCGCGCCGGCCCCCGCCCGGTCGCGGCGGCGTTGGCTGCTGGCCGCGACCGTGGCCTGGGCCGTGGTGTTGGCCGTGCTCACCTGGACGTCGGTCCGCGACGACCCGCCGACCGTGCGCGAACAACGGTCCCTCGACCAGGCCGGCCCGGTGGTCGACCGGGCGGTCGGCGAACTGGCCCGCGCGGCCGGCGCGGCCGGGCTGCTGGAGCTGGGCCCGGCGCGGATCACGTCCGGCTGCCGGGTCACGTCAGCAGGTCGGCGATCGTCGCGATCGCACTCGGGACCAGGCTGTAGTACGCCCAGACACCGCGCTTCTCCCGCTGCAGCAAGCCAGCCTCGGTGAGG
>NZ_JAEVHL010000193.1 GCF_016803395.1 Micromonospora tarensis | reverse complement strand
CTGCGGCCGATGCCCACGGCGACCCCGGCCGCCAGCGCGCCGATCCCGGCCGCCAGCGCGCCGACCCCGGCTGCAGGCGGCGAGCTGGATCTGGCGGCCTGAGAGGCGGCGGCACCCGCAGCGCCATGATCGCGCTCGATCCGTGGAGTAGTGGCCAGGTCGGCCTGGGATGCCACGACATCCAGGATCAAGCGCGATCGTGAGGCGCTGTCGCACCACCAGTCGCGACCTGTCTTGTGGTATCGCGATGTATCGCGTTACTGTCCTCTCGGGAGGCGCGTTGCGACGCGTCGTCGAGAGGAGGACACCCATGGCCGGATGGACGGTCGAGAGCCCGCAGCGGCTCACCATGGACGGTCCGGTCGTCCGGCTGGACGTCCGCCTGATCAGTGGACGGCTCAACGTGGTCGCCACCGACGGTCCGACCCGGATCGACATCACCCAGGTCGGCCGCCGGCCAATCCTGATCGACCACTCCGAGGGCCGGCTCAGCATCCGGCAGGAGCGCGGCCGGGGCTGGTCGGACGTCCTGCGCTGGTTCCGGGCGATCCACCGCTATCCGCGGGTGGACGTCTCCGTCGCGGTGCCCGCCGACGTCCTCGCCGACCTCGACCTGGTTGCCGGCTCGCTGGTCGCGTCCGGCCTGCGCCGGCAGACAACAGTCCACGTCGTCGCCGGTCAGATCACCCTGATGGGCCTGCGTGGCAACACCTCCGCGACGATCACCTCCGGGCCGGTGGAGGCCCTCGGCGTCCGTGGTGACCTCAGCCTGGAGACGGTCTCCGGAGAGGTGATCCTCGCCGACAGCGCCGCCGAGCGGGTGCGGGCCCAGACCGTGTCCGGCGCCATCACCTGCGACCTGGACAACCCCCGGCGCAGCGAGATCAGACTGACCACCATCTCGGGCAGCATCACCGTCCGGGTCCGCGAGGACAGCGACCTCGCCGTTCGGTTGAACACCGCCTCCGGCCGGATCACCAGCGGGTTTCCGCAGGTGCGGAGTTCGACGTTCCCCCTGCCCAGCGGTGAGGGGGTGCTCGGCGCCGGCGAAGGTAAGCTCTGGGCTTCCGCGACCTCGGGGAGCATCGCCCTGCTCGCCCGAGCGGTCGACGACGATGGGAGGGAGCTGCCGTGACCGCCGTGTTCAGCCACGGGCGGCTCCGGCTCTACCTGCTCAAGCTCCTCGACGACGGCCCGAAGCACGGTTACGAGTTGATTCGCCTGCTGGAGGACCGCTTCCTCGGGCTGTACGCGCCCAGCGCCGGCACCATCTACCCCCGCCTGCAACGGCTGGAGGCCGAAGGTCTGGTCAGCCACACCGCTGCCGGTGGTCGCAAGACGTACGACATCACCGACGCCGGCCGGGCCGAGCTGCGCCAGCGGGCCGACGAGCTGACCGCGCTGGAGACGGACATCGCCGCCTCGGTGGCGGACCTCTCCACCCTGGCCGGCGAGATCCGCAGCGAGGTGCGCGGGTCGGTCCGCGACCTCAAGCGGGAGCTGAGCGAGGCCACCCGGCAGACCCGGCGCTCCCCCCGGTGGGAGGCGCCACCGCCGCCCCGCCCGGCGTCGTCCGCTGGGTCGCAGGCCGAACTGCTCGACGAACTCGACAAGCGGCTCGCCGCGTTCACCGCCGAGGTGGGCCGGCTGGTGCGTGCCCGGCAGTTCAGCGACACCCAGCTACGCACCGCCGTCCGGCTGCTCGATGGCGCCCTGGACGGGCTGCGCCGCCTGCTGCGCTGAGTGACGATCCACGACTCACAGGCTTTTTGCAGGAACCGTCCAGCGCTGGCGCAGTGACGTCACCGATGATGGGCCCATGCCCGCTACCCAGACCGAGGCGCGTCTGCTCGTCGTCGAGGACGACCCCAACATCCTCGAACTGCTCTCCGCGAGCCTGCGGTTCGCGGGCTTCGACGTCGCCACCGCGACCAGCGGGAGCGCGGCGCTCAGCGCCGCCAAGGACCACCGGCCCGACCTGGTGGTGCTCGACGTGATGCTCCCCGACCTGGACGGCTTCGAGGTCATCCGGATGCTCCGCGAGGGCGGCACGCGTACCCCTGTGGTGTTCCTGACCGCCCGGGACGCCACCGACGACAAGATCCGTGGGCTGACCCTGGGTGGCGACGACTACGTCACCAAGCCGTTCAGCCTGGAGGAGCTGACCGCCCGGATCCGCGCCGTGCTGCGCCGCACCACGACCGGCGAGCAGGCACCCTCCCGGCTCACCTTCGCCGACCTGGAGTTGGACGAGGAGACCCACGAGGTGCACCGGGCCGGCCAGCGCGTGCAGCTCTCGCCCACCGAGTTCAAGCTGCTGCGCTACCTGATGCTCAACGCCAACCGGGTGCTGTCCAAGGCGCAGATCCTCGACCACGTCTGGAACTACGACTTCCGTGGTGACGACAACATCGTCGAGTCCTACATCTCGTACCTGCGCCGCAAGGTCGACACCACCCAGCCCCGGCTGATCCACACGCTCCGTGGCGTCGGATACGTGCTGCGCAAGCCGGCGGCGTGAACGCTGTCGAGCAGGCGAAGGGACGGGTGCGGGGCGTACCACTGCGGATCAAGCTGGTCGCCTCGGTGCTGGCGCTGGTCGCCGGCGCCCTGGTGGTGATCAGCGTCTCGACCGCGTATTTCCTGCACAACTATCTGGTCGATCAGATCGACCTCGAGCTGCGCGACTCGGCGGGCCGCATCCAGTCCATGATGCCCTCGTCGAACGTCGTCTCGCTGCCCAGCGACTACGTGGTAGTGCTGACCAGCACCTCCACCGGCCAGGTGAAGGACTTCGCGTACGACAAGTCCCGCTTCACGACGGCGGATCTACCGCCCTGGCCGAGCGACGCGGCCGGATTCGAGGCGCAGGAGAAGGCCCAGGACGGCAAGCCGAGCACCGTCCGCGCGCGGGACAGCTCGCTGCGCTGGCGAGTGCTCTACACCGAGCTGCCAACCGGCCAGATGGCGGCGATCGGCGAGCACCTGACCGATGTCGACCTCGCCGTGAAACGGTTGGCCTGGATCGACCTGCTGGTCGGGGGGTCGGTGCTGATCATGTTGGCCTCGGTCGGCGCGGCGATCGTCCGAACCAGCCTCAAACCGTTGGTGGAGATCGAACGCACCGCCGCCGCGATCGCTGGCGGTGATCTGACCCGCCGAGTGCCCGACCCGGAGGAGGGCCAGGCCGAGCCAACCTCGGAGCTGGGCCGGCTCTCCCGTGCGCTGAACGCGATGCTCACCCAGATCGAGGCGGCGTTCACCGCCCGGGCCGCCTCGGAGACCTCGGCGCGATGGGCGGAGAGCGCCGCCCGGGACGCCGCCGCCGCGGCTCAGGCGTCCGAGGCGCGGGCCATCCGTTCCGAGGAGCGGATGCGGCAGTTCGTCGCGGACGCCTCACACGAGCTGCGTACTCCGCTGACCACCATCCGCGGCTTCGCCGAGCTGTACCGGCAGGGCGCGGCCCGCGCGCCGGAGCAGACCGCCGGCCTGCTGCGCCGGATCGAGGACGAGGCGGCCCGGATGGGGCTGCTGGTGGAGGATCTGCTGCTGCTCGCCCGCTTGGACATGGAGCGGCCGCTGTCGCTGACGCCGGTGGAGCTGCCGGTGCTCGCCTCCGACGCCGTGCAGGCAGCGCGGGCGATGGCACCGGACCGGCGGATCGAGCTGGAGATCGAGCCTCAGTCAGGCCCGCTCGTCGTCTCCGCCGACGACGCGCGGCTGCGCCAGGTGATCGGCAACCTGGTCACCAACGCGCTGACCCACACCCCATCGGAGGCCGAGATCCGGGTACGGCTGCGTGCCGAACCGGGCGGCTTCGCCGTCGTGGAGGTGGCCGACACCGGCCCAGGACTCTCGGCGGAGCAGGCGGAACGGGTCTTCGAGCGGTTCTACCGGGCCGACGCGGCACGTACCCGGCGGGCCGACGGCAACACCGGGACCGGCCTCGGCCTGGCCATCGTGGCCGCGCTGGTCGCCGCCCACCACGGCTCGGTCGAGGTGGCCGAGACACCCGGCGGCGGGGCGACCTTCCGGGTCCGGCTGCCGCTGCTGCCGCAGGCTTACGGAGCGACCGAGTGACTTTCAGCCAACTTCCAGGACGGTTCCAGCTTGATCGCAGTGCTGGGGGAGAAGGTAGTGCCATGACCGAGTTCGAGTCCGACCCGCAGCGCCGGCCGGCCCCCACCGACGCCGAGCCGTCGCACCCCACCGCCGAGTTGCCGCGCGACGAGCGCGCGCAGTCCGACTCCCCGACCACGCCGGTACCGGTCGTTTCGACCACCGGCGACACGGAGACCACCACCGCCGTTCCGCCCGCCGCCGTGCCGGCCGGGCACGCCGGCCCCACCGCGCCCGCCGGGTATCCCGGCCAGCCCGGCGGAGCACCGGCCAGCGCCCAGCCGACCGGGTACGAGCCGCCGGCGCGACCCCCTCCGCGCCGCCCTACCCGGTCTCCGGGCACCCGACGCCGGGCCAGTCCGGCTACCCGCAGCCGACCGCCGGTCACTACCCCGGTGCCCCCTGGTACGCGGGCCAGCAGTCCGGCTGGGCCGGCGGGGGCCAGCCGGGCCTGGCGTACCAGCAGCACCAGCAGCACCAGCAGCACCCGGGACAGCACCCGCAGCACCCGGGCCAGCCGGTTCCGCCGTGGGGCCCGCAGGTCCCGCCGCCCGGCAGTGGTCCCCGGCCGGGCCGGATCGCCAAGTTCGCCGGTGCCGGCGTCGCGGTGTTCGCCCTGATGCTCGGCTCCGGAGTGGCCGGCGGGGCGCTCGCGCTCGCCATCGACGGCGACAGCGGCGGAATCACCCGCACCTACTCCGCCGCCCCGGTGATCAACGGCGCCGACCTGCCGAAGATCGCCGCGTCGGTGCAGGACAGCGTCGTCTCGATCACCACCGACAGCGGTGAGGGCTCCGGGGTGGTGCTCAGCGCCGACGGCTACGTGCTGACCAACAACCACGTGGTCGCCTCCGCCGCTGGCGGCCAGGTGCTGGTGATCTTCGCGGACGGTAACAAGGTCGAGGGGAAGGTCATCGGCACCGACCCGAAGACCGACCTGGCCGTGGTGCAGGCCAAGGGGGTGAGCGACCTCAAGCCGGCGAAGTTCGGCGACAGCGACGCCATGCAGGTCGGCGACCAGGTGCTCGCCCTGGGCAGCCCGCTCGGCCTCCAGGGGTCGGTGACCTCGGGCATCCTCAGCGCCCGGGACCGCACCATCCGGGCCGGCGAGGGGCAGCCGCAGGACCCGTCCCAGCAGGGCCAGGCGGTCAGCTCGATCTCCGGCCTGCTCCAGACCGACGCGCCGATCAACCCCGGCAACTCCGGTGGCGCGCTGGTCAACACCCGGGGCGAGGTGATCGGCGTCAACACCGCCATCGCGACCTCCGGGCAGAGCACCGGCAACATCGGTGTCGGCTTCGCCATCCCCAGCAACAAGGCCAAGGACGTCGCGGGCAAGCTCCAGCGCGGCGAGAAGGTCAGCCACCCGTCGCTCGGCGTCGGCGTCAACCAGGCCGAGGGCGGCGGGGCGCTCGTCGCGTCGGTCACCCCGGGCAGCCCGGCCGAGAAGGCCGCCTGCAGCGCGGCGACGTCGTCACCCGGTTCGGTGACAAGCCGGTCAACGACTCCGACGACCTGGTCGGCGCGGTGCAGGCCGGCAAGGTCGGCGACCGGGTCGAGGTGCGGTACAAGCGCAACGGTGCCGAGAAGACCGCAACCGTGACGCTCGCCGAGACGTCCTGACAGATAACTGAGACCTGCTTCCTCCCTCCGGCGGCGGGTGGCGGGGCCGAGGGGGTCGGCTCCGTCACCCGCCGCTTCTTACCCGCCTCGGACGGCGTTCATCCGGATCGGGTGAACCGCCGTCACCCGGGTGCCCGGCAGGTTGGCTGGGCGAGTCTGGGCGACCGGAACCGGGGGTGGGTGCCATGACCGAGGTGCTGGACGTCCGCGACGACCAGCGGATCCAACGCGACGTCCTGGCGGAGTTGGCCTGGGACGCCCAGCTGCAACCGAACGAGATCGGGGTGACAGTCGACCAGGGCGTGGTCACCCTGACCGGTTTCGTGGACGGTGCCGCTCGCAGCTGGGCCGCGACCCGGTGCGCACAGCGGGTTCGCGGTGTACGCGCGGTGGCCGACGAGATCGAGGTGCGGCTGCCAGGCACTCCGGGACGTACCGACGCCGAGGTCGCCGACGCCGCCACCCGCGCTCTGGAGTGGGACAGCTTCGTGCCCGCCGAGCGGCTGGACGTGACAGTGGCCAACGGTTGGCTGATGTTGCGCGGTGAGGTCGAATTCGGCTGGCAGCGGCGCGCCGCCGACGGTGCGGTGCGCCGGCTCGACGGCGTACGGGGCATCACCAACCTGATCGAGGTGCGGCCTGCGGCGCCACCGGCCGCGGAGCGGCTGCGGCGGGACGTCCAGCGGGCGCTGCTGCGCACGCTCGGCGGCGAGCGGGTGACCGTCGAGGTGGACGGCGACACGCTGGTCCTTGCCGGGGTGGTCCGGTCCTGGTGGGAACGTGATCAGGTCGAGCGGGTGGCCTGGTCCGCGCCCGGGGTGCGGGTGGTTCACGACCAGCTCCTGGTCGGTGGGTGATCGTCCGCGTTGTCCGGTTTACCCGGGACGTCACGGGGAAACCGCCGCCGACCATCTCGACCGGCGGTGCCGCCGCGCCGGGGATCAACGGGGAGGACGCGTGGCCGTGAACCACCCGACTGCGGGCCGCCCTGAGGAGCGGTCCCTGCGTGTCGCGATGGTGGTCCCGCCATGGTTGTCGGTGCCCCCGCCCGGTTACGGCGGCCTTGAGCAGGTCGTCGCCGCGTTGGTGGACGCGCTCACCGGACAGGGGCACACGGTCACCCTGTTCGGGGCGGGCGATGACCACGGCACGGCGGCCGACGGCTTCGTCTCCACTGTCGCCGAGGTCCAGTACGAGCGGCTCGGCGAGTCGTTGCCCGAGCTGGCCCACCTGGCCCGGGTGAACCGGCTGATCAGCGCGGCCGACTTCGACGTCATCCACGACCACACCACGATCGGCCCGCTGGTCGCCGGCCGCCGGGCCGTCCCCACTGTCGCGACAGTGCACGGGAACCCGGTGGGGGAGTACGGCGACGTGCTCAGCGAGGTCGAGCCCGGCATCGCCCTGGTGGCCATCTCGCACGCCCAGCGGCAGCTGAACCTCGGCCTGCCCTGGGCCGGCACGGTGCACAACGCGCTGGACATCCGCGGGCTGCCGCGCAAGACCGCACCCGGCCGGGGGCCGGTGCTGTGGCTGGCACGGTTCAGCCCGGACAAGGGTCCGGACGTCGCCATCCGGGCGTGCCGGGCGGCCGGGTTGCCCCTGCTGCTGGCGGGCAAGTGCAACGAGCCGGCCGAGCGCCGCTACTACGAGCAGGTCGTGGCGCCGCTTGTCGACGAGGACGTGACGGTCGTGCTCAACGCGGATCGTGCGAGCACGCTGCGGATGCTCGTCGACGCCCGCTGCCTGATCATGCCGATCCAGTGGGACGAGCCCTTCGGCATGGTGATGCTGGAGGCGATGGCGACCGGGACACCTGTGGTCGCCCTGAACCGGGGCGCGGTGCCGGAGCTGGTCCGGCCGGGGCGGACCGGGCTGGTCGTCGAGCGGCCGGCGGAGTTGCCCACGGCGTTGCGCGCGGCGGAGCGACTCGACCCGGCGGAGTGCGTGGCGCACGTCGCCCGGAGCTTCTCGGTCGAGCGGATGGCGTACGACTACGCGGAGATCTACCGCCGCTTCGCCCTCGACCGGCACGACAACCGCGAATCGGCCCGGATGTCGGCCCGCTGACCCTGCCCGCTCGGCTTCGTCGTGCGCTCAGACCCGAGCCGCACCCAGCTCAATGATGGCGGCGTCGAGCCGGGCGGCGTACGCCGGACTGATGCCTCCCTCACCGAGGCGGACGGTGACCTTCTCGCGCAGCCGGGCCACCGGCGGCGCCAGCTCCTCGCGGCCGGAACTGACCGCCACGGTCAGGTTGCGCAGCTCGTTGCGCAGGTCGAGGGCCACGTCGTCACGAATCTGGCCGGCGCTCAGCCCCGCCCCGATCAGCCCGTCGACCCGGTTGGCGGCCTCGGTCAGGGTGCCCGGCTTCGCGCTGGGCGAGCCGGTGCCCGGCCTTGTCGACGGTGCGGCCGACGACGCGGCGGTGGTGGGCGCCGGTGGGTCGCTCGACGGGGTCGCCGTCGGGCCGACCGTGGGCTGCGCCCGCCGTGCCGGCTGCTGTTCGGGCAGCAGGGCCACCACGGCCAGCGTCACCCCGACGGCCAGCACCAGGAGCAACGCCAGCCGTCGGGCCGACCAACCCGACGCGGCCACCGACTCGCCCGGCAGGCCCGTCGCCGTCACGGCAGCCGGTGTGCCGGCGGTCGGCTGCGGTTGCGGGGGCTCGGTGGGCACCCGGACGGTCGCGGTCGGGGGATCGGCCGGCAGCAGGTGGTCGCGCAGCGCGGTGGCCACCTGCCGGGCGGTCGGCCGGTCGGCCGGATTCCGGGCGAGACTGCGGAGGCAGATCTCGGCCACCGGTGCGGGCAGTTCCGGCAGTTCGGCAAGCGTCGGTGGCGGGCCGTTGGCCAGCGCCGCACTGAGCTGGTCCCAGGTGTCCGCCGGGTACGGCACCCGGCCGGTGAGCGCCTCGTAGAGCAGGACGCCGAGCGAGTACACGTCGGTGGAGGGCTGGGCGGGTGCGCCGTCGAGGCGTTCCGGGGCGACGTACGCCGGGGTGCCGAAGGTCTCGCCGTCCTCGTCCTCGTCGGGCGCGCCGATCCGGGTGGCGATGCCGAAGTCGAGCACCTTGACGCCCGTCCCGGTCATCATCACGTTGCCCGGGGTGATGTCCCGGTGCACGATGCCGAGCCGGTGCGCGGCGGCCAACGCCTCGGCGACCTGGGCGCCCACCTGGACCGCCTCCGCCCACGGCAGCGGCCCCTCGGTGAGGCGCAGCTTCAACTCCTCGCCGCTGAGCAGCTCCATCACCACGAACGAGGTGATCGAGCCGTCCGGGTCGACCGTCTCGCCGTAGTCGTGCACGGAGGTCAGATGCGGGTGCACCAACTGGGCGGCGGCCCGCGCCTCCTCGCGCACCATGCCCCGGAACCGCGCGTCGGCGGCGAGCGACGGGGCGAGCACCTTGAGCGCGACGAGCCGGTCCAGCACCTCGTCCCGGGCACGCCAGATGACCGACATGCCACCGGCGCCGATCTGGTCCAGAAGTCGGTATCTGCGAGCCAACAATCGGCCCGGATGCAGCGCTGCCTTCACGGATCGCACCTGCCTCAGGGGTGGGAGCCGTATCAGGTTGCGCGAATGTGTCAGGCCTGTCAACGCCGCCGCCACCCGCGGTCGACGGACGGTGCCTGCGGTGCGCCGACCGCCGGCCGAGAGCGGCCCACCGGTCGGCGGCGGGCCCGTGCCAGGATGAGAGGCATGGTGGGGGGACCGGTGGCGTTCGTGCTCGGCGGCGGAGGAGTGCTCGGCGCGGTCGAGGTGGGCATGTTGCGAGCGCTCTTCCGCGCCGGCATCCAACCCGACATGGTGCTCGGCACGTCGATCGGCGCGGTGAACGGCGCGCTGGTCGCCGCCGACCCGTCCGAGGCGGTGACCGACCGGCTGGTCCGGCTCTGGGCGTCGCCGGAGGCGAGCGAGGTGTACGGGGACTCGGTCGCCCGGCAGCTGCGCCGCTTCGCCGCCCGTACCCACCTGCACTCGCCTCGACCGCTGCGCCGGCTGCTGGAGTCCGAGCTGGGGGTGGACACCACCTTCGCCGATCTGCGGGTGCCGTTCCGGTGCTGCGCCGCGCACATCGAGCGGGCCGCCGAGCACTGGTTCGACAGTGGACCGGTGGTGCCGGCGGTGTTGGCGTCGGCCTCGGTGCCCGGTCTACTCCCGCCGATGGAGATCAACGGCGCGCACTACGTGGACGGCGGCATCGTCAACTCCATCCCGATCGGCGAGGCGGTGGCGGTCGGCGCCCGCCGGATCTACGTCCTCCAGGTGGGTCGGATCGAACGGGAGCTGACGCCGCCCCGGCGGCCGTGGGAGATCGCGCAGGTCGCGTTCGAGATCTCCCGCCGGCACCGGTTCTTCCGGGAGATGGCGGCGCTGCCCGAGGGGGTGGAGGTGCACGTCCTGCCGACCGGTGGTCTCAACCCGCGCGACGACACCCCGTGGGCGTACCGGGACATGGCGGCGGTGGGGCGGCGGATCAGCCGCGCGTACACCGCCTCCCGGCGCTACCTCGCCACCCACCTGGAGCAGTGATGCCGCTGCCTCCCCGGTGGCTGCGGCGGCTGCTGTTCGCCCCCGCCGTCGTCCTGCTGGCCTTCGTCGTGGTCACCACGTTGCCGGTCTGGGCGCTGTTCGCCGCCGCCGCGTCCCCGCTGGTCCCGGGCCGGTTGCGCCCGCTGCGGCTGCTCTGGATCGGCTGTTTCTACCTGGTCTGGGACGCTGCCGCGCTGCTCGCGCTCTTCGTGCTCTGGGTCGCCTCGGGTTTCGGCTGGCGGACCCGGTCGCCGACGTTCCAGCGCGCGCACTACGTGCTGGCCGGCTGGTTTCTGCGGCTGCTGTTCTGGCAGGCCCGCTGGACGCTGCGGTTGAGCATCGACGTGGTGGGCACCGACCCGGACACCGCGCTGCCCGGCCGCCCGAGCTGGTGCTCTGCCGGCACGCCGGGCCGGGTGACTCCTTCATCCTGATCCACGGCTTGGTCAACTGGTTCAACCGGGAGCCGCGGATCGTGCTCAAAGACAGCCTCCAGTGGGACCCGGCGATCGACGTGCTGCTCAACCGGCTACCCAACCGGTTCATCGCGCCGACGCCGGAGCGCGGCGAGGAGACGGTCCGCCAGGTCGGGCACCTGGCCACCGGCCTGGACGACAACGACGCCTTCGTGATCTTCCCGGAGGGCGGCAACTTCACCCCCAAGCGACGACTGCGGGCCATCGCCCGGCTGCGGTCCCTCGGTCTGGAACGGATGGCAGCGCGCGCCGAACGGATGCGCCACGTGCTCGCCCCGCAGCCCGGTGGGATGCTCGCCGCACTGGACGCCGCACCGGACGCGGGGGTCATCTTCGTCGCCCACACCGGCCTGGACCGGATGCTCACCGTCGCCGACGTGTGGCGGGAACTGCCGATGGACAAGCGGATCGTGATGCGGTTCTGGTCGGTGCCACCGGAGGACGTACCGACCGGACGGCAGCAACGCATCGACTGGCTTTTTGACTGGTGGGCGCAGATCGACGCCTGGATCGCCGCTAACCGGTGAGCGTGCGCAGCGCAGCGTAGCGGAGTCGTCACCCTCGCGAGCCGAAGACGGCTCGGCGGGGAAATGCCACGTAGGGTCGGGTGGTGGACGAGATCTGCGTGGTGACGACTGTGGTGGACGCGCGTTCGGTCGCCGACGTGCTGGCGGCCGCGACCGTCGCCGGCAGGCTCGCCGCCTGCGCCCAGGTGGGTGGTCAGGTGGACAGCACCTACTGGTGGCGCTCCGGTGTGGAGACCAGCACCGAATGGTCGGTGCAGTTCAAGACCGCGCCGGATCGACTTGCCGCGTTGCTGGACCAGATCCGGGTCAGCCACCCGTACGAGGTGCCGGAGATCCTGGTGTCCAGGGTGGAGAGCGGCAACCCCGACTACACCACCTGGGTGTTCGAGCACACCCGCCCCTGAGTACGCGCACTCTGGGCCGCGCCCCGCTCGGCTTCCGATGATGGCCGGGTGGATGACAGCCGCTATCAGTGCCCCGCCTGCGGTGCGCCGGCCGATCTGAGCACCGGTTGCACCGGCTGTGCCCGTCCGCCGGACCCGGTCGCCGCCGAGGTGGTCCGGCTGGGGCGGGAGGTCGCCGCGCTTGAGCCGGAGGTCGAACGGGCCCGCCGTACGTACTTCGAGCTGGCTGGACGCCTGTCGGCCGCGTCGCGCCGGCGGGCCGAGCTGGCGGCGGTCGTCCGCGCCGGGGTGGTGGCCGCTCCGGCGGTGGCGCGACAGGCGTCTGCCGTCGGGCCGACGCCGGCGGTCGGTCCGGTTCCGGCGGGTGCGGCGGAGACCTCGACCCGGACGGTGCAGGGTCTGCTCTTCGTCCTCGGTGGACTCCTGTTGGGCACCGCCGCGGTGGTGTTCACCGCGGTCGCCTGGGCGGCGGTGGGGGTTGGTGGGCGCGCGTTGATCCTGGCCGGGTTCACCGCGCTCACACTGGGCGTACCGCTGCTGGCGGTCCGCCGGGGGTTGCGGGGCACCGCGGAGACGTTCGCCGCGGTGGGGTTGCTGCTGGTGGTGCTGGACGGTTACGCGGCCTGGTCGGTGAACCTGGCCGGCGTGGCCGGCTGGCCGGGCAGCCGGTACGCCGCGCTGGTCGGGGGGGCCAGCGCGGCGGTCGCCGTGGGGTACGGCCGGTGGACCGGGTTGACGGGGCCCTGGTTCGCCGGCCTGCTGGCCGCCCAGCCGGTGCTGCCGCTGCTCGCCGCCGAGGCCCGGCCGGGTCCCCATCGACGGTGCACCGGTCCGACGTGCGACGTCGCCGCATCGCGCCGCGACCGCGCACAGACCGTCTTCGACCCTGAAGTGGGCAACATGCTGGCGGCGACCCTGATCCTCGGGGACGGCGAAGC
>NZ_JAEVHL010000192.1 GCF_016803395.1 Micromonospora tarensis | reverse complement strand
CAGCGCGGTGCCGAGCCGGCGGGCCTCGGTCACCAACCGGCTCGTGCCGCCGCGCGCCACCACGTCGGCCAGCCCCGGCAGTTCGATGCGTACGCCGGTCGCGGTGGCCGTCTCGGCGGCCCAGGGCCAGCAGGTCCGGCGTGCCACGGGGCGGGGTCGGCCCGGCCAGCAACGGCGACAGCGCGGCGGCGAGGAGCCGCCACACACTCAGTCGGGCACCGGCCGCGACCGCGTCCCGCAGCGGCGTCACCACCCGGGTCAGCGTCACCTGGTTGTCGGCCGCCAGCGCGCCCAACCGCCCACCGACGCCGGCGGCGTCCAGCTCACCGGCCGCCGCCAGGATCAGCAGGGCGTCGAGGGCAGCGACCCGGTCCACCTCGTGCCGGGCACACAGCCCGTACGCCAGCGCCAGGTCGAGGGCCGGACCGCCGACGCCGGTGCACTCGGCGAGCTGCGGCAGGACCGCGCCGAGCCCTTCGGCATCCTCCTGAGCGGCGCTGGCGACACCGGGCAGCAGGCGGGCGGCGACCAGACCCCGATGCCCCGGCAGCAGCGCCAGCCACAGCTCACTCCAGTCGGCGGACGCCTGCCCGACCGGGCGGACCGGCACGGTGAGCAGGCCGACCGGGTCCGCCACGCCCTCCGGCGGGGCGGTGGCGACGACGGTGCGCCGCACGGGCAGGTGGTCGTAGCCGTAGTCGAACCCGTGACGGCGTTCGCGCCGGCCGACCGTCACCACCTCCTGCACCGGCGCCGGTAGGGCGCCCCCGCGCAACCAGCCGGCCAGCTCGTCGCCGGCCGGGGTGCCGAGCGCCGCGGCGCGGGTCGCCAGCGCGTCGTGTCCGCCGACGGGCGTCCGCAGCAGCGCCTGGGTGAGATCCCACCGCCAGATCGGCCGGTCACCGAGGGCGAACAGCCGCTCGTAGAGCGCCGCCGGGTCGACGGCCCCGGTGACGGACGTCGGGGCGGCCAGCAACCCGGGGTCGTCCGAGCCGTCCAGACGCTGCCCGATCTCGGCGAGCCGGGCGCAGTAGACCTGCGTGAGCGGAGGCTGCTTGGCGAGCTCGACGCTCGACCGACGCCGGAAGAGACGTGCCGTCCAGGGCACCGACTGGCCGAGGATGCGGGCCCACTGGTCGCGCCGGTGGCGAGCCTCCGTCGGGGCGGCGGCGGCCAGCAGCACACCGTTCAACTGGGCCCTCAGATTGGACACCGCCCAGATGCCGTCGTGCCCCCGGACCTCCGCGCGTTGCAGCACCGGCAGCAGGGCGGCCGCCAGCCGGTCCCGGTCGCGGGTGGTCAGCCGGACCAGCCCGTCGAGGACCCGCTCCAGCGCCAGCGCGGGCCACTGTCGACCGAGCAGCCCGGCGATCTCCGCCACCAACTCGTCCACGTCGGTGATCGGCGGCGGGGCGAGCGCGGGCGGCACCGGCGGAGGCAACTCGTCGCCGGCCACCGCCACGGCGATCGTGGCGGCCGGCTGATGACCGTGCCGCCGCGCCAGCGCCAGCGCACGGTCGCGCAGGTCGCCGGAGGGCTGGGCGACACCCGACGCAAGGACCTCGGCGATCTCGGCCGCCCGCCCGGGGTGCTGCCGGGCCAGCCGGTCCAACCAGGACAGCTGGGCCCGCACCAGCGCCTTCTCCGGCCGACCCAGGACGACCCGCGCGGTGTCCAACACCGCATCGAGTTCCAGATCGCCGCCCGCGCCGCGCAGCGCCCCGCTGCGCCAGGGTGGCCACCGGCCCCGGCGCGTCGGCGAGCAGCCGCAGGTACGCGCTGGCCCGCGCGGTCACCTCGGCCGGCGTCGGTGTCAGCAGGTCGTGCAGGGCGAGGAACGGCCGCAGCGCGCCCGGCCGATCGCCGCGCAGCAGCCGGCCGACAACCCCGTCGAGCAGCACCGACCGGTCGAGCCGCCCCTCCGTCGCCAGCGTGGCCAACGCCGGGGGCACTCCCTGCCCGGCACCGTTGAACATCAGGTCGAGGCCGATCCCGTCCACCTCGAACAGCCGGGGCAGCAGCGGGTCCAGGAAGGGGTCGGCGCGTAGCCGGTCGAGCAGGGGCTGCGGCCGGCTCTCGTACCGCGCCATCCACAGCGAGTGCGCCCAACCGGCGACGAACGCGTCGCCCGTGGGCGGCGGCGCCTTCTCCGCCATCAGCAGCCCGGCGACGAAGTGCCAGCCGTCCCATGGACGACCGCGGGGCAGCCGCTCGGCCAGCCGGTACGCCACGTCGGCCAACCAGGGCACACCTCGCTGGCGGGCTGCCACGATCACCGGCTGGTGGTCGGCGCCGCCCAGCTCGACCCCCCGCCGACCGAGCAGGGCCGCCGTCTTCGGGGCGGTGCTCAACGTGCCCACCGCCGCCACCGCCAGGGCGGTCGCCTCCTTCCCCATCCACCAGTTGTCCCGCCGACGACGGACCTGGGCGACCAACTCGTCGCCGAGCGCCCGCCGGGCCGGCTCGTCCAGCGGACGAAGCAGCGAACCGACTGTCGACACGTCGCCGAGGGTCAGGCACCTGAAGAAGTCCGTCACACCCCCACCTCCGCCGGCGCTGCCACCATGGCGACGGCGAGGGCGTGCTTGCACGGGCCGCGCTGGCCCTGGTGTTTCGCCCACCACCGGCAGGTGCAGGTGTGGCTCCCGTCGGGCAGCCGGCGTACCCGGTAGTCCTCGTCGCCGCTGCGTACCGTGGCGTGCTCCCCGTCAGGGCGGACCGCGCCCTGCTCGACGAGCGTGCGCGCGCCGACCAGGCGGGGATTGTCCCGCTCGGCCCGGCCCGCGTCGTAGGGCATGACCCGGTGGAAGTAGGCGGCCTCGGCGACGTCGTAACCGACCCGTCCGGCGGTGCCGAGCTGGGCCAGCGCGGCGCGGACCCGGTCGTCGGACAGCCCGGCCGGGTCGGCCAGCGCGGCGACGTCGATCGTCGGGTCCCAGGAGAGCAGGCCGCCGACCAGCTCAGCGTCGTCGATCACGTCGTCACCGGCGAGCGCGAGCAGCGCGGCCCCCTCACCGGAGAACCCCCGGTACGGCTCGGGAGAGAGCGTCAGCGACAGCCGCAGCGACCCGGTGTCCAGCTCCCACATGCTCGGCAGGGCCGGCGAACCGGCACGCGCCGTCGGCCCGTACACCCGGAGGGTGTGGGCGTGCCGCAGCAGCCCGCGCAGCGCGGCGAGCCGCCCCGCGCCGGCCAGGCAGACAGCGCCCGGCGCCGGCCTCGAGGTCAACCGGAGGGTACGTCCGGCCGGTACCGCCCAGAGCACCGAGCGGTCGCTCGCCCCGGGCAGCCGGCGCAGGAACGTGGCCGCCTCGGCGGCCGGGATCTCGGCGCGTGGTTCGAAGCCGGCGGTGAGCACCTGCACCTCCGCGAAACCCCGCAACCAGCGGCCCGGCAGCGGGACCTTCCGCTCCACCACCGCACCGTCCATGGTGGAGACGGTGAGGTCGTCCGGGCCGACGGCCAGGTGCAACGGCTCGATCCCACCGACCCGGGCGAGCGCTTCGCGCAGGGGCGGGTTGACGTCCACGTTCGTGGTGCCGTGCCCGACGATCTCGCCGTCGAATCCGGCCGGGCCCACGTCCATCCGGGCGTACACCCCGCAGCAACCGGAGAAGGACTCGAAGCGCAACCGGGCCCGGCTGCCGGTGACAACCGGGTCCAGGCTGGCCGGGCTGACCGGTTGGTGGTAGCGGGTACGGGCCACCTCGGCCACGGCGAGCAGGCCCGCTGCCGCAGCCGCTGGCGTGGTGAGAAACCCGGAGAAGAACCGCGGATTGGCCGCCGGGCCGCCACAGGTCTGTAGGTCCAGTCCGGCGGCGCGCAGCGCGGACGGCTGGAGGTATCGGTACGTCTGAACGGCGTTCACGGCGCACACCGTAGAGCAACCGACCGACATCGTTCGATCACCAGCGGGCGGCCCACGGCCGCCCCGATTCAGTTGGCCGCGGCCGGCGGCAGCACCTCGTCGGCGCGGTAGGTGCCCAGCGGCATGACCACCGGTTCGGGGCCGGTGGCATCGACGAACGGGGTGGGCGAGTCGGCGACCGCGAACTGGGTCCGGTACAGCTCGGCGTAGAGGCCGCCGACCGCTACCAACTCGTCGTGCCGGCCCCGCTCGACGATCCGTCCGCCGTCGAGCACCAGGATCTGGTCGGCGTCGCGGACCGTGGAGAGCCGATGGGCGATGACCAGCGCGGTGCGGCCGGCGAGCGCCACCGACAGCGCCCGTTGCACCGCCGCCTCGCTCTCCGAGTCCAGATGTGCGGTCGCCTCGTCGAGGATCACGATCGACGGGGCCTTCAGCAGCAGCCGGGCGATCGCGATGCGCTGCTTCTCGCCGCCGGAGAACCGGTAGCCGCGCTCCCCCACCGTGGTGTCCAGCCCGTCGGGCAGCGACCGAACCAGGTCGGCCACCTGGGCGCCGGCCAACGCGGCCCAGATCTCGTCGTCGGTGGCGTCCGGCTTGGCGTAGCGCAGGTTCTCGGCGATCGTCTCGTGGAACAGGTGTGAATCCTGCGTGACGACGCCGATCTCGTCGCGCAGCGACGCCAGTGTCGCGTCGCGGACGTCCACCCCACCGACCAGCACCTGCCCGTCGGTGACGTCGTAGATGCGGGGAAGGAGCATGGAGAGTGTCGACTTGCCGGCGCCGGACGGGCCGACCAGCGCGACCATCTGCCCGGGCTCGACGCTGAACGAGACGCCCTTGAGCACCGGCTCGTTGACCGTCCGGTCGAGCGTCGCGACCTCCTCCAGGGAGGCGAGGGAGACCTCGGCGGCGCTCGGGTAGCGGAATCGCACGTCGCGGAAGTCGACCCGGCCGGTGCCGCGGGGCACCGGCACCGCGTCGGGCTTCTCCACGATGCCGGGCTCGAGGTCGAGCACCTCGAAGACCCGGTCGAAGGAGACCAGTGCGCTCATCACGTCCACCCGGACGTTCGAGAGCGCGGTGAGTGGGCCGTACAGGCGGGTGAGCAGCAACGCGAGCGTCACCACGGTGCCCGCGCTGACCCCGCCGGTCACCGCGAGCCAGCCACCGAGACCGTAGGTGAGCGCCTGCGCCAGTGAGGCGACCAGCAGCATCGCCACGAAGAACGTGCGGGAATACATCGCGGACTGGATGCCGATGTCGCGGACCCGTTCGGCCCGCCCGGCGAACCGCCGGGCCTCGATCTCGGGCTGACCGAAGAGTTTGACCAGCAACGCGCCGGCCACCCCGAACCGCTCGGTCATTGTCGCGTTCATCTTGGCGTCGAGGTTGTACGCCTCGCGGGTGATGTCCGCCAGCCGTCGGCCGACCCGACGGGCCGGGATGATGAAGATCGGCAGCAGCACCAGTGACAGCGCGGTGATCTGCCAGGAGAGGGTGAACATCACCGCCGCGGTGAGCACCAACTGGATGACGTTGCTGACCACACCGGACAGGGTGGAGGTGAACGCCCGCTGGGCGCCGAGCACGTCGTTGTTGAGCCTGCTGACCAGGGCGCCGGTCTGGGTGCGGGTGAAGAACTGCAACGGCATCCGCTGCACGTGGTCGTAGACCCGGGTGCGCAGGTTGAGGATGATGCCCTCGCCGATCCGGGCGGAGTACCAGCGTTGGGCCAGTGAGAGCAGCGCGTCCGCGACCGCCAGCGCGGCGATGAACAGCGCCAGCCGCACCACCAGCCGGCCGGCCTCGGTGCCACCCCGGTTGATCGCGTTGATCACGTCACCGGCGAGCACCGGTGTGGCGACACCGATGATCGCGGCCAACACCACCGTCGCCAGGAAGACGACGATGTCACGCCGGTAGGGCCGGGCGAACGCCACGATCCGGCGGGCCACCCCGCGCTTCAACCGGTGGGTGGAGACCTCGTCGCGGTTGCGCATCGACCGGAGCATGCTCCACCCGGCCATGCCACCGCCGGACATCGGGTTGGACACCGCTCACCTCCGGGTTGTCGGGCGGACCGCACCGTCAGGCCAATTCTCCCGACGACTGTGACAACCTCGGTCGTAACCCGGATCTTCCCGCGCGGTCCTTACCTAGCTATTCTCCCCGGCCAGCGAGGTCGCGCAGCCGGCGGGTCTGCGCCTCCCGCTCGGCGCGCTGCTGGTCGGCGTGCGACCGTCCAGCCGCTCCGGCGAGCAATGCCTTGATCTCCACCACCGCGTCCCGCGCCCCGGCGAGCAGGCCTGCGGTCAGGTCCTGGACCGCGCCGTCCAGCTCGGCCGGCGGGACGACCAGGGTGGCCAACCCGATCCGGTCCGCCTCGGCGGCGTCCAATCGCCGGCCGGTCGCGCAGATCTCCACGGCCCGCGCATAGCCGACCAACTCGACGAGGCGTTTCGTGCCGGCCAGGTCGGGCACCAGGCCAAGGGTCACCTCGGCCATCGACAGCTTCGCGTCCGTGGACAGCACGCGCAGGTCACAGGCGAGCGCGAGCTGGAAGCCCGCACCGATGGCGTGCCCCTGCACGGCCGCGACGGAGACCACATCCGGCCGGTGCAGCCAGGTGAAGCCCGCCTGGAACTCCGCGATGCGCTCGGCGCACTCCTGCTCGGGCAGGGTGGCCAGCTCGGCGAACGACCCCGGCCCGGAAGCCCCGGCCACCGCGAGGTCGAGGCCAGCGGAGAACGCACGCCCCTCGCCTCGGACCACCACCACGCGCACGTCGCCGGGCAGCTCACGGGAGAAGTCGCTCATCGCTCGCCACATCGCGGGCGTCTGGGCATTGAGCACGTCGGGCCGGCACAACGTCACCGTGGCAACCGGCCCGTCGCAGGTCAGCCGAACCCCAGTCGTCTCGGCGGTCACCGGACGCCCCAGGGATCGGCGCTGATGGACGACGCTGAGCGGCGGGTCACGCCTTCTTGCGGCGCCGGGCACCACCGCGCTGACGCAGCTGCACCCCGGACTCGGTGAGCACTCGGTGGATGAACCCGTAGGAACGGCCGGTCGAGGCCGCCAACGCGCGGATGCTCTCCCCCGAGGTGTACCGCTTTACCAGGTCCTTGGCGAGCGTCTGACGCTCGGCTCCGACGATCCGGCGACCTTTCTCAGTGCTGGTGGCTGTGCCAGTGGCTGCCATGCTGTGTCCTCACGTCCCAGACTGTGCGGTTCGGATACGGTCCCACCTATTAGACCGTCTCGGACGATCATGCGCCAGATATCAACTCTTCGCCAACCGACACGCTATGCAATGTCAGCTTCCCGATAGAGTGATCCTGGCGATGGGGACCACCGCCGCGTCCGGACCGCCCACCGGCGGGGGCTGGCCGCTGCCGACGACCCGTAGCCTTCAGCCGTGATCGATCTGCTGAGCACGACGGCGGGAGCGGCGGTCGTCTTCGCCGCCACCGACATCGACGACATCGTCATCCTGACGCTGTTCTTCGTCGCGGCCCGCACCACCGGCCGCCCCCGCGCCAGGCAGATCGTCGCCGGCCAATACCTGGGCATCGGCGCGCTCGCAGTGGCGAGTGCGGTGATCGCGGGTGGGCTGCTGGTGGTGCCGGACCCGTGGACCGGGCTGCTCGGCCTGCTGCCGATCGCGCTGGGTGTCCGCGCGCTGCGCGGCTCCGACGACGACGAGGCACCCGCGGTCGTCACCGGAACGCTTGGCGTGGCCGGGGTGACGATCGCCAACGGCGCCGACAACGTCGCGGTCTACGTACCCGTCTTCCGGGCCCTCGGCGTGGCCGACAGCGCGGTCTTTCTTCTGGTCTTCGTGCTGCTCATCGCCCTGTGGTGCGCCGTCGGAGCCTGGCTGGGCGGGCACCGCCGGGTGGTCCGGCTGGTCGAACGCGCCGGACACTGGCTGGTGCCGGCGATCTTCGTCGGCATCGGGGTGACGATCCTGGTCAGCTCGGGCGTGCTCAGCCGGCTGGTCGACCTGCTCGGCTGAGCACGCCGCCGGCGTCGCGCCGGCCGGCCAGCACCCGGCGCGATCAGGCCAGCTCGACCAGTTCGAGCAGGTCGTCGCTCCAGGCGTCCTCGTCCCCGTCGGGCAGCAGGATGGCGCGGTCCGGCTTGAGCGCCAGCACCGCGCCCGGGTCGTGGGTGACCAGGACGATCGCGCCCGGGTAGTTGGCGATGGCGTCGAGCACCTGCTCCCGGCTGACCGGGTCGAGGTTGTTCGTGGGCTCGTCGAGCAGCAGCACGTTGGCGCCGGAACAGACCAGGGTGGAGAGGGCCAGCCGGGTCTTCTCACCGCCGGAGAGCACCCCGGCCGGCTTGTTCACGTCGTCACCGGAGAAGAGGAACGCGCCCAGGATCTTGCGCAGGTCGGTGTCGGACTGCTCGACGGCGGCGGCGCGCATGTTCTCCAGCACGGTCCGCTCCACGTCAAGCGTCTCGTGCTCCTGGGCGTAGTAGCCCAGCCGCAGGCCGTGCCCGGCGTGCACCTCGCCGGTGTCGGGGCTGAGCAGCCCGCCGAGCATCCGCAGCAGGGTCGTCTTGCCGGCACCGTTGAGCCCCAGGATGGCCACCCGGGAGCCGCGGTCCACCGCCACGTTGACGTCGGTGAAGATCTCCAGCGAGCCGTACGACTTGGACAGGCCGGTCGCGGTGAGCGGGGTCTTGCCGCACGGCGCCGGGTTGGGGAAGCGGACCTTGGCCACCCGGTCGGCGACGCGCACCTCCTCCAGGCCGGAGATCAGCTTCTCGGCGCGGCGGGCCATGTTCTGCGCGGCCACGGTCTTGGTCGCCTTGGCCCGCATCTTGTCGGCCTGCGCCATCAACGCGCCGGCCTTCTTCTCGGCGTTGGCCCGCTCCCGACGGCGGCGACGCTCGTCGGTCTCGCGTGCCTCCAGGTACGCCTTCCAGCCCAGGTTGTAGACGTCGACGACCGACCGGGTGGCGTCGAGGAACCAGACCTTGTTGACCACCGACTCCAGCAGCGCGCCGTCGTGGGAGATCACGATCAGCCCGCCCTTGTGGTTGGCGAGGAAGCCGCGCAGCCAGGTGATCGAGTCGGCGTCGAGGTGGTTGGTGGGCTCGTCGAGCAGCAGGATGCCGCCGCCGTTCTCGCCCGCGTCGCGGAACAGGATCCGGGCCAGTTCGATGCGTCGGCGCTGGCCGCCGGAGAGGGTCCCGATGGTCTGCGCGAGCGCCCGGTCCGGTAGGCCGAGGTTGGCGCAGATCCGGGCGGCCTCGGCCTCGGCGGCGTACCCGCCCAGGGCGGCGAACTGGTCCTCCAGCGCACCGTAGCGACGGACCAGCTTGTCGTCGGCGTTCTCGGCGAGCTGGGCCTCGATCTCCTGCATCTGGGCCATCAACACGTCCAGGCCGCGCGCGGAGAGCACCCGGTCCCGGCCGGTCACCTCGAGGTCGCCGGTGCGCGGGTCCTGGGGCAGGTAACCGATCGCGCTGCGCTGGTCGATCTGGCCGGCGTACGGCTGCCCCTCGCCGGCGAGCACCTTCAGGGTGGTGGTCTTGCCGGCGCCGTTGCGGCCGACCAGACCGATCCGGTCACCGGGCTGCACGCGCAGGGTGGTGTCGGACAGCAGGATCCGGGAACCGGCACGCAGTTCCAGGCCGGTGGCAGTGATCATGGTTTCGGGCTCGCTCTCGGGGTCTGGAAGGCTGACTCGGGGCACGCGAAACGGCCGGCGGGCTCAAGGGCCCGACGGCGCGGGGCGGTTCAGCCTTCGCAGCGCAGCACCCGACAAGTGTACCGGGCGCCGCTGAGCGACCCGCCCGGATTACCGATCAAGATCATCGGGTACCGGAACGCTTGTCCGGACCCCCTCCGGCACTTCTGCGACGAAACATCACACAAACGACATTCACCGGCATACGGCGATCGGGGTCACCATGGAACTCAACGAGCGGGCCGAACTCGACACCTCGCAGGCCAACGACCTCGGTAGGGGTGGTGGATCCGGCGGCGGCGGCATCGGCATCCCGATCCCCGGCGGCGGCGGCCGGGGCGGCATCATCGGCATCGTGGTGGCCGTCCTCATCGCGCTGCTCGGCGGCGGCTTCGGCCTCAACGCCATGACCAACGGCGACGACGGCGGCCAGGCCGGGGGCGGCGACCTGGATCAGGCGTGTGCCACCGCCAACCCCGACCGTCTCGACGACGCGCGCTGCCGCAACCTGCTCTACGTCAACAGCATCCAGGCCTACTGGCAGAAGGCGTACCCGGAGCTGGGCAACGGGAAGTACGAGCCGACCGACACCAACTTCTTCCAGGCCGCCGTGAACACCGGTTGTGGGCAGGCCGATTCGGGCGTCGGCCCGTTCTACTGCCCCGCCGACAAGCAGGTGTACATCGACCTGAGCTTCTACGACGAGCTGGCCTCCCGGTTCGGGGCCAAGGGCGAGTTCGCCCAGCCCTACGTGCTCGCCCACGAGTACGGCCACCACATCCAGAACCTGCTCGGCACCAACGCCAAGGCCGGCCAGGGCGACCAGAGTGGCCCCCGCTCCGCCTCCGTCCGGCTGGAGTTGCAGGCGGACTGCTACGCCGGCGCCTGGGCCAAGCACGCCACCGAGAGCAAGGACAAGACCGGTCAGGAGCCGCTGTTCAAGTCGATCACCGAGACCGACATCAGCCAGGCCGTGCAGGCCGCCGAGGCGATCGGTGACGACAGCATCCAGGAACGCTCCGGTGGGCGGGTCAACCCGGACCAGTTCACCCACGGCACGTCCGAGCAGCGCAAGCGCTGGTTCAGCCAGGGTTACGACGGTGGCGATCCGAAGTCCTGCGACACCTTCGGCACCGACCAGCTCTGACCTTCCCCCGCGATGGTGGCGGGCCGCGCAGCGGCCTGCCACCATCGGCGCGAGCCCGGTCAGTCCAGCCGCGAGACCTGGTAGTGGGCGATCAGCCAGACGTCGCCGACCCGCCGCACGAGCACGCCCAGGTGGACGCTCAACGTCGGCCGGTCGGTGAAGCCGAAGTCGACCTCCAGGTAGCCGAGGACCAACTCGTCGGCGAGGCGTCGAGTCTCCCGGATCTGGTACGCGGCGGTCAGGCCCAGCGGCTGGGCGGCGTAGTACGCGGCGACGCCGGCCGCGCCGACGGTGTACGGACGCAGACCCTGGAAGATCGCGTCGTCGGTGAAGTACGACGCGACCCGCTCCGGCTCGTGGGCGTCGACCGCCGACTTCCACCTGTCGAGGACGGTCCGCAGGATCTGGGTCTCGGCACTGGACATGGTCACCTTCCCGGCTGCCGGGGCGGCTGACCCGGGTCGTTCGGATGCGGGGTCAACGGCGTCACGGTCTCGCGCCGCCAGGCCCGCAGCGGCATCGACGCGAGCACCGCCTCCAGTTCGTCCGCGTCCTCGGCCTGGAAGAGGCCCCACGTTCGCCACTCCCCCGGCGCCAACGGCGGCCGCCACAGGCGCAGCAGGTTGCCCTGCGCGGTCAGCTCGGCCGAGCGCGCCGCCTCCCGGCCGCGCATGCCGGCGACGTCCTCCTCCGACGTGCCGGCGGGCGCCGTCGTCATCATGTCCACCAGAAACTCCACGGGACCCATCCTCCGACCAGCAGCCCCGCACCACGCCGGGAACCCTCGTTCGGGTGTCGGTCGTCTCTCCTCGGGATCGACCGGCGCGGTCAGTCGGGTGCCGGGTCGCGCAGCCGGATTCGCACCGCTCGGGCCGCCGCCACCGCTGCCACCAGCACCGCGTGCCGAGGTTCCGGCACGTCGAGCAACCGCTCGGCCCGCAGCGGAACGAGCGGGGCCAACCGGCGGTCGGCCAGCACGGTGTCCACCGACCGCCGGTCGCCGCCGCACACCACCGCCGCCAGCCGCGACGCCTCCGGCAGCAGCAGCCGTACGGCCAGGTCCGCCGCGTCACCCATGGCGGCCTTGGCCTGGTTGTCGCGCCGGCGGGCGAACCGCTGCTGCGACCAGCCCCCCGCGGCGGTGCGCCCCTGCACGTAGCGGGTGTCCACCTTGGAGACGACGAGGTCACCACCCTCGGCCACGCCCACGGCGACGGCGCCCTTGCGGGCCAGCAGCAGACCGATCCGGCGGGGCGCGACGGCGGAGGCAACGAAGCCGGTCACGTCGTCGGCGGCCGGCGAGCCCGGTGCCGCGTACAGCTCGGCGGTGGCGCCGTCGGGGGCGGCGAGCAGCAGCCCGTACCCCTGGACGGTCGTGGTGGGCGGGCCGTGCCGGTCGGCGAAGCCCTCGACCCAGCGACGACGCGGGTCGGGTCGACCTCGATCCACCGGCCTCCCCCGGCTGCGGGTCGACTGGTCACCGCCCGACCGTACGGCACGGCCGGTCCGGACGGGTGGGCGGGACGATCAGCCCGGCAGCAGCGCGGCCACCGCCAGCGCGGCGATGAGGGCGCTGGAGAGCACGCCGGTGACCAGCCGACCACGCGGTCCGGTCAGCGCCCGGCCGACCACAGTGCCACCGCCGGCGATGAGCAGCTGCCAGCTCGCCGACGCCAGGACCACCCCGGCCACGAACAGCGCAGCCGGGAGCAGACCCGCGTCGGCCGTGTCCCGGCGACCGAGCACCAACGCGACGAAGTAGAGCACGGTCGTCGGATTCAGCAGGGTCAGCCCGAGCAGCGCCGCGTAGGCCCGGCCCGGGGTGCCGATGCCCCGACCGGCCCGGGCCGTCGGCGTCTCGCCCGCACTGTGGGCGGCCCAGGTCCGCCAGAGGCCGTGCGCGGCGAGCCCCAACAGGACCACGGCGGCGACCACCCGCAGCGGGCCGGCGGCCGGGGCGATGACCCCGGCCA
>NZ_JAEVHL010000191.1 GCF_016803395.1 Micromonospora tarensis | reverse complement strand
GCACCCGGCCCAGGTGAGCGTCTTCGAGGAGTGGGCCGACCATCCGGAGTTGGTGCGCGGTTACATCGGGCCGCAGCTGCTCGACAAGTTGGGCATCCGCTACCTGGTCGACCCCCGGGTGGTGGCCGGCTCGGCCTGGTTGACCGGGGCGAACGAGCCGGGCCGGCACGCGACCGACGTGGTCTGCGGGCGCGACTTCACACCCGACGGCATCATCGAGGCCGCCGACGTGCGCGCCGGCGACCCCTGCCCCGACTGCGCGGCCGGCGAGTTGACCATCCGGCGGGGCATCGAGATCGGGCACATCTTCCAGCTCGGCCGTCGCTTCACCGACGCCTTCGCGGTCGACGTGCTCGGGCCGGCCGGCAAGCCGGTTCGGCCGACCATGGGCTGCTACGGCATCGGGGTGTCCCGGGCGGTCGCGGCGGTCGCCGAACAACACCACGACGACCGGGGGTTGGTCTGGCCGGCGGCGATCGCGCCGTGCGACGTACACCTGGTGGTCGCGGGCAAGGGCCCGCAACTCGACGCGGCGCTGGCGATCGGCGGACGACTCGCCGCCGCCGGCCTGCGGGTGCTGGTGGACGACCGCACGCAGGTCTCGGCCGGGGTCAAGTTCACCGACGCCGAGCTGATCGGCATCCCGCGAGCCGTCGTGGTCGGCCGCCGACTCGCCGACGGGTACGTCGAGCTGCGCGAGCGGGCCGGCGACGAGCGCACCGAGTTGCCACTGGACGGCCTGGTGGACCGGCTCGTCGACGCGGTACGCCAGGAGCGTGGAAACCTGGTGTAGCCGCCGTGTCACGGGGTAGTGCAGTCGGATCGGGTGGATACGTCTTCGGAGGCTCTCATGACCGGTTACCGGGTCAGTGACGTGATGACCAGGCAGGTCGTGTACCTGCCGGCGGAGACCACCCTGGACGAGGCGGCCAGGGTGATGAAGGAGGCGGACATCGGCGACGTGGTGGTCACCGACGGTGCCAGCCTCGCCGGCATGCTGACCGATCGGGACATCGTGGTGCGGGCCGTGGCGGAGAACAGCTCACCCGCGGCCACCACCATCGGCTCGATCGTCACCCGTGAGGTCGTGATGATCGAGCAGCACTGCACGGCGGGTGAGGCGGCGGCGCTGATGCGGGACCGGGGCATCCGTCGGGTGCTGGTCTGTGACAGTGACCGCAAGCTGGTCGGCATCGTCTCGCTCGGCGACCTGGCCATGCAGCTCGACCCGACCAGCGCGCTCAGTGAGATCAGCGAGCAGTCGCCGACGGTGTGACCGGGGCCTCCGCCCGCCGGCGGTAGCCTCGACGCATGGCTGACATGCCGGCCCGACTGGCCGAGATCGTCGACGAGTTCGCGGCCGCGCCGCGCGACCTGGTGCTGGAGATGCTCCTGGAGTACGCGGACGTCATCCCGGCGCTACCCGAGGGCAGCGCCGAGCGCGAGGGCATGGAGCAGGTGCCCGAATGTCAGACGGCGTTCTTCCTCCGCGCCCGGGTGACCCCCGACGGCACCGTGGAGACGGTCTTCGACTGCCCGCCGGAGGCGCCCACCACCCGGGCGTTCGCCGGGATCCTCGCCGAAGGGCTGGCGGGCGCGAGCGCCGAGCAGGTGCTGGCCGTGCCGGACGACCTCTACCAACGGATGGGGCTGGCGCAGGCGATCAGCCCGCTGCGGGTACGCGGCGGCACGGCGATCCTGGGCCGCCTCAAGCGTCAGATCAGGGAACAACTCGGCTGACCGCGAGGTTGCCACCGATCATGGAGATCGAGATCTACGCGGACGTGATCTGTCCGTGGTGTTACCTCGGCAAGCGCCGCCTGGATGAGGCCCTGGCCAGTTACCAGGGCGAGGTGACGGTCCGGTACCGGCCGTTCCAGCTCGACCCGTCGCCGGTGCCGGAGCCTCGCCCGCTGGTGGCGGCGCTGGGCGCCAAGTTCGGCGGTCCGGAGCGTGCCCGGCAGCTGGTCGACCACGTGACCCGGGTCGCGGCGGCGGACGGGCTACCCCTCAACTACGAGCGGGCGGTCATCGCCAACACCTTCGACGCACACCGGCTGGTCTCCTACGCCGCCGAGCACGGGCGGGCCGCCGAGCTGGTGGACGCGCTCTACCAGGCGCACTTCCAGCACGGCGTCGACGTCGGCTCACGGGAGGCGCTGGCCACAGTGGCCGGCGAGATCGGCCTGGACAGCGCCGACGCCCGTCGGTTCCTCGATTCGGACGAGCGCGTCGCCGACCTCGCCGCCGAGCTGGCCCACGCCCGGGACCTGGGCATCACCAGCGTGCCGACCTTCGTCCTGGCCGGAAAGTACGCGGTGTCCGGCGCGCAGGAGGTGCCGACGCTGCTCGCCGCGCTCACCGAGGTCGAGCAGCGCGAGTTGGCAGCGCGCTGACAGATCGACGGCAGCGATGTTTCACGTGCAACCACATCGATGCCGATACCTGCTCAGGCCGGCCTGGCCAGCCCTTCCACCACCCGCGCGCCGGGCAGCGCGCCCAACGCCGGCCCCGGCAGCGCGATCTTGCTGTGCCGCACCCCGGAGCCGACGATCACGTGCGGTGTGGCGATGACCCGCGCGTCCACCAGGATCGGCCACTGCGCCGGCAGCCCGATCGGGGTGATGCCGCCGTACTCCATCCCGGTCAACTCGACCGCGTCGGCCATCGGAGCGAAGCTCGCCTTGCGGACGTCAAGCGCCCGGCGGGCCACCCCGTTCACGTCGGCCCGGGTGGTGGCCAGCACGACGCAGGCCGCGTAGCGGACCACGCCGTCCCGCTTCCCCGCCACCACGACACAGTTGGCCGACACATCCAACTCCACCTCGTACGCGGCGCAGAACGCCGCGGTGTCGGCGAGGTCGGCGTCGATCGGCGCGACCAGCACGTCGTCGACGGCCACCGGCGCGTCGGCGGGCCACTGCGCGATCGCCTCCGCCACCGGCGGGGCGAGCAGGTCCAGGCGGGCGCGGGCGGGCTCGGTCTTCAGCGTTCCCATCACGGGTGCGATCCTCGCATCCGCCACGCCGGACCGCCCGGCGGCTCCCAGCCGACCCGGCGACCCCACCGGACCGGGGCGCACCGATCCGGTACTCAACTGCCGGCGAGGAAAGCGTTGTCGCGCAGGAAGGAGCGGTCGCGGGCGGCCGCCAACTCCTCCTCCCGCTGGGCCTTGGCCCGTTGCAGCTCCAGGTCCTCGAACGCGTGCCGGACACCCAGCCGGATCACGCCGTAGAGGAAGACGAAGCCGAAGACGTAGAGGATCACCGTGGTGACGACAACGAACATGCCGTCACGGTAAGGCGAACGTGAACCGTTGTTGCTCTCATTTCCGGCCGGTTCCCCCGTACGTGTCCGCGAGGTGGCCGGCCCAGGCCGCTCGCTCCGGTGACCAGAACCCTCATCCCGGCCTCCCACCCTCCGAACGAAGCAGGTCCAGCACGGTCAGCAGGGCGAAGAACACGATGATGATCTCGTTGACGATCCACGCGTGCCGCTCGGCCCAGTCCCGCATCCGGGTCAGCACCCGCGCCGCCCTCCCCCCGAGCAGCAGCAGCGCCAGCAGCGGCAGCGCGAGCAGCAGCACGGTGAGCAGCACGAACGGCACCAGGTGCCACCATGGCAGATCGTGCCGGGCCACGCTCGCCCCGACGGTCGCCATGGTCAGGTCGTCGGTGGGCGTCACCACGAAGAGCAGCGCGCCCAGCCGCAGCGCCGAACGCGGCCCGGCGTGCTCGATGCTCCCCAGCCACCTCGGCGGCCCCGAACGACCCCGCCGCACCCAGATCAGCACGGCGAGGATGACCAGCAGGGCGAGCACCACCAGGTCGATGGCGGGGCCGCGATCGACCTTCCCGGCCAGGGCGCTGGCGTCGGCGGCCAGCCCGCCCACCAACCGGGTCAACAGCCAACCCACCGTCACCCCGGCGGAGACCACCAGCCCGGCGCCCGCGAGGAAACTCAGCGACGCCGCCCGAGGCCGGTCCGACGAGGCGAGGAAGACCGCCACCACCAACTGCGTACCGGCCACCATGACCACGGCCAGCGGCAGCAGGGTCAGGAAGTTCATCGCCCGCCATCCTCCCGGCCGAGCAGGCCGAACGCGCGCGAATCAACGGATCATCCGCCCGGCCGCGGGCTCCCGCCGACCACGACCCGACCGGCCAGCAGCGCCCCGAACAGCGCCAGGCCGGCGGCCACCACCAACGTCACCGTGTAACTGGCCGGACCCGGCGCACTGCCGGCGGCCAGGACCGCCCCGGTGAGCGCGAGCACTGTCGCCGCGAAGAGAGAGTCGCCCAGTTGCAGCGAGGAGCTGTTGCGGCCCTGCTCGCCGGGGGCGGACAACTCCAGGGTGAGCACCGACAGCGAGGGGTAGAGCAGCCCCATGCCCAAGCCGGCGACCGCCCACCCGAGCACGGCGACCGTCACCGGCAGCTCGGGCCGGACAGCCAGCGCCACCGTGGCGGTGCCAACCGTGATGCAGATCAGCCCGACGCGTGGCAGGGTGGCCCGGGAGGTCGGCACCGGGATCCGGCCCTGCAACCACGAGCCCACCGACCACGCCAGCGCGCCGACGGTGAGGACCAACCCGGCCGTGGTCGGCGAGAGACCCCGCTGCCGGGAGAGCATCAGCGGAATGACCACCTCGGCGCCGACGAAGGCCGCCGATGCCAGACCACGCAGCCCGACGACGGTGGGCAGGCCCCGGGCCGCCCGGAGGAACCCGGCCGGCAGTAGCCGCGGCGCGCTGACGAGGAGGCCGACCACGGCGGCCCCGACCAGCGCCAGGGCCGTGGCACCGCGCTGCTGCCCCCCGACGTGCAGCAGTGCGGCGCTCACGGCGGCTCCGCACGCCCAGCCGATCCGCGTCGCCGCGCCGGCCGGCAAGCTGGTCGTCACGCTCCGGCCCAGCGACCGCAGGCCCGGATGGATCAGGAGCACCGCCGGCACCGCCACCGCCGGCACCGCCAGGAAGACCCACCGCCAGCCCAGGTGCTCCACGATCAGACCGGCCACCGCCGGCCCGACCAGCGACGGTACGACCCACGCCGCCGCGAACGCCGCGAAGATCCGCCGGTGCAGTTCCTGGGGGTACGCCTGCCCGACGATCACGTAGAGCGCCACCGAGAGCAGCCCGGAACCGAATCCCTGCACGACCCGCCCGACGACCAGCGCGCTCATCACGGGGGCGGTCCCGGCGATCAGCAACCCGACCACGAACCAGGCGACCCCGTGCCACATCGGCGCGCGCGGACCTCGGGCATCGGACCAGATGCCGGAGACCACCATGGCCAGCACACCGGTGGCGAACGGTCCACCGAACGCGATCCCGTACAACGCCAGCCCGTCCAGGCTGCGGGCGACGGTCGGCATCGCCGTGCCGACCGCCAACGCCTCGAACGCGAGGAGCGAGATCAACGCGACGCTGCCCACCGTCATCGCTCGCAGTCGGGGCGCGAACAACCCCGGCGCGGAGGGTACCGCGGTGACGACTGTGCTCGGCATGGACCGAGCATGCGACCTCAACCCGGATTCATGTCAATCGCCGGGTGATCCGGCTCTCGCCGTCAGGCGTTCTCCAGCGCCTCCCCGACTCCGCCTATCAGACCGGAAAAATGCTGGTCTGCCAGCAGGTGCCCGGCGGTGACCACCAGAGCGATCGGCCACTCGATGACCTGGAGTGCGGCGAGCACTCCGATTCCGGCGTAGTAGGCGATCTTGTCCGGTGGCGGCACCGCCACCTCGCCCAGCATCGGCAACTCAACCCGTCGGCTGTACATCTGGACGTTCTCGTGCACCCCGTTGAGGTGTCGCGTCAACGTACTCATGCCGGCCTCCCCGTGTCCGGTGATGGTGGTCGGATTCCACGGTCCACCCCGTCCATGCGCCCGCCGTGCCGAGAAATTCCGCCACTCGAGGGGCATAACGGATGGCAGGTCGGGAAGCCAGGCCGCCGGACGTCAGTGTGGTGGGAGGACCAGAATGGCGATGACGGCGGCAGGTCGCGCTGCCGGCCGCATTCTGCCGTCCATCGGCGTGCCGCACCTGGTCGGCGAGGCGTCCCGGACCGTCAGTTCGGCCGCGACGCGGCTGGCCCGCACGGCCGGGTTGTCCCGGCGTCGGGTCTGGTCCCGGTCGGGCCGGCACCACATCGAGGTACACGGCGTCTGCGAGACGGGCGGCAACCAGCTGGCGCGTCAGGTGGAGGGCGCGCTGGAGCGGATGCCCGGGGTCGCCTGGGCTCGGGTGAACGCCCCGTCGGGCCGGGTGGTGGTCGCCGTGCAGACCCCCGAGCCGCCGTTGCGTGACCTGATCAGCACGATCAGCCGGGTCGAGCGGACCTGCGACCACGAACCCGACCCGGAGATCCCACCGCCGCACCCACCCGAGGAGGGACCCCGGACCCCGCGCACCCTGGGTGCCCTCGCCTCGGACGCGCTGGGGCTGACCATCTCGGCCGCCACCCGGGTGCTGCCGTTCGCGCCGCTGCCCGGTGAGGTGGCTGGCCTGCTCGCCGCGGCGGACCTCCAACCGAAGGTGCACGAGTTCATCGGCAAACGGCTGCGCTCCGACCCCCGCGCCGACATCCTCTTCCCGCTGGCCGAGGCGGTGGCGCAGGGCTTGACCGGACGGTGGACCGGGATCGTCCTGGACGGCGCGCAGCGGCTGGTGCAGTGGGGTGAGGCGCGGGCCCAGCTCTCCGCCTGGGAACGGGCCGAGCCACGGCTGACCGGCGACGCGGAACGCGCCGTCGCGCGCTGGCCGGTGGACGAACGTCCCCGACCGAAGCCGGCCGGCCCGGTCGAGCGGTACATCAACCGGATGCTCGCGGCGGGTACCGCCGCCGGCGCGGCGGCGGTGCCGTTCGCCGGACCCAAGCGGGCCACCGCACTGGGCCTGTCGACGCTGCCCAAGGCCCCCGGCAGCGGTCGCGAGGGCTACGCCGCCCAGCTGGGCCGGATGCTGGCCCGGCGCGGGGTGATCGCGATGGACCGCGGCGTGCTGCGGGAGCTGGACCGGATCGACACGCTCGTGCTCGACGCGGCGGTGCTCGGCTCGGACCGGGGCGTACTGGCCGATCTGGCACCGGCCCCCGACACGGACGTCGACGAGATAGCCGAGCGGGCTTTCGCGCTGTTCGACGCCGACGACCCGGGTGCCTCCCGGGCGGCGGACGGTTGGCGGCTCGGACCGCTGGACCAGCTGCCCACGAGCAACCTGGACGACATTCAGGACGCCACCCGGCTCCGCTCCGCGAACGGCCAGCTGCTCGGCCTCGCCCACGGCGACCGGCTCGCCGCGCTGTTGCGGGTCGAGCCGGAGCCCGCGCCCGGCGTCGACGGCCTCCCGACCGCCGCCCGGAAGGCCGGCCTCCGCCTGGTGGTGGCCGGTGGTGACGAGCAGCGGTACGGCTTCGCCGACGCGATGCTGCCCGGCGGCGACCGGCTGGTCGAGTCGGTACGCGCGTTGCAGCGCGAGGGCGCCGTGGTGATGCTGGTCTCCGCGGATCGCAAGGCGCTGGGCGCGTCCGACTGCGGTCTCGGGTTCGCCGGTCCGGACGAGCTGCCGCCGTGGGGCGCGCACCTGCTGGTCGGTGCGGACCTGCGGGTGGTGACCCTGGTGATCGAGGCGACCGGGGTGGCCCGGCGGACGGCCCAGCAGAACATCCGGCTGTCCATGGCCGGCACCGGACTCGGGGCGCTGGGCGCGCTCACCGCCCCGCCGACCCAACTGCCGCACCGGGCGCTCGCGGCGGTCAACAGCGCCGCCGGGTTGGCCTTCGCGAACGGGGTCTGGCAGGCCCGTCGGTTGCATGACCAGTCGGACACCCCGGCGCCGGTGGCGACCGCCTGGCACCTGATGCCGGTCCGCACCGTCCTCGACCATTTTCGCTCCACTCCGGACGGTCTGGCGAGCGCCGAGGTGCGACGCCGCCAGGGCGACCGTCGCACGAGCGACGGTGGCACACCGGGCAGCGGCGGGCTGCTCCGCGCGTTCGTGGACGAGCTGTCCAACCCGCTGACCCCGGTGCTGGCCGCCGGGGCGGTGCTCTCCGCGTCGTTCGGCTCGCTCGTCGACGCGGCGCTGGTGGGCAGTGTGGTCGGCGGGTCCGCCCTGATCGGCGCGGTGCACGAACGCAACACGGAACGGTCGCTGGCGGAGCTGCTGTCCCGCTCGGCGGTGACCGCCCGGGTCCGTCGGGACGGCGCCGAGCAGGTGGTCGCCGCCGAGGATCTGGTTCTCGGGGACGTCATCGCCCTCGAACCGGGTGACTCGGTGCCCGCGGACTGCCGGGTCCTCGATTCGGTGAGCCTGGAGGCGGACGAGTCGTCGCTGACCGGGGAGTCACTGCCGGTCGCCAAGTCCAACCGGCCGGTGGTGGCCGCCGCCATCGCCGACCGGCACTCGATGCTGTACGAGGGCACCACCGTCGCGGCCGGGCACGGCACCGCTGTCGTGGTGGCCACCGGCAGCGACACCGAGTCCGGACGCAGCCTGGCACTGGTCCGCCAGGCGCCGCCGGCCAGCGGCGTGGAAGCTCGGCTCGGCTCGCTGACCAGCGCCGCCATCCCGTTGGCAGCCGGTTCGGCGGTGGCGGTGGCCGGCGCGGGGTTGCTTCGGGGCGTACCCCTGGCCGAAACGGCGGCGACCGCCGCGAACCTCGCCGTGGCCTCGGTGCCCGAGGGGCTGCCGTTCCTGGTCAGTGCCGCGCAGCTGGCCGCCGCCCGACGGCTGGCCGAGCACGGCGCGTTGGTCCGCAACCCGCGCACGATCGAGGCGCTGGGCCGGGTGGACGTGCTCTGCTTCGACAAGACCGGCACCCTCACCGAGGGCAAGTTGCTGCTCGCCGGGGTGGGTGACGGCGTCGGCGACCGGTACGCCCCGGTGGACCGGTTGGACGACCGGCTGCGGTTGACGCTGGCCGCCGCGCTGCGGGCCACTCCCGCCGCCGCCAACCCCGAGGAGTTGGCCTTGCAGACCGACCGGGCGGTCCGGCGGGGAGCCGGCGAGGCCGGCGTGGTGGAGCAGACCGGTGCCGCCGGCTGGCGGGCTGCCGGCGGGCTGCCGTTCGAGCCGTCCCGGGGCTACCACGCGAGCATCGGCGAGACCGACGGTCGGCTGTTGTTGAGCGTCAAGGGTGCCCCGGAGACGGTGTTGCCCCGCTGTTCGACCCGGCGCACCGACGGTCGCCAGGAGCCGTTGGACGACGCCGGCCGCGCCGAGCTGGAGCGGATGCTCGCCGACCGGGCCGGGGCGGGAAACCGGATCCTGGCGGTGGCCGAGTGCCCGGTGGACGACCCCACGGTGACCGACGAAGATATCCGGGGGCTGACCTTCGTGGGTTTCCTGGCTCTCGCGGACGGGGTTCGGGAGAGCGCCGCCCCGGCGGTACGCAGGATCCGGCAGGCCGGTGTGCACACCATCATGATCACCGGCGATCACCCGGCCACCGCCGAGGCGATCGCCGCCACCATCAGCGAGCACGACGAACAGCGGGTGGTCACCGCCGGTGAGCTCGACCAGCTGGACGATGACGCGCTCGCCGAGCGGTTGACCAACACCGACGTGGTGGCGCGCTGCACCCCGGCGCACAAGGTGCGGATCATCCAGGCGTTGCAGAAGCACGGGCGGACGGTGGCGATGACCGGTGATGGCGCCAACGACGCCCCGGCGATCCGGCTGGCGGACGTCGGCATCGCCCTCGGTCAACGTGGCACCCCGGCCGCCCGCGCCGCAGCCGACCTGGTGGTCACCGACGACCGGTTGGAGACCATCATCGCCACCCTGGTCGAGGGGCGGGCGATGTGGTCGTCGGTGCGGCACGCGCTCAGCATCCTGGTCGGTGGCAACCTCGGTGAGATCGCGTTCAGTGTGCTCACCGCCGCGGCGACCGGTCGCTCCGCGCTCACCGGACGACAGCTGCTGCTGGTCAACCTGCTCACCGACCTGGCACCGGCACTGGCCATCGCGGTCCGGCCACCCGCGTCGGACCGCACCGACCGGTTGCTCCGGGAGGGCCCCGACGCGGCGCTCGGTGAAACCCTCACCCGGGAGATCGGCCTGCGGGCGGCGGCCACCACCCTGGGCGCGACGGCGGGCTGGACGTTGGCCCGGTACACCGGACGCCGCCAGCGGGCCGGCACCGTCGCCCTGGTTTCGCTGGTCGGTACCCAACTCGGGCAGACCATCCTGGCCGGCGGCACCAGCCCGGCCGTGCTGGTGTCCACGGCGGCGTCCCTGGGGGTGCTCGCCGTGGTGGTGCAGACGCCGGGTCTGAGCCAGTTCTTCGGCTGCACCCCGCTCGGGCCGGTCGGCTGGACCATCGGGGCGGGATCGGCGCTCGGCGCCACCTTCGCCAACGGCGCACTCACCAAGCTGATGGAGCACGTGCCCCAGGCCCGGCCGCCAGACACGGCGGCCACGGACAGCTAAGTCGCATGCCCACCGCTCACCGGGGTACGGGAGCCGGAGGAGGTGGGCACAATGGTGGAGCAACCCGAGGTGACGTTCATCGGTACCGCGACGACGGTGCTGCGGATCGGTGGGTTCACCCTGCTGACCGACCCGAACTTCCTGCATCGGGGGCAACGCGCGTACCTGGGCAAGGGTTTGTGGTCGCGCCGACGCACGGACCCGGCGCTGCGGATCGCTCAGCTTCCGGAACTGGACGCGGTGGTCCTGTCCCATCTACACGGCGACCACTTCGACCGGGTGGCCCGCCGGGAGCTGGACCGCGAGCTGCCAATCGTCACCACCCCGGCAGCCGAGCGCAAGCTGCGTCACTGGGGCTTCCAGGCCGCGCAGGGCCTCCCGACCTGGTCGTCCCGGGAACTGCACCGCGACGGTACGACGCTACGGCTGACCTCGATGCCCGGCAAGCACGGTCCGGGCGCCCTCGACCTCCTGATGCCCGACGTGATGGGCACGATGATCGACCTGGAACGCTCCGGGCGGCGCGAGTTCCGCCTCTACGTCACCGGTGACACCCTCAACCGACCGCTGCTGACCGCGATCCCAGAGCGGTACCCGGACATCGACGCGATGCTGATCCACCTCGGCGGCACGAAGATCGCCGGAATCCTGCTCACCATGGACGCCCGGCAGGGTGCCGACCTGGTGGAGCTGATCCGGCCGCAGCTGACCGTGCCAATCCACTACGACGACTACCCGGTGTTCCGGTCTCCCTTGGCGCACTTCGTCGACGAGGCCCGCAGTCGTGGCTGGGCGAAGCAGGTACGCACCATCAACCGGGGCGAGACCGTCGCCCTCGCCCCGGCCCTCTGACCGCCGATCGAGCAGGCCGCCGACCGGACGCTCCGGCAGGGACCGGGCCACGTCGGTTGGTGCCGTTTCTCCTACCCGGCTCGGTCTGTACCATGCCGCCCATCCTGCTGCTCCCGCTCGTGAGCGCGGTACGGATCGCGGGCCGTCCCTGCTCTGCCCAGCAGAGACCACCGCGAAACTCCACACCTGGGATACCGTCACCGAGCCGGCTGATGTCCACCACGCCCGCCAACGAGAGGGCGAGATCGGACCGTAGCTCCTCGGCCGCCGTCTCGACGTCGTCCTCCTCAGTGGACCAGTCGATGTCGGCCGCACGCAGGTCGGCGACCGCGTGGGCGGTGACCGCCGCGGGGTCGGTGACGACCACCTCGACCCGGCAGTAGATGTGCATGGTGACTGCCGCTGATTGTTCGTTCACGCTGTGCGCCCTCTCCAAAACCGCTTGTCGGCGTGCCGGCCGGTGTCTACGGTGCCGACATGCTCTCGCCAACGCTGACCGTGACCTTCGATGCGTACGAGCCGGCTCGCCTCGCGCGGTTCTGGGCCGGACTGCTCGACAGGAAGGTCATCGAGGATTCTGGCAGCGCCCTCCTGCCCGGCGATGACACCCAGGTCAGCCTGCGAATCGTGCCGAGTCAGGCGAAGAAGCTCGGGCCGAACCGCATCCACCTGCACCTGACCAGCGCCAGCAGCGCCGACCAACAGCACCGGGTGGCGACGGCGCTGAAGCTCGGCGGCAGCCACCTCGACGTCGGGCAACTCCCCGAGGAAGAGCACATCGTCCTGGCCGATCCCGAGGGCAACGAGTTCTGTGTGATCGAGGCGGGGAACGGCTTCCTCGCCGGGTGCGGCCTGCTCGGGGAGCTGGCCTGTGACGGCACCCGGGACGTGGGCCTCTTCTGGAGTGAGGCGCTGGGCTGGCCGCTGGTGTGGGATCAGGACGAGGAAACGGCGATCCAGTCGCCGCGCGGCGGCACGAAGGTCGCGTGGGGAGGCCCGCCCCTGGCCCCGAAACTGGCGAGGAACCGGCAACGCTTCGACCTGGCCCCGCCCGGTGGCGATCAGCGGGCCGAGGTCGATCGACTGCTCGCCCTCGGGGCGACCCGGGTCGAGGTCGGTGCGGACGGCGCCGTCATGCTGGCCGACCCCGACGGCAACGAGTTCTGCGTCAGCTGACTCCGGGTCGTCGCCTTCGTCTCGACGATCGGGTGCCAACCCGGCCGGCAAGAGGTCCGCACCACAGTGGCCGGCAGGCATCGACAACGATAGGGTGCACGCCGTGGGCTACCTGGTGAAGCCTTCGGGCCGTCTGCACCTCCCCGAGTCGGACGACGTCGCCGCCGCGGTCGGGTCGACGGCCAGGACGAGACCGAGCAGGTCGTCGAGGGCATGCCGGATGCGGATGTCGGCAAGTTCGTAGCGGGTGTGCCGCCCGCCCGC
>NZ_JAEVHL010000190.1 GCF_016803395.1 Micromonospora tarensis | reverse complement strand
CCGCGGCCGGTCGGTCGCCGGACGCCCCTGGCGGTGCGCGGCGTCCCAGGTCAACGCGAGCAGTACGCCCACCGCGGCGGCGACCACCAGCGCCAGGCGGGTCGGCATCATCATCTCGACCAACGGCAGGTCGTCCGACACGTACGACCAGGGGCCGGGGATGTCGGTCTCCACCCCGTCGAAACGCACCCACGGCCCGATCGAGGCCACGGTGAAGACGACGATCAGCACCGCGACGATCCGGGTGGCCAGCGAACGGCGCACGAGCAGCACCAGCGCCACCAGCGAGAGCAGCACCAGTGGCCAGCCGAACCAGGTGTTCTGCTCGGTCAGCCCGATCGTCTTCTCCACCTCGGGGTCACCGGCCCAGGTGTCCCGGGCGAAGGTGACGAAGGCGACCAGGTCCTCGCCCCAGTTGTGGAAGACGCCACCCTGTAGGCCCCGGTAGGACTGCGGGCCGTTGAACTGGAACCAGATCGGGTACGCGGTGAGCACCAGGGTCAGCCCACCGGCGACGCCGAGCCCGGCCAGGAAGGTGCCGGCGGCGGCCCGGGTGGCCCGGGGCCGCTGCACGGCGTACGCCAGCACGACGACCAGGCAGGCCAACGCGGTGAGCAGCAGCATCTCCTCGTTGATGAAGATCTGGTACGTCACCAACGCCCCGAGCAGCAGCCCGTTGCGCCGCCAGCGACCCGGCTCACCGAGGCGGAGCACCCGCACCACGATCAGCGGCAGCAGGAAGTTGGACACGAAGTTGGGCTGACCGTTGGCGTGGTGGATGACGCCCGGCGCGAAGCCGAGGAACGCGCCGCCGACGAAGGCCGCCGCCCGGGAGCGCACCAGGTGGCGGGAGAGCATCCAGTAGCCGGTGCCCGCGGTGGCGGCCAGGGCCGCACCCAGGTAGAGCGCGTACATCACCTGGGGGCCGAGCAGCACGGTCAGCGGGGCCAGCGGCAGTGTCACCCCGAGCAGCGAGGTGTTGGCCATCATGTTCACCCCGTCCGGGGCGTTCTGTTGGGCCGTGAAGAGCGGGTTCTCCAGGTGCCGCACCGAGTACGCGCCGTGCGCGAACAACCACTCGAACCAGCTGTGGTCGGTGGGCAGGTGCGAGGAGACCCGGCCGGTGACGTCACCCCAGTAGTTGAGGCAGACGAAGACGCCGAGCAGCACATAGGCTCCGAGGGCCAGCAGGTCGGCTCGGGCCGGGCGGCGTCGGGGCCGTCGTGTCGACGACTCGACCTCGACCGGGTCGGCGTCGGTTACGGGATTCAGCGAAGGGTTTACCACCGGCACAGCCACGACGCGCCATCGTACAGGCGCGGGTGCGTCGCTTTTGCCGGACCGGTCGGCCCGCGGTCGGTTTGCCGGACGTTGCTCCGGAACGGAAAGGGACGGTAGTTGTCGATCATCGAGCTGGGCGAGGTCCGGGACGAGCCGGCAGCGGTGCCGTCGACCCGTCGGCCGCGCGCCGTCGGCCGGCCGTCACGCGGCGCCGCGGTGCTGGTGCTCGCGCTGGTGGTGCTGGCCGGCGCCACCCCGGTGCCGCAGCGGACGGTGCACGTGGTGCCGGCGTCGCCCAGGGCCACCACGTACCTCGCCGGGGACAGCGTCTTCGTGGTCGACCCGCCGACACCCGATGGCGACCGGTACCTGACCGCGTACGCCCAGCCGACGGCGAACGGCACGGTCCGGCGGCGGTGGCAGGCGCCGCTCGCCCGGCACGGCGACTACCTCGGTGTCCGGGTGGAGCGGGGGCTGGTGTTGGCGATGGAGGTCGCCGCGCCGAACCGGCTGTTCCAGACCGCCGCCTACGACGCCGTGACGGGCCAGCAGCGTTGGCGGCAGCCGGGCGCCACCCAGTCGACTGTCGACGGTGGCCTGCTGCTGACGAACGTCCGGGAGGACGGGTCGAGCACGATGAGCAGGGTCCAGCCCGACTCAGGTCAGCTGCTCTGGTCGATGCCGATTCCGTCGCCCGCCAATCCCTCCTACCATCTTGTCGAGGGCCGGGTCGACCAGTTCGTGCTCCTTGAGCCGACCGGCGAGGTGCGGGTGCACGACGCCGGCACCGGACGGTTGCTGCGCAGCGTGGACACGCTGTCCGGGGACCGGGCGGCGTTCCAGCGGATGCAGGTCGTCGACGACCTGCTGCTGCTCGTCCCACCCGGCAGTGCCCGGCTGGTGGGCTACGGGCTGGCCGAGCTGGAGCCATTGTGGACGGTCGAGGTGCCGTTGGTGGCCTATGCGGTGAGCTGCGCCGGTCTGCTCTGCGCGATACCGGAGACCGGCGGCCTCCAGGTGCTCGACCCGACCAGCGGCGTGCTGCGCTGGTCGGACCGAAGCCAGGACGCAGTGGTCGGCGTCCGGCACGGCCGGCTGCTGATGGCCAAGCCCGGCCGGGGATACACGGCGCGGGACGCGGCGACCGGGCAGAATCGGGTCGAGTTGGGTGAATGGGTGCTGACGCCGTTGCTCCGGCCGGACGATCCGCTGGTCGGCATGCGGCGGGGGGACAACGGTCGACTGACGGTCGCCGAACTGGACCTGGTGGCCGGCCGGGCCCGGGTCGTCGACGTGCTGCCGGGCATCGCCGGCAGTTGTCAGGCGTCCCTGCCGGTCCTGCTCTGCCAGCGCGTCGACGGCACGACCGCGCTGTGGCGGTTGGCGCGGTGACCGGGCCGGTGATCGACCTCGGCGTGTTGCGGCACGGAGCGGAGCCGGACCCGGACCCGTCGCCCCGTCTCTCCCGCCCACCCCGCGCCAACGGTCGGCGGCTGCGCTGCGCGTTGGTGCTGCTACTCGTGCTGGTCACCCTCGGTGCCGCCGCCGCACCACCGCCCCGACGAGCTGTGGTGACGCTGCCGGTGCCGCCCGGGGCCGACGTGCTGGTCGACGGTGACCTGCTGTTGAGCATCGAATCGACGGGCGCTTCGACGCTGCGACGGCGGCTGGCCGCGTACCGGCTGCCCGAGGGCGTGCCGCTCTGGCAGGCGCCGCTGTCGGCGGAGGCCCGGTACTGGGGGCTGACTCTGCTCGACGGGATGGTGCTGGTCACCGGGTACGAGATCGGCCCTGGCGGTCGGGGGACCCTGACCATCGCGCTGGACCGGGCGACCGGCGCGTACCGGTGGCAGCAGCCGGGCAGCGGCACCGAGTTGGCCGACGGCAACCTGCTGTTGCAGTCCGGCGGCGAGGGTGAGCCGGTCGGCCTCCGGGTGGTCGATCCCTGCTGCGGCACCGTGCGGTGGCAGGTGCCCCCAACCGCCGACGTCGAGATCCAGCACGCCGGGCAGCGGGCGAACCGGGTGGTGCTCTACCGGAGGAACGGGCCGACCGAGGTACGCGACGCGGCCACCGGGGCGGTGCTGGCGCGCGCCGACCTCCGGCCACCCGGCCAGGGGCCGCTCGACTTCGCGCAGGTGCTGGGCGATCTGCTGGTGACCATGGGCGGGGAGCCCTCCACGGTCACCGCGTACGGGCTGGACCGGCTGGACCGGCGCTGGAGCGTCACTGTCGGTCCGGTCGAGTTCGCCACGGACTGTGGCGTCGTCCTGTGCCTGCGTACCGGCGCCAACGAACTGTGGGCGATCGACCCTACGACAGGCGTGACGCGTTGGCGCAGCGACCGCTGGCGGTGGGGCTGGTCGTACGACGGTCGACTGATGGTCAGCGCGGACGGCGGTGGTCCGCTGGAGCGGTACCTGGTGCTCGACGCGCTGACCGGTCGGCAGTTGGCCGACCTGGGCCAGTGGCAGCTGTACCAGCTCGGTGTCGGCGGAAAACTGCTCGGCACCCGCCGGCACCCCGACGCCGGGGTGCTGGTCGGCGAGTTGGACATCCGCGCCGGAACGGTGCGCGTCCGCGACGTGGTGCCGGCGGCCACCGGGGAGTGTCAGGCGATCACCGGCAACCTGCTGTGCGCCACGCCGGACGGGTCGTACCAGCTCTGGGCGTTGCCGGACTGATCACCAGTTCGGCTGGGCCGGCGGCGTGGGCAGCGGCACCGACGCGGGCCGCAGCACGTACGCCACGCCGCCGCTGCCGCGCTGCCAGACCAGCTCGAACCGCTGCCGGGGCACGGTACGACGGACCGAGTCGTCGTCCGGGGCGTACGGGTCGTTGAGCACCGGGTCACCGCCGGCGGTGAAGCCGACGAGCACCATCAGGTGTCCCTTGGTGTCGTACCCGAGCCCCGGCACCTCGTCGGCCCGGAACGCGGCGGAGACGATCAGCGGGATGCCGGCCGCGATGAACGCCTCCGCCTCGGCCAGCGACCGCAGCCGGGTGACGAACGCGTCCACCCCGTGCAGACCGGCGTACGCGGTGTTGAACGGCCAGTTGCCGGCTCCGGCGTACGCGTGGTCGTAGCAGTGGCGGGCGGCGTGCACCACCGCCGGACGCGGGCCAGGTGGCTTCACCCAGGCGTAGTGCTCCGGCGCGGGCCCGACACCCCAGTAGGCGAGCACCATAGTGGTGCAGGTGGGGCTGCACCAGGAGTCGCCACCACCACCCCACTGCGGGTACTGGCCGGCGTGCAGCCGCTGTGAGTAGCGGGGCACGTCCAGCACCCGGCCACGGGCGGCGGAGGAGGCGGGCAGCGGCGCGTCGATCGGGCCGGGTAGCGCGGGGCCGGTGGCGACCGCGCCGATGCTGCGCAGCACCGGGCCGGTCGGGCTGCCGGGTGGCCGGCACAGAGTCACCCGGGCCTGCCAACCGGTGACCGTGGCCCCGGTCACGACCAGGGTGTCGGTGTCGACCCGGGCGTCGTCGTCGCGCTGTCCGGGCACCGAGGTGCGATGTATCGCCTGATCGTCGGCGGCCCAGCGGGCCAGCCGGTACCAGCCGGTGCGGGGCTCGTCGTCGTGCCAACCGCGCAGGTCGACCTCGATCCAACAGCCGTCCGGGGTGTGCGCGGTCCAGGACGGCACCACCTCGGCGACGGCGAAACCGATCCGAACCGGTGGTGACGTCCAGACGCCACGCTTGTCGACACCGCTGAGGGTGAGCCCTCCCGGGGTGGCGAGCAGGCCGTCGGCGCTGCCGGTCGTGGTGTCCGCCGGCAGCTGGAAACCCCGGTAGACGATGTCCCTCCGGGTGGGTGGTGCCGCGATGGTCATGCCTGGTCCGCCCGTCGCTCGGTGCCGCCGGACAGCATCGCGTACGCCGCACCGGTCCGCAACGGCGACCGGCGCGGGCGGCGAGGGACGATGGTTGCCGGCTGGCACTAGGTTGTCGGTGGTCAGCAGCGAGGAGGCCGGGGATGCGGGTACTGGTGGTGGAGGACGAGCGCAACCTCGCCGACGCGATCGCGCGCGGGTTGCGCAAGCGGGGGATGGCGGTCGACGTGGCGTACGACGGCGACGCCGGCCACGAGGCCGCGTTCGTCACCCGGTATGACGTGGTGGTGCTGGACCGCGACCTGCCCGGGGTGCACGGCGACCAGATCTGCGCCGACCTGGCGGCCTCGGGCGCGCTGACCCGGGTGCTGATGCTCACCGCGAGTGGCACGGTGGCCGACCGGGTGGAGGGGTTGCAGCTCGGCGCGGACGACTACCTGCCCAAACCGTTCGCCTTCGACGAGTTGGTCGCCCGGGTGCTGGCGCTGGGCCGGCGGGCCACCCCGGCCGCGCCGCCGGTGCTGGAACTGGCCGACCTGGTGCTCGACCCGGCCCGCCGGGTGGCCACCCGTGCCGGGATGCCGGTTGACCTCACCAACAAGGAGTTCGGGGTGCTCAGCGAGCTGCTGAAGGCGCGCGGCGCGGTGGTGTCCAGTGAGGAGTTGCTGGAACGGGTCTGGGACGCCAACACCGACCCGTTCACCACCATCGTCCGGGTCACCGTGATGACCCTGCGCAAGAAGCTCGGCGACCCGCCGTTGATCGAGACGGTGGTCGGCGCGGGCTACCGCACCGCCGAGGTCGGCGCGTGAGCCGCCGGTTGCGACCCACCCTGCGGTTACGGCTGACAGTGCTCAACGGGGTGCTGCTGATCGGCGCCGGAGCGATCCTGGTGCTGCTGGCCTGGCTGCTGGTCCGTGACGCGTTGCGCCCCACCGACGAGTTGGTGCCCGGCACGACAGTGCTGCTCTCCGACGGCCGACAGCTGGACGCCGCCGAGTGGCAGCGGCAGTTGGTCGACGCCGCCTCCGGGGAGCTGCTGGCCAAGGGGCTGGTCGCGCTGTTGGCGATCAGCGTGGTCGGGGTGGCCGGGGCGTACGCGGTGGCGGGTCGGGCGCTGCGCCCACTGCACCAGGTGACCGCCACCGCGCAGCGGCTCGGCGAGGCGACCCTGGACCAGCGGATCGGCTACTCGGGCGCCGACGACGAGGTGGCCGAGTTGGCCAAGACGTTCGACGCGATGCTGGACCGGATCGCGTCCGCGTTCGAGGCGCAGAAACGGTTCGTGGCGAACGCCTCGCACGAGCTGCGTACCCCGCTCGCCGTGATGCGGACGGAGATCGACGTGACGCTCAGCGACGACGACGCGGACGCCGCCGAGTACCGGCGGATGGCGACAGTGGTCCGGGACGCCTCCGAGCGGGCCAACGGTCTGGTGGACGCGCTGCTGGTGCTGGCTCGCAGCGAGGCGCAGGCCGGGCGGCGGCTGGGCCGGCGGACCGAGTGCGACCTCGCCGCCGGCACCGCCAACGCGCTGTCGGCGATGCGCCGCGAGGTGGAACGGATCGGCCTGCGGGTGCAGACGTCGCTACAGCCGGCGCCGGTGGTCGGCGACCCCGGTCTGCTGGACCGGCTGGCCGGCAATCTCATCGAGAACGCGGTCCGCTACAACCATCTGCACGGCCGGCTCTGGGTGCGTACCGGCACCGACGGTGACCGATCCTGGCTGGTGGTGGGCAACACCGGCTTCGAGGTGGACCAGGCCGACGTCCCGGGGCTGTTCGAGCCGTTCCGACGCGGTGGCCGGGAACGCACCGGCGCCCGCGGATCCGGCCTGGGGCTGTCCATCGTCCGGGCGGTCTGCGACGCGCACGGCGGCACGGTACGGGTTGTCGCGCAGTCCGGCGGTGGTCTGGAGGTGACGGTGACCCTGCCGTCGGCGGACGCCAGCGTGGTGCCCGGCGCGGTGTCCACCGCCGGCTGAGCGGGGTTGCGCGGCGCGCTTCGCCGATGGCAAGATCGCGTGGTCAGCTCGAGGTGAAGGGGGGTGCGTCGATGTCCAGCATGTCCAGCTCCGCGCCCCGGGTGCACGTCGGCTGACTTCCGGCGGCGGAGCGTCCCATCCAGCACGGAGGGAAAACCCGTGTATCCACGGATCCGCAGCATCAGTTTCGACTGCCACGACACGTACGCCCTGGCCGGCTTCTGGTCGGCGGTGCTCGGCTACGCCCGGCACCCCGAGGACGCCCCGGGCGAACCGGAGGGGGCCCTGCTACCGCCGGACGACGCCGCCCCGAACCTGTTCTTTCAGCGGGTGCCGGAGGACAAGGTGACCAAGAACCGGCTGCACGTCTGCCTGGAACCGGCCGACCGGACCAGGGACGAGGAGGTGGAACGGGTGCTCGGCCTCGGGGCCACCATGGTCGCCGACCGACGGAACGCCGACGGTACGGGTTGGGCGGTGCTCGCCGACCCGGAGGGGAACGAGTTCTGCGTGGTACGCAGCGCCGGGGAGCGTGTCACCACCACCACTGTGGAGGACCAGCTGTGAGTTCGATCATCCACAACATCAGCATCGACTGTTCCGACACGTACGCGCTGGCCGGTTTCTGGTCACAGGTCTTCGACTGCCCCCGGCAGCCCGACGACTTCCCCGGTGACCCGGAGGCGATGCTCCTGCCGCCGGGCGGTCCGGAGGTGCTGTTCATCGCGGTGCCCGAGGGCAAGGCGGTGAAGAACCGGCTGCACCTGGACCTGCAACCCGCCGACCGCACCCGGGCCGAGGAGGTCGAGCGACTGCTCGGCATCGGCGCGACGCTGGTCGCCGACCAGGTCAGCCCGACCGGTGGGGGCTGGGTGGTGCTGGCCGACCCGGAAGGCAACGAGTTCTGCGTGCTCGGCAACGCGGCCGAGCGGGCGGCGGCAGCGGCGGCCCGGGCCGCCGCCGCGCAGGTTGCCGAACCAGCCTGACCGCTGGCGTACGACACCGGGCCCCCGGCCACCCTCGGGTGGTCGGGGCCCCGGTGGTCCGGCTCAGGAGCGCTGCTCGACCTGGCCCCGGATCGTGGTGAACTCGGTCTTCGCCTGGTCGGCGGACTTGAAGTACATCACCACCATGCCCAGGCTGCCCCGGTCGGCCCAGATGCAGATGCCCAGCGGCACGGTCTCGGCGGTGCCGTCGCCGCAGCGCGCCTCACCGCCGAGCGGGCCCGCCTCGACGGCCTTCATGTTGGTCACGGTCAGCTGCTTGGAGAGCCCGTCCACGGCGTCGTCGAGCTCCTTCTTCGGGTCCGCCATCAGCCCCGACACGCCCGCGATCATGACGAGGTCCCGCTTGGCCGGGTCGCCGTAGAAGGCGCCCACCGTGCTGGTCTCGTTCTGCGCCTGCGACTTCATCCCGGCGACCAGATCGTCGGCGGCCGACTGGAGCTCCGGGTCGGTGAGCTTGGGTCGGCCGGCGAGGGTGGCCGGCGCGACCACCCGGGTCTTGGTGGCGTCGACGACGTCGCCCACGTCGTCCTTCACGGTGAGCCAGGTGATGGCTACGCCGCCCAGGCAGAGCACCAGCACCACGGCCAGCACTATCAACACGATCTTGCCGACGTTCGACTTCTTCGCCGGAGGCGGGCCGGCGGGCAGGTTCGGGTCGCCGTACGGCTGGCCGACCTGCGCGGGCGGGAAGCCCTGCTGCTGCGGCCAGCCACCGGGTTGCCCCTGCTGCTGCGGCGGCGGCCAGCTTGCGGGTTGCCCTGCTGCTGCGGCGGCTGCGGCCAGCCACCGGGTTGTCCCTGCTGCGGCGGCGGCCAACCGCCGGGCTGCTGCGGGTTACCCGGGTGCTGGGGCGGGTTGGACGAATCGTGCGGCGGCCCGTAGGGATTGGCCGGCGGCTGGGACATCAGTCAGCTCCAAGATGGGGGTGCGAAACGCGTGATCTTAACGCGCTGTGGAGCCCACCGTTGTCCCTGCGTAGACCCGGTCTCCGTGGTCGCTGATCACAAACGGTCGCGGTGGTCGGCCCGTCCAGGAAGGTTGGTCCGACCACCGCGGCGGTGCGGTAACGAAAGGTCAGGCGGTCAGGCTCGCCGCCCCGCGCGGCAGGAACCGCTGACCGGTGACCCGCTCGGAGGTGCCGGTCCGGTCCAGGTACGGCGTGACGCCGCCCAGGTGGAACGGCCAACCGGCACCGAGGATCATGCAGAGGTCGATGTCCTGCGCCTCGGCGACCACGCCCTCGTCCAGCATCAGCCGGATCTCCTGGGCGAGCGCGTCGAGCGCGTTCTGGCGTACCTGCTCCTCGGTGAGCGGCTGGTCACCGACCACGAGCAGCTTCGCGACCTCATCGTTGATCTGGTCGTCGACCACGATCGACTGGCCCGAGTCGGCGATCCGCCTGAGGTTCTCGCTGACCCCGAACCGGTCCGGGAACGCCGCGTGCAGGGTACCGCCCACGTGGTAGGCCACGGCCGGCCCGACCAGCTGGAGCAGGGCGAGCGGGCGCATCGGCAGGCCCAGCGGGTCCAGTGCGCTGTTCGCCACGTCCAGCGGGGTGCCCGCGTCGACGGCCGCGAAGACGGTGCCCAGGAAGCGGGTGAGCAGCCGATTCACCACGAACGCCGGGGCGTCCTTGACCAGCACGCTCGACTTCTTCAACTGCTTGCCGACCGCGAACGCGGTGGCCAGGGTGGCGTCGTCGGTCCGCTCGCCCCGGACGATCTCCAGCAGCGGCAGCACCGCCACCGGGTTGAAGAAGTGGAAGCCGACCACCCGCTCGGGGTGCTCCAGCTCGGCGGCCATCTCGGTGATCGACAGCGAGCTGGTGTTGGTGGCGAGCACCGCCTCCGGGGAGACGATCTTCTCCAGCTCGGCCCAGACCTGCTTCTTGACGGCCAGGTCCTCGAAGACCGCCTCGATGACGAAGTCGGCGTCCGCGAAGGCGCTCTTGTCGACAACGCCGCTGACCAGGCCGTACAGCTTGGCTGCGGTGTTCTTGTCCATCCGGCCCTTGGTGACGGCCTTCTCGATCTGGGTGTGCACGTAGCCGACGCCCTTGTCCACCCGGGACTGGTCGAGGTCCGTCATCACCACCGGCACCTGGAGGCGGCGGGCGAACAGCAGCGCCAACTGGCTGGCCATCAGACCCGCGCCGACGATGCCGACCTTGGTGATGGTGCGGGCCAGGCCCTTGTCCGGCGCGCCGGCCGGCCGCTTGGCCCGCCGCTGCACCAGGTCAAAGGCGTACAGGCCGCTGCGCAGCTCCTCGGAGAAGACCAGGTCCGCGAGGGCCTCGTCCTCGGCGGCGGTGCCGGCGGCGAAGTCGCCGTCCTTCGCCGTCTCCAGCAGGTCCAGCGCCTTGTACGCGGCCGGAACCGCGCCGTGCAGCCGCTGGTTCAGCGTCTCCCGGGCGAAGTAGAGCACGCCCGCCCACATGTCCTTGTCGACAGCGGGCCGGGTCACGCTGACCTCGCCGCGCACCACACCGGCGGCCCATTCGAGGGACCGCTCCAGGAAGTCAGCCGGCTCCAGCAGCACGTCGGCGATGCCCAGCTCGGCGGCCTGCTTCGGCCTGAGCATCTTGTTCTGCATGAGTGGGTTCTGGATGATCACCTGGGTGGCGGCGGGGATGCCGATCAGGTTCGGCAGCAGCTGGGTGCCGCCCCAGCCGGGAACCAGGCCCAGCGACACCTCGGGCAGGGCCAGCGCCGCCGCGCCGCCGGAGAGCGTCCGGTAGTGGCAGTGCAGCGCCAGCTCCAGGCCGCCGCCCATCGCCGCGCCGTTGACGAACGCGAAGGTCGGCACCGTGCTGTCCTTGAGCCGGGCGAAGACCCGGTGGCCGAGCCGGCCGATCTCCAGCGCCTGCGCGCGGTCGGCGAGCTGCGGCAGGCCGACGATGTCCGCGCCCACGCAGAAGATGTACGGCTTGCCGGTGACCGCGATGAACGCCGGATCGGCGGCGAGCGCGGCGGTGATCGCCTCGTCCAGGCTGGTCAGCCCGGCCGGACCGAAGGTGTTCGGCTTGGTGTGGTCGAAGCCGTTGTCCAGCGTGATCAGGGCGGCCGGTCGGTCCAGCCCCGGTACGTTCACCTGACGCAGCAGCGCCCGGGTGACGACCTCGTTCGGTGCCTTCACAGTGCCATCTTCGGTTCGCGACCGCGGGGCTCGCAGGCCCGGCTCACTCCTCGCGCTCACTTGTCGCCCTCCGTCCAGTGCGGGTTCTCCCAGATGACCGTGCCGCCCATGCCGATGCCGATGCACATCGCGGTGACGCCGTAGCGGACCTCGGGGTGCTCGGCGAACTGGCGGGCCAGCTGCGTCATCAGCCGTACGCCGGACGAGGCGAGGGGGTGGCCGATGGCGATCGCGCCGCCCCACTGGTTGACCCGCGGATCGTCGTCGGCGATGCCGAAGTGGTCGAGGAAGGCGAGCACCTGCACGGCGAACGCCTCGTTCAGCTCGAACAGGCCGATGTCGTCGATGCTCAGCCCGGCCAGGCGCAGCGCCTTCTCGGTCGACGGGATCGGGCCGACCCCCATCACCTCGGGCTCGACGCCGACGAAACCGAACGACACCAGCCGCATCGCGACCGGCAGGCCCAGTTCGCGGGCGGTCGCCTCGTCGGCGAGCAGGCTCGCGGTGGCGCCGTCGTTCAGGCCGGCCGCGTTGCCCGCGGTGACCTTGCCGTGTGGGCGGAACGGGGTCTTCAGGGTGCCCAGCTTCTCCAGCGAGGTGTCCCGGGGTGCCTCGTCCACAGTGGCCAGACCCCAGCCGCCCTCCGCGTCGCGGATCGACATCGGCACCAGGTCGTCCTGGAGCTTGCCGTTGGCGTACGCCTTCGCGGTCTTCTGCTGCGAGGCGAGCGCGAACGCGTCGGTGCGCGCCTTGGTGATGTGCGGGACCAGGTCGTGCAGGTTCTCCGCGGTGGCGCCCATGACCAGCGCCGACGGGTCCACCAGCTGCTCCGCGACGATGCGCGGGTTGGGGTCGACGCCCTCACCCATCGGGTGGCGGCCCATGTGCTCGACGCCACCGGCGATGGCGACGTCGTACGCGCCCATGGCGATGCCGCTGGCCACGGTGGTGACCGCGGTCATCGCGCCCGCGCACATCCGGTCGATGGCGAACCCGGGGACGGTCTTGGGTAGCCCGGCCAGCAGGGCTGCGGTACGGCCGATGGTGAGGCCCTGGTCACCGATCTGGGTGGTGGCCGCGATGGCGACCTCCTCGACCCGCTCCGGCGGCAGCTGCGGGTTGCGGCGCAGGAGCTCCCGGATGCAGCGGATCACCAGGTCGTCGGCGCGGGTGTTGGCGTACATGCCACCCGCCTTGCCGAACGGGGTACGGACGCCGTCGACGAAGACGACGTCGCGAACTTCACGGGGCACTTGAGCCTCCTATTCGACCGTGATTCGGCCTTCGCGCCGGGCGGGCACGCCGGACCGAACAAGGGTCGCCGACACGGGCACGTTTCCCTCGGATGCTACTCGCCAGTAACCAGCCGCGCCCGCACCCCCCGCTGTGGCCCACCCCACACCGGGCACGACCGCCGGCGCTCGGTCGATCATGAAGCTGTTGTCGGGACACGCCGGTCCCGGCTGGCAACAACTTCATGATCAACCGCAGCTGGGGTGGGGTGGGG
>NZ_JAEVHL010000189.1 GCF_016803395.1 Micromonospora tarensis | reverse complement strand
CGCCCGCCGACCGGCCCGGGCCGGCCGGCCGCCGAGACGCCGGGCCGTCGCCTCGCTGGCGACGTCGCCCCGAACGCCGTCGTACCGGCCACCGAGGGCCCCGGGTGGCGGTCACTCGACGTCGGTTCGCCGTTCGACTACGCCCGGCAGGGCATCCTGTACGTCGCCGCGCACCTGCCCCGCCCCAGCGTCTCCGGGCTGCCCGAGGCTGCCGGAGAGGAGCTGCTCGGGCTGGTCGAGGCGCTCGGTGGTCGTAGTCTCGGGCTCTTCTCCTCCCGGCGGGCCGCGCAGCAGGCGGCGGAGTTGCTGCGGGCGCGGACCGACCTGCCGGTGTTGCTCCAGGGCGAGGAGGCGCTGCCGCTGCTGGTCCGTCGTTTCCGCGAGGAGCGGGCCAGCTGCCTGTTCGGGGTGATGTCGCTCTGGCAGGGGGTGGATGTGCCGGGTGACGCCTGCCAGCTCGTCGTCATCGACCGGCTGCCCTTTCCCCGCCCGGACGAGCCGCTGGCGGCTGCCCGCGCGGCGGCCGTGGACGCGGGCGGCGGCTCCGGCTTCGCGGCGGTCAGCGTGCCGATCGCGGCGGTCCGGTTGGCGCAGGGCGTGGGTCGGTTGATCCGGGCTACCGGCGACAAGGGCGTGGTCGCGGTGCTCGACTCCCGGCTGGAGACGGCCCGGGGTTACGGGCCGTTCCTGCGCCGCTCGCTGCCGCCGTTCTGGTACACGACCCGCCCGGAGGTGGCCCGCGGCGCCCTGAAACGCCTGGCCGACTCCTGACCCGCGCCGCGCCGCATCCGTTGCCGCCCGGGCAGGCCCAAGATCGCGCTACGACAAAGAAAGAGTGGCCTCCCGCAGCGTGGAGGCCACTCTTTCCTGGATCGTGCGTGATCAAGCGGCCGGGCTGGCCGGGCGTGCGGGGCACGCGGCGGCGGACCTGCGCGGGGCTAGGGGGCCTGGGCGGCGACCACCACGGCGTCGGCAGGGGTGTCCGGGACCGTTCGGGCGGCGAGCCGGCGGATCGCGGTGTTCAGCACCGCGATCAGCGGCACCGAGACCAGCGCGCCGGTGATCCCGGCGAGTACCACACCGGCGGCGATGCCGATGATCACGGCGAGCGGGTGCAGGGCGACCGCCCGTCCCATGATCAGCGGTTGCAGGATGTGCCCCTCCACCTGCTGCACGCCGATCACCACGCCAAGGATGATCAACGCGGTGACCGGGCCGCTGTCGACGAGTGCCACCAGCACCGCCACGCCGCCGGAGAGCGCCGCACCGACGATCGGGATGAACGCGCCCAGGAAGACCAGCGCGGCCAGCGGGAAGGCGAACGGGATGTCGAAAGCGACCAGGAAGATGCCGATGCCGACCGCGTCGATGAAGGCGACAAGCACTGTCGCGCGGACGTAGGCGCCGAGCGTGTGCCAGGAGGCGCGGCCCGCGTCGTCGACCTTCCACCGGGCGGCCACCGGCAGCAGGCGCACCAGGAAACGCCAGATCCGATTGCCGTCGCGCAGGAAGAAGAACGTCGCGAAGAGCACCAGCAGCGTGCCGGTCAGCACCTCGGCAAGGGTCGCGGCGGTGTTCAGCGCGCCGCTGGTGAACCTTGAGGTGTTGCCGTCGATCCAGTTCTGCGCCTCGTCGATGTAGCGGTCGAGCTGGGTGTCGGAGAGGTGCAGCGGGCCCGTCTTGAGCCAGTTCTGGATCTGCCGGACCCCCTCCGAGGACTTCGCGCTCAGCTCCGGTACGCCACGGATGAACTCGTTGACCACCAGCGTCAGCGTGCCGATCACCGCGGCCAGGCCGCCGACCAGCACCACCGCCGTCGCCAGCGACCGGGGGAACCGGGCCCGCAGCAGCCAGCCCACCGCCGGCGCGAGCAGCGCGGAGAGCAGCAGCGCGATGGCCAGCGGAATGATGACGATCTTGATGGTGCCGACGATCCGCAGCAGAGCCCAGGCCACCACGCCGATCACGATCAGTCGCCAACACCACGCGGCGGCGATCCGAAGCCCGTGCGGGACGTCGGCGTCGTCCCGGCTGGAGGTGGAGCTGTGCAGGTCCATCGGGGGTTCGGCACCGTAGACCGTGGCGCTCGGCGGGGCACTCGGGCCGAGCACCGTGGGCGACGCCACTTCGGCAGTCGAAGGCACGTCGCTCGCCTCGACCGCCGACGTGCCCTCATCGGCGCGCGCCGACGCCTGTCGTGACTGGTAGGCGCGGCGAAGCCGCCCGCGTACCCGCTCGAAACGGCTCAAGCGCACCTCCTGGCAGAAGAGACCGGCCCGCCGACGGCGACAGGTCGGACAGCATACGTCCGTTCCCGACACCGTAGGGCAGTTCCGCCACACATTGCCCCGACCATCTTCGGCGTAACCACCGACGGGCCGCCGTGGGCCACACGGTAGCGTCTGCGACGTGACCGCCGACAACGATCTCGACGCCGGCCTGCCGATCCGCCTGCTGCACGACCGGGTGCTGGTGCGGATGGAGGGCAGCGAGGGCGAACGCCGCTCCACCGCGGGCATCGTCATCCCGGCGACCGCCGCCGTCGGTAAGCGCCTCGCCTGGGCAACCGCGGTCGGGGTGGGGCCGAACGTCCGTGCCATCGTCTCCGGGGACCGGGTGCTCTTCGACCCCGACGACCGCTCCGAGGTCGAGCTGCACGGCCGCGGTTACGTGCTGCTGCGGGAGCGGGACGTGCACGCCGTCGCCGCCGAGCGGATCGAGAACGACTCGACCGGGCTGTACCTCTGACGCTCCTCCCCCGGCCACCTGGGCCGGTCGGGCACCGTTTGCCCGGCCGCACGACGGGAAGCCAGCCGGCGACCGTGGCCCTGGGGAGGGACGATGCCGGTATTCGTGAAGAAGCTCTTGGCCTGGGGCAGTGTCGCGTTCCTGATCTACTTTATGGCCTTCCGGCCGGACGGGGCCGCGCAGATGTTCCGGGCGATCGGGGCCGGGCTGATCGCGATGTTCCAGGGCCTCGGTGACTTCCTCACCTCGCTCATGACCTGAGCCAGCCGGGCGGAGGATACCCGGGCGGAGCCGCGGCGGGGGCGAGCACCACCGGGATCGGCACCACCGGCTCGTCCGGTGCGTCGACGGTGCGCTGGGTGCCGTCCGGGAAGCGCAGGTGGTAGCGGGTGCCGTCCCAGACCCCCACCGGCGCCTGCGGGTCCCGACCCACGAAGAACGACCGGTACGCGCTGATCGCGTCCAGCAGCTCCCGCTCCTCGCGTGCGGTCCGTTCCTGGTCGGCGGGCTTACGGTCCAGACCGCGCACCGTCCCGTCGCGCAGCAGGGCCAACCGGGTGGCGGCGGACTGGTAACCCCGCATCGCCCGCACCCCGGCGTCGCCGGCCACCCGCCGCGCCCAACTACGGGCGGCGTGCCGCCTGCCGAGGCTGCTCAACGCGGCCACCTCGGGCGGGCTGAGCCAGCCGGCGCGGACATAGTCGGGCAGGGTCCGCTCGGTGAGCCGGCCCTCCCAGGCGCGCAGCCACACCGCCAGGCCCACGGTGCCGAAGAAGACCGGCACCATCAGGCCCAGGAAGCCGTACAGCATGATCACCGCCTCGCCGGTGGCCTGGGTCAGCGTGGGCAGCAGGTTCCACGTGCCGTGCAGCATCATCGCCAGCAACAGGCCGGCGATCGGGGCGAGCACCCGGACCCGCCGGTCGGCGGTCCGGGAGGCGATACCCAGCCCCACACCGGTCATCGAGGTGAAGAGCGGATGGGCGAACCCGAACAGCAGGATCCGCAGGATGAAGATCGCGATGACCTGCTGGATGCCGGTCGCCGGACCGTACCTGTCGACGCCGGACGCGTAACCCAACCCGCCCAGGTAGAGGATGTTCTCCACCATCGCGAAGCCGACCGCGGCGAGCCCGCAGTAGACCAGACCGTCGGTGATGCCGGACCACTCCCGGCGGCGGAACACCAGCAGCAGGATCGGGCCCAGCGCCTTGGTCAGCTCCTCGATGAACGGCGCCACCAGCACCCCGGTGAGCGCCGACGGCAGGCCCCAGTCGGCGAAGCGGCTGGCGGCGAAGTCGTTCACGGTGAGCGAGGCGGCGGTGGAGACGAACGCGCCCCAGGCGAAGCAGAAGATCAGATATTTCAGCGGCTCCGGTTCGTACCGGTCCAGCCAGAGGAAGCAGGCGACCAGCACCGGGACCGGCAGGATGGCGGCGACCACCCCGATCAGCAGCGCCTGCGCACCGAGCGACTGACCGAGCGTGAAGACCATGAACACCGCGCACGCGGCGATGAGCAGCACCACCCCGGCCAGCACCAGGAACCGCCGCCAGCCCAGTCGGCGCAGCGGCATCCGGGGCGCCGGTCCGACCGGCGGGCCGGTGGGCGCGGGCGACGACGGCAGCGGTGAACCGGGTGGGGTGTCGGCCATGCGGTCAGCGTAGCCATCCGCTGCCGGCTGGTCCGGCCGCATCGGCAGCCGCTATGCTGCCGGCAGGTCACGAGCGCCAGCGTCAAGCCCCGGCTTGCTGGCCGGCAACCCTCGTCGAGTTCGCGGTGGGGTGCCCCGGGTGATGACCGGGCCCAGCCCGATCGGTGTGCTGGGCAAGCGCGGACCCCGTCCCGATGCCGCACCCGGGGTCCCTGACCCCGGAGGTTCCGGCGTGCCCGTCACCCTCGTCCCCTCGCTGCCCACCCACCTCGACGCCGCGCCCACGCCGGCCTCGTCGGGGCCGCTCGACGTCCTCGGCGTACCGGGTGAGATCAACCTGGACTACGCGGCCAGCGCGCCGTGCGCGCGGGCCGCCGCCGACGCGGTGGCCGAACTGCTGCCCTGGTACGCCAGCGTGCACCGCGGCGCGGGCGCGTTGTCCCGGCGCTGCACCCTCGCCTACGAGCAGGCGCGGCAGACGATCGGCGACTTCTTCGGGGCCGGCGCCGGCCACCACGTGATCTTCACCCGCAACACGACTGACGCGCTCAACCTGCTGGGGCGGGCGCTACCGGCCGGCACCACGGTGGTCACCTTCGCCGCCGAGCACCACGCCAACCTGCTGCCCTGGCCACGCGGCTCGGTGCGGCTGCCGGTGCCCGCCGATCCCGCCGGGGCGGTACGCGACCTCGCCGCGGCCCTCACCGAGCTGCGCCGGGGCAGCAACCCGGCGCTGCCGGTGCTGGTCGCGGTGACCGGCGCGAGCAACGTGACCGGGGAGCGGTGGCCGGTCGCCGAGTTGGCCCGGGTGGCCCACCGGCACAACGCCCGGATCGTGCTCGACGCCGCGCAACTCGCCCCGCACGCCCCCGTCGACCTGCGCACGCTCGACGTCGACTACCTGGCCGTGTCCGGGCACAAGCTGTACGCGCCGTTCGGCGCGGGCGTGCTCATCGGTCGCGCGGACTGGCTGGACGACGCCCCGCCGTACCTGGCCGGCGGCGGGGCCACCAGCCACGTCGCCGGCCACCCACGATGTGACCTGGGCGACCGGCCCGGCGCGGCACGAGGGCGGCACCCCGAACCTGCTCGGCGCGGTGGCGCTGGCGGCCGTGTGCGCGGCGCTCGGTGCCGCCGACCAGGCCGCGCTGGCCGCTCACGAGCAGACGCTGCTGACCCGGCTGCGGACCGGCATCGCCGCCCTGCCGCACGTGGTGGAGCTGCGCACCTTCGGCCCGGACGCGCCCCGGGTGGGCATCGTCTCGTTCGTGGTCGCCGGACGGGATTCCACCGAGGTGGCCACCCGGCTGGCCGCCGAGCACCACATCGGCGTACGGGACGGGTTGTTCTGCGCGCACCCGCTGGCCCGGCGGCTGCTCAGCGAGGCGGCGCGGCGTACCGGCCGGCGGGATCTGCCGCCGACCGCGCTGCGCGCCAGCCTCGGTCTGGGCAGCACGGCCGCCCAGGTGGACCGGCTGCTCGCCGCGTTGGCCGAGCTGGCCTGAGGCACGGCCGGTGCCGGGCCGCGCTCAGCCGACCGGCGGGGCGGTGGGTGGCTTGGGCGCCTCGCCGGGCTCGGCGGGTTCACCGACCGGCCGCTCCTGCTCGCCGAAGGCGGTGCGGATCCACCGGTTCGCCTCCTCCTGATCGATGCCGGAGGCGACCAGCAGGTCGCTCGCGGTGGTGCGGACCTGGGCGATCACCACGCTGCCCGAGAAGCCGACCCCCGCGCCGTACGCCCGGCCGGCCTCGCTGACCGCGCGCAGTGACCGCTCCCGGGCCTTCTCCGGCTCCTCGCCGACGGCGAACTCGTGCTTGAGCAGCCGGACCGACTCGGCGAGGTGACCGATCGCGTCCGGCATCGGATCGGGCACCGGCTCCTCGTCCTCGATCAGCGTGACGGACCGGCGGATCAGGGTGCCGGTGTTGCGCATCGCCCGGTCGATCGGGTCGGCCGCCTCCGCGTAGTGGGTCAACTCGCCACGGCGGTGCCAACGGGCCGGGGAGAGGGTGGCCGTCTCCTTCGCGCCCTCGATCGCCTCGGACAGGGTGGCCAGCTCCTCCTTGTTGTTGCGCAGCCGATCCAGCGCCCGCTGGATGCTGGCCCGGTCCCGGTTGCGCAGCCCGTCGGCGGTGACGTCGAGCTGGGCGGCGAGCAGATCCAGCGCGGGGCGGGCCGCCCGGTTGAGCACGCGGAGCGGGTTCAGCGGCAACAGCACCGCCGTGACCAGCAGCGCGATCCCGCCGCCGAGGAACGCGTCGACGAACCGGGGGATCTCCAGGTTCTGGGTGGACGGGCTCAGCGTGACGATCAGCACCGCTGTGGCCGCCGCCTGGATGACGATCGCCACGCTCGCCCCGGCGAAGATGGTGAGCAGGATCGCCACAGTGACCACCAGGCCGAGCTGCCACGCCCCGGTGCCGAGCAGGTAGATCAGGAAGTCGCCGATGGCCACCCCGATGCCGACCCCGACGATCAGCTCCACCGTGCGGCGGAACCGCTGGCCGACCGACGCGGCCAGGGTGCCGACCGCGGAGATCGGCGCGAAGACCGGTTGCGGGTTGCCGAGCACCTTGTGCGAGATCAGGTACGCGAGGCCGGCGGCCAGCCCGGCCTGCACCGCGAGTCCGCCGGCCATCCGCACCCGGTGCAGCCGGTCATGCAGGGTGGCGCGACCACGGTGGCGCAGCTCCTCGGTGGCCTCGGCGATCCGCGCGCCGTCTATGTCGACCAGCCCGTCGCGCAGCGCGGTACGTCGCACCCACGGAGGTCGCTTGTCCCGGGCCACGGCCATGGGCGCGACTACCCGTGGTGCGCCCGCTGAATCCTCCCTTCCGGCGCGTCGCGGACGGATGCGGCAGACTCGGGCGGTGGCTGATCTGTTGGACCGGTGGCGGGCGGCGGCCCGGGGTGCCGGCGCGAGACCGGATCCGGCTACCACCCGGGCCGGCGAGGAGCTGATCGTCAGGTGGCGGGAGCCGCACCGGCACTACCACACGCTGACCCACCTGACGGCGGTGCTCGACGTGCTGGACCGGCACGCCGACCTGGCCGCTCGCGCCGACCTGGTGCGGCTGGCGGCCTGGTACCACGACGCGGTCTACGACCCCCGGGCCGGCGGTGACGCCAACGAACGGGACAGCGCGGCACTGGCCGAGAGCGTGCTCACCGGGCTCGGGGTGCCAGCACCCGCGGTGGCCGAGGTCCGCCGGCTGGTGCTGCTCACCGCCGGGCACACGGTGGCCACTGATGACCGGGATGGCGCCCTGCTCTGCGATGCGGACCTGGCCGTGCTCGCCGCGCCGCCGGCGGCGTACCAGCGTTACGCGACGGCGATCCGTCGGGAGTACGCCCACGTGCCGGAGCCGGCCTTCCGGGCTGGGCGGGCCGCGGTGTTGACCGGCCTGCTGGCGCTGCCCGCGCTCTACCGGCTGCCGCCGCTGGCCAGCCGCTGGGAGCAACCCGCCCGGGACAACGTGCGCGGTGAGCTGGCGGCGCTCACCGGGGAGCCTGAGAACCCTGCCTGACCAGGTGTTTCGGGCGGCGCAGCCCGGCGGCACGGAGCAACCGGACCAGTTCCCGGCTCGGCACCACCCGGGCGCCGAGCCACACCGCCGCCGGGAACCGGTCCGCCGGGATGTCGTAGTGGTCCCGGTCGAAGCCACGCCGGGGCGCGCCGAGGGTCTCGGCGAAGGCGTGCAGTTCGGCGTAGGAGACGTCGCTGATCAGGTGCGACCAGAGGCGACCGCGCCACGGCCAGGCCGGTCGGTCCAGGTAGAGCATGACGCCCAAACTATCCCGCGCAGTTGATCGCGTTGATGATTGTCGACCGGCGACCTAGCCTCGGCTGCATGGCCCCCACCACTCTGCTCGACGACCTGCGCGCCGCGCTCGGCGACGACGCCGTGCTCACCGACCCGGACCTGCTGCGGACGCACCAGCGGGACGAGGCCGACCTGTGCGCCGCCGGCAACCCACTGGTGGTGACCCGACCGCGCAGCACCGAGCAGGTGGTCGCCGTTGTCCGGGCGGCGGCGCGGCACGGCGTACCGGTGGTGCCGCAGGGCGCGCGGACCGGGCTGGCCGGCGCGGCGAACGCGGTCGACGGCGCGGTGATCCTCAGCACCGTCGCGATGGACGAGATCCGGGAGATCGACCCGGTGAGCCGGATCGCTGTGGTCCAGCCGGGGGTGGTCAACGCGGCGTTGGCCGGGGCGGTGGCCAAGCAGGGGCTCTGGTACCCGCCGGACCCCGGCTCCTGGGAGTCGTCCACCATCGGCGGCAACGTGGCCACCAACGCCGGTGGCATGTGCTGTGTGAAGTACGGCGTGACCACGGAGTACGTGCTCGGCCTGGAGGTGGTGCTCGCCTCCGGTGAGGTGCTGCGCACCGGGCGGCGGACGGCCAAGGGGGTGGCGGGCTACGACCTGACCCGGCTCTTCGTCGGCTCGGAGGGCACCCTCGGGGTGATCACCGAGGTGACCGTGGCGCTGCGGCCCGCCCCGGCCGAGTCGTTGACAGTGGTGGCGGTCTTCCCGTCCACCGCCACGGCCGGCGCGGCGGTGGCCGAGATCGCCGCCCGCGGCCTCACCCCCAGCCTGCTGGAACTGCTCGACCAGACCCACCTGCGGGCGATCGAGGCGTACCAGCCGATGGGGCTGCGGACCGACGCGCAGGCGCTGTTGCTGGCCGCCGTGGACACCGGCACCCGGGCGGCGGACGATCTGGCCGCCCTGGCCCAGGTGTGCGAGACCGTGGGCGCCGACGAGGTCTACGCGGCCACCGACGCGGTGGAGGCGGCGGCGCTGCTGCAGGCTCGCCGGCTGGCTCATCCGGCGATGGAGAAGTTCGCCGCCGACGCCTATCCGGGCGGCAACGGCGGTCTGGTGATCGACGACGTGGCCGTGCCGCGCGGTTCGCTCGCCGCGCTGCTGGACGGGGTGGCCCGGATCGCGGCCGAGTGCGCGGTGCCGATCGGCGTGGTGGGGCATGCCGGGGACGGCAACATGCATCCGAACATCGTGGTCGACCGGGCCGATCCGGTGAGTGTAGAGCGGGGCCGGCGGGCGTTCGACGAGATCATGCGGCTCGGCCTGGACCTGGGTGGCACCTGCACCGGCGAGCACGGGGTGGGGCTGCTCAAGCGGGACTGGCTGGCCCGGGAGATCGGACCGGTCGGGGTGCGGGTGCATCAGGCGATCAAGTCGGCGCTCGACCCGGCTGGCCTGCTCAACCCGGGGAAGGTGCTCTGAGCGGCTGCGGTCAGCCCTTGATCTCGGCCGGGGTGGCCTGGGTGAGCAGCAGCAGGATCTCCCCGGCGACCGGCGTGCGTTCCTCACCCGGGCAGTCCTGGGAGGTGATCAGCCCGGTCGAGGTGATCAGGCTGGACGTCAGCGCGTCGATGCAGGTGGTCCGGTACCGCCGGGCCTGATCGGTCTCGTCGGCCAGCGCCGGGTTGGCGAGCAGCACCTGGAGTCGTTCGGTCAGCTCCGCGGCGAGGGTGCCCCGGGAGGTGACCCCGTCACCGGCGCAGTCGACGCACTGCCACGCGCCGTCGCGCTCCACGCTCAGGGTCCGCAGCGGGCCGTCCTCGCCGAGCCGCTGGATCAGGCTGACCTGGCCGGCGGCGACCGTGGTGGGGATCTCCAGTTGCGACGCGCCACCTGCCACGCCGGCGGACGGTTGCGCCACCGGCTTGTTCGGCGCGTCGCGCTCGAAGAGCGAGCACCCGGTCAGGGTGCCGACGAGCGCGAGGGCAAGGAGGGGTGCGAGGAGACGAGGGCGCGCGCGGGGTAGCACGGGCGGAAACCTACCTCAGCGTAGGTAGCGTCCGAAACCACCATCCGGGCCGGTATCGATAGTTACCCATTGGTAACGTTACAATTCGTCACCGAGCGGACGGCCGCAGCTCCGCCTGATCGTCGTCGCCCCGATCAGCGGCGTACCCCCGGACGTCCGGGCGCCGAGCCGGCCGCGTCGGCGGCGGCGTCGTCCGGCATCAACTGGGACTGCCGCTCCGCCTCCACCCGGGCCCGGTAGTGCTCGACCTCGCGCGCCCGGGTGGTCGCGTCCCACCCGAGCACCGCGCCCATCAACTCGGCCGCGTGCTCCGCCGACTCCAGCCCCCGGTGGCTGGTCTCGAACGAGATCCGGGTCCGCCGGGTCAGCACGTCCTCCAGGTGCAGCGCACCCTCGGCCTGCGCCGCGTAGGTGACCTCCGCCGCCAGATACTCCGGAGCGCCGGCCAGCGGAGACGCCAGCAGCGGGTCGGCGTCGATCAGGGCCAGCAGGTCCAGGGTCAGGGTGCCGTACCGCTCCAGCAGGTGCTCCACCACACCCACCGGCACCCCGTGCCGGCGGGCCAGGTCGGCTCGGTCCCGCCACATGGACGGGTACCCGTCGGCACCGAGCAGCGGCAGGTCGGCGGTGCGCGACGAGCGGGCGCCGCCCAGCCGACGGACCGCCCGGTCGACCACGTCGGAAGCCATCACCCGGTACGTCGTGTACTTGCCGCCGGCGACCAGCAGCAGCCCGAGCATCGGCTCGAAGACCGCGTGCTCGCGGGAGAGCTTCGAGGTGGAGTCGGCCTCGCCGGCCAGCAGCGGGCGCAGCCCGGCGTAGACGCCCTCGATGTCGGCGGTGGTCAACGGCCGGTCCAGGACGACGTTGACCTGCTCCAGGAGGTAGTCGATGTCGCGGGCCGAGGCGGCCGGGTGGGACCGGTCCAGCCGCCAGTCGGTGTCCGTGGTGCCGATGATCCAGTGCCCGCCCCACGGGATGACGAAGAGCACCGAACTCGCCGTGCGCAGGATGAGCCCGGTCTCGCCGGTGATCGCCGAGCGGGGCACCACCAGGTGCACCCCCTTGGAGGCGCGGACCCGGACGCCGGGCCGCAGACCCACGTCGTTGAGCATCCGGGACATGTCGTCGCTCCACACCCCGGTGGCGGCGATGACGGTACGGGCGTGCACCTCGAACTCCGCGTCCGGCGAACCCGCCGGCGCCTCCAGGTCCCGGACCCGCACACCGGTCACCTCACGCGCCTGCCGGATCAGCCCGACGGCGCGGGCACTGCTCACCACGGTGGCGCCGAGGCTGGCGGCGGTGCGCGCCAGGGTCACCACCAGCCGGGCGTCGTCGACCTGCCCGTCGTAGTAGCGGATCGCCCCGGCCAGCGCGTCGGCCCGCAGGCTCGGGAAGATCCGCCGAGCGCCCTCCCGGGTCAGGTGACGGTGCAGCGGCATCCCCCGGCCACCGCCGAAGACCCCGGCGAAGGCGTCGTAGGCGGCCACCCCGGCGCCGTAGTACGAGCGGCGGAAGATCCGCGCCGGCAGGTCCCGCAGGCCCCGCCCGGCCGGCAGCGGCACCAGGATGGGCACCGGGCGGACCAGGTGCGGCGCGAGTCGGGTGGCCAGCAGGCCGCGTTCGGTGAGCGCCTCGTGGACCAGGTGGAACTCCAACTGCTCCAGGTAGCGCAGGCCACCGTGGATGAGCTTGCTGGACCGGCTGGAGGTGCCCGAGGCGAGGTCCCGTGCCTCGACCAGGGCCACCTTCAGGCCCCGGGACGCCGCGTCCAGGGCGGCACCGGCACCGGTCACCCCACCGCCGATGACCAGCACGTCGAAGCGCTCGCCGCGCAGTCGACGCAGGTCGGCGGCGCGGCGGACCGGCGAGAGCTGACCGGCGACGGATCGGGAGATATTGGGGTCGCGCACCCGTCCACGGTAACCGCCGCGTCACCAGGTCGACATTCGCCGCCCGCCCCGCACGGCTCGGTTCCACGTCGACCGGCCGGAGATCTTGGACAGTTTCCGTCAGCCGCTGACGGAAACTGTCCAAGATCTGCGCGGCTCTTCGGTGTTCCGTGACGCGACGGTCGATTCGAAACCATTCGACGTGGTCGTAAGGTTCTCGGATGCAAGGTCAACCTGCGCATCCCGGAGTCGGCGACCGCGGCTCCCCCTGGGCGGTGGTCACGGCCGTGCTGGTCGGCTGCTGGACGGTGGCGGTCACCGTGGCCACCCAGACCGGTGGCTGGCTCACCGACCAGGTGCTGCTCGGCTTCGGCCGGGACCGGCTCGGCTGGCTCTGGCCGGTGCTCGGCCTGGCCGCCGTCGTGGCGGTGGGCACGCCCGCCCTGCTACTGGCCGCACTGCCCCGGTCGGCCACGGTCCGGGCCACCGGGCGGCTCTGGCTGGCCGCCGCGCTCACCCTCGGGGTGCTCACCCTGCTGCGGATCGTGCCGCCGGTGCACCACGAGGCGCACCTCGCCGCGCTGGCCGCCGCGGTGCTCCTCAGCGCGCTCGTCCTACGCCTGTCGACGCGCCGGTGGGCGTACCCCCTAGCGGCCGGCCCGGTCGACGG
>NZ_JAEVHL010000188.1 GCF_016803395.1 Micromonospora tarensis | reverse complement strand
CGACCAGCGCGGCCGGCGCGGCGACCCGAACGGCCGAGCACCCGGGCCGCCAGCACCACGGCGAGCAGCACCAGGGCGGTCAACGCGGCACCCGCGAGCAGGTCGGCCGGGCGGCCGGCGAGCAGAGTGAGCTGGGCAAACGCGGACACCCACGCGACCCCGACAAAGCCCAGCGACACCGGCACGGGCCCAGCATAGGACCCACTGTCACGTCGCCCCGTCGAAATCCGGCGGCCTGCCCCGGTACGACGTACCGCCGCCACGTTTCCCGGCATCGCCACGTTGGGTAACCAACGACGGACCGACGCGGACGGACCGCGAACGGTAGGAACGGACGGTGGTGTCGATGACCGGTCAGGTGGCGGAGGCGGCCAGCGGAACGGCTGCGGCGACCGGGTTGCTCACCGTGGGTGTCGAGGAGGAGTTCCTGCTCGTCGACCCGCACACCGGGGCCGCGGTTCCGGCCGTCGACCTGGTCATGGAGCAGGTGCCAGCCGAGCTGCACGGGCAGGTGGAGCGGGAGTTCCAGACCAGTCAGATCGAGATCGGCAGCCCGCCCGGCCTGGAGCTCTCGTCGATCAGGCACTCCCTCAGCGTGCTGCGCCGGGCACTCGCCGACGCCGCCGAACGGGCCGGCGTACGCCTGCTCGCCATCGGCACCGGCCCGGTGGACGGTCCGGTGCCGCCGGTGGTGGACAAGCCCCGCTTCGACCGGATGATCGAGCGGTTCCGGCTGCTGGTGCCCGGCCCGGGCAACAACGGCATGCACGTGCACGTGGGCGTGCCCGACCCGGAGACCGGCGTGCAGGTGCTCAACCACGTCCGACCGTGGCTGCCGATGCTGCACGCGGTCACCGTCAACTCGCCGTTCGCCGGTGGCGAGGACACCGGCTACGCCAGTTGGCGCTCGGTGGAGTGGGAGCGCTGGCCGTCGGTGGCCCCGACGCCGTGGCTGGAGTCGCACGAGCACTACCAGCGGCTGATCCGCCAGTTGATCTCCAGCGGGGTGATGCTCGACGAGGGGATGCTCTACTGGTACGCCCGGCTGTCGGCGAAGTACCCGACGGTCGAGCTGCGGATCGGCGACGTCTGCCCGTCGGTGGACGACGCGGTGCTGGTCGCCGCGCTGGTCCGGGCACTGGTGGCCACCGCCATGGCGGACGTCGAGGCCGGCCGGCCGGCGCTGCGGACCGACCACCACCTGCTGGTCGGCGCGCACTGGCGGGCCGCCCACGACGGCCTGGAAGGCGACGCCGTCGACGTCACCACAGGCGAGGTGCGCCCGGCCTGGGAGCTGTTGGACCGGTTCGTGGAACGGATGCGGCCGGCGCTTGAGCAGCACGGCGACTGGGCCGAGGTGATCGACCTGCTGGGTGGGTTGCGCCGGCACGGCAGCGGCGCGGCGCGGCAGCGCGCGGTCTTCGAACGCACCGGACGACTCACCGACGTGGTGCAGGACGTCGCGCGGCAGACCCGCGGCTGATCACCGCGTGACAGGATGAACCCGTGGCGCAACGGTTGATCGTCATCGGCGGGGATGCCGCCGGCATGTCGGCGGCATCTCAGGCCCGACGTCGCCGAAACGCTGACGACCTGGAGATCATGGTCTTCGAACGGGGCCACTTCACCTCCTACTCGGCGTGCGGCATCCCGTACTGGATCAGTGGTCTGGTGCCCGGCCCGGAGGCGTTGATCGCCCGCGATCCGCAGACGTTCCGGACCGAGTACGCGATGGACGTCCGGATGCGGCACGAGGTCACCGGCATCGACCTGGAACGCCGCGAGGTGGTGGCCCGGGACCTGGACGGCGGCGGCGAGGTCCGCGAGCGCTTCGACGACCTGGTGTACGCCACCGGCGCGGTGCCGGTGCGGCCACCGTGGGCGGACACCGACGCGGACGGCGTGTTCGGCATGCAGATCCTCGACGACGGTGCGGCCCTGCGCGACTGGCTGGACGCCGATCCACGGCCACGCCGGGCGGTGGTGGTCGGCGGCGGGTACATCGGCGTCGAGATCGCCGAAGCCCTGATCCAACGCGGCCTCTCGGTGACCCTGGTCGAGGCGGCTCAACAGCCGATGGCGACAGTCGACGGCGACATGGCCGAGCTGGTCGCCGACGCGATGCGCGGCCTCGGCGTCACGATCCGCACCGGCCTGCCGGTGAGCGGCCTGGAGCAGCGGGACGGCCGGGTGTCCGCCGTGGTCACCGCCGAGGGGCCGATCCCGACCGACGTCGTGGTCCTGGGCCTCGGCGTACGCCCCAACACCGCGCTCGCCAAGCCGCCGGGCTGCCGCTGGGGCCGACCGGCGCGGTTCGGGTGGACCGCCGGATGCGGGTGCCGGAGCTGCCCGGGGTCTGGGCGGCCGGTGACTGCGTGGAGACGCTGCACCGGGTCAGCGGGTTGCCGGTGCACGTGCCGCTGGGCACCCACGCCAACAAGCAGGGCCGGGTCGCCGGGATCAACATCGGCGGCGGGTACGCCACCTTCGCGGGCGTGATCGGCACGGCGGTGACCAAGGTCTGCGACCTGGAGGTGGGTCGGACCGGGCTGCGTGAGCGGGAGGCCACCGCCGCCGGCTTCGAATTCGTTTCAGTGATCGCCGAGTCGACCAGCCGGGCCGGCTACTATCCCGGTGCCCGGCCGATGACCGTCAAGCTGATCGCCGAGCGGCCCAGCGGCCGGTTGCTCGGCGCGCAGATCGTCGGTTGGTCCGAGGCGGCCAAACGGATCGACACGCTGGCCGTGGCCCTGTGGAACGGCATGACCGTGGACGATATGACCTCGTTGGACCTGGGCTACGCTCCGCCGTACGCGCCGGTGTGGGATCCGGTGCTGATCGCCGCCCGAAAAGCGGTGGACGCGCTCGCCGCGCTCGCCCGCTGACCCGCGCCCGCCGTGGAGGACCACCCCGTGACCCAAACCCCGACCCGGCCGGCCACACGTCGGCGCCCCACGATGGTCGACGTGGCCCGGCGCGCCGACGTCAGCCTGAAGACGGTCTCCCGGGTGGTCAACGACGAACCGGTGGGGCAGGAGTTGGTCAGCCGGGTGCTGGCGGCCATCGCCGAGCTGGGCTTCCGGCGCAACGACATCGCTCGTAACCTGCGCTCGCGCCAGCTCAACGCCACCGTCGGGCTGCTCATCGAGGAGATCGCGAACCCGTTCTACGCGACCATCGCCAGCGTGGCCGCCGAGATCGCCGCCGCCCACGGCACGATGTTGATCACCGCGTCGTCGGAGGAGGACCCGGAGCGGGAACGCGCCCTGCTCCAGGACTTCACCCAGCGCCGGGTCGACGGCCTGCTGGTGGTGCCGGCCGGCCTCGACCACTCGTTCCTGCGCCGGGAGGTCGAACTGGGCATGCCTGTGGTGTTCCTGGACCGGCCGCCGCAGGGGCTACAGGCCGACGCGGTGCTGTTGGACAACCGGGGTGGCAGCCAGGCCGGGGTCGCCGCGCTGCTCGACGAGGGGCACCGCCGGGTCGGCCTGCTGCTCGGCGCGCCCAGCGTGCCCACCATGCGGGACCGGCTGGCCGGGGCGCGGGCCGCGCTGGCCGCCGCCGGGGTCGAGCCGGACCAGGCACTGCTGCGCGAGCGGCTCATCGCGCCCGAGGAGGCCGGCCGCGCGGTCGCCGCGCTGCTCGACCTCCCGGACCCGCCCACCGCCTTCTTCTGCGCCAACAACCGGCTCACCGTCGGGGCGCTCCAGGAGCTGCACCGGCGGGGCAGTGCCGCGGCGCTGGTCGGCTTCGACGACTTCGAGCTGGCCCACCTGATGCCCCGGCCGCTGACCGTCGTCGGGTACGACACCCGGGAGCTGGCGCGGGTCGCCACCGAGCGGCTGTTCAACCGCATCGCCGGCGACGACGCCCCGCCCACCACCACGGTGCTTCCCACGAGGCTGCTCCAGCGGGGCCTGTCCGCCTCCTAGCGGGTCGGTCCGGGCACGCGACCTCCGGCGTGCGTCGGGCTGGGCCCGCCGCACCGGGTGTCGAGAGCGGCATACCTCAGAGTCATATTTATACCGCTGAGGTATACGGCTCACTAACGGGTCCTTGCCGGCAGCGGTGACTGACGGTCACCGCCGCCGGCCGGCCAGACACGCTTCGTCGCGCGCCCGCCAGGTAACCGGGGTTGCCAGGCCCCGAGCAGGGCTCGGGGTTGCTAGGCCCCGAGCAGGGCGTCGACCTCGGCTCGGCGGGGTGGGTCGGCACCTGGCCGGCCGCAGGTCAACGCGGCCACCGTGGCGGCCTGCCGCAGCACCGCACCCCACTGCGGCTCGGTCACCGCGGCGAGCCGTTCGGCCGGCCGGTCACCGAGCGCGCCGAGGTCGGCCAACGCGGCCAGCAGGCCGCCGGTGAACGAGTCGCCGGCGCCGACGTGTCGACCACGACCGTGCGGACGGCTGGCTCCTCGTACAGCGAGCCGTCGGGTGCGAGCAGCCAGGCGCCGTCGCCACCCCGGGTCACCACCGCGCAGGACACGCCGGCCGCCCGCCACTCGGTCATCACCTCGGCCACCGGCCGGTCCGGGTAGAGCCAGGCCAGGTCCTCGTCGCTGGCCTTGACCAGGTGCGCGAGGGGCACCTGTCGGCGGACCCGCTCCTGCTCCGCGGCCCGGTCGGTGACGATGCTCGGCCGCAGGTTGAGGTCGACGGAGACGGTCAGCCCGTCCCGCTGGCGTTCCCGGGCGAGCAGGCCCTCCAGCGCCTCCGCACCCGGGGCCAGCGCGAGCGCGAGCGACCCGGTGTGCAGCGCGATCGCCGCCGAGTCGGCCAACTCGGGCAGCTCCTGCGGGGTCCACTGCCAGTCCGCAGCACCGGCCAGTCGGAACTCGTAGCTGGCCTGTCCGGCGGCGTTCACTGTGGCCACCGCCACCGAGGTGGGCTGGTCGGCCTTGACCGCCCAGCCCAGGTCCACCCCGTTGCCGGCCAGGTGCTCAGCTACCTGCCGGCCGTACTCGTCGGCGCCCAGCCGGGCCAGCAGCCGTACCGGCTGGTCGAGCCGGGCCAGGGTGACCGCGACGTTTGCCGGCGAACCACCGGGCACGGCCCGCTCTCCGTCGGCGGTGACCACCAGGTCGATCAGTGCCTCACCCGCGACGACGATCACGCGCTCTCCTCCCCCGGTGCGAGCGGGCCGGGGCCGCCGAGCGCGCGCGCCGAGCGGGACAGCAGCACCGCCTGGTACGCGTGGTAGACGTCCGGCCGGCCGTGCCAGACCGTGTCGGCGGGCAGGTTCCCCGGGTCCAGCTCGTGCCGCCACCCGGTCTGGTCGATGAGCGTGCGCTGGGCGTACGCCCAGAAGACCCGGTACCAGTCGGCGTAGACCGCGTCCCCGGTGCGGCGACTGAGGGTGACCGCAGCGCCGATGGCCTCGGCGAGCACCCAGTGCATCCGGGAGCGCACCACCGGCCGGTCGTCCCAGTCGATCGTGTAGACGAAACCGTCAGCGCCGTCGACGGCCCAGCCGCGGCGCACGGCGGCGGCGAACAGGGCGCGGGCGTCGGCGAGCAGCCAGCGGGGTGGGTGCGGCAGGACCGCCTCCAACTCCAGCAGCAGCCGGGCCCACTCCAGCCAGTGCCCGATGGTGGAGCCGTACGGCCGGAACGGGTCCGCCGGCTGGTCCCGGTTGTAGTCGGGCAGCGGCGTCCAGTCGGCGGTGAAGTGCTCGGGCAGCCGCCAGTCGTGCCGGGCCGCCTCGCCGTGCACCAGGTGGGTGGCGATCCGCAGGGCCCGGTCGGCCCAGCTCGCGTCCCCGGTGGCGGCGGCAGCGGCGAGGAACGCCTCGACCATGTGCATGCTGCTGTTGGCGCCGCGGTAGTCCTCGGTGACCGTCCAGTCGCGGTTCCACGACTCGCGGACCGCCCCGGCGTCGTCGTCCCAGAACCGGTCCCGGACGACGGCCAGCACGTCGGCGAGCAACCGGTCCGCGCCGGGCCGTCCGGCGCGGGCGGCGCTGGACGCGGCGAGCAGCACGAACGCGTGGTCGTAGCCGGCCTTGCGGTCGTTGACGGGCGTTCCCTGCTGGTCCACCGCGCTGAACCAACCGCCGTACCGGTCGTCGCGCAGCAGTGTGTCGAGCGCGGCGATGCCGTGGTCGACCAGGGCGGCGGCGGCTGGATCGCCGTTGCGGTGGGCGAGGGCGGCCACGTGGGTCATCCGGCAGGTGATCCAGGTGAAGACAGGTTCGCCGCGATCCGGGGTGCGGTCGTCGGTCAGCCACCAGAAGCCGCCCTCGGGGCGGACCGAGCGGCGGGCCGTGTCGAGCAGTGTCCGGGTCTGGTCGACGAGGAACTCGTCCAGACCAGGCAGATCCGGTGACCCGGCAGGAGCGGGGGTCGTTTCGGCGTTGGGTTGGGGCACGTCGGTCATCAGCTGGTCACCGTCGGGTAGGAAAGGGACATCCGGCCAGGATTGGCGGCGGACCAAGTCCGCGCCGGGACATTGTCAACGGAAAGGCACACCCGGGCTGGCCCGTCCGGTGCAATTTCTCCCGTTACGTCCGTTGACATCGTTGTCACTTCTCAACCCTGCTCCGCAGGCCGGCCGACTGTCAATTCCGGTCACGTCACACCGGATCAGGCCCCCGCGCGCTGCCCCACCCGAGGAACCCATCCGAGCGCGTCCGGGCGGCGGTCCGGCTACCTGAGCGGGCGAAGTGCTCACGCAGCGGAGGCGGCGGTCGCGGTCTGTGGCCCGGGTCAGGCGGCCTGGCAGGTGGGGCACCAGTAGAGGTTGCGGCCGGCCAGTTCGCCGCGACTGATCTCGGCGTCGCAGACGTGACAGGGTGCCCCGGGGCGGCGGTAGACGTACACCTCGCCGCCGTGCCGGTCAACCCGGGCCGGCCGGCCCATCGTCTCGGGCAGGTGCGCGTCGTGGACGGTGTCGATCCGGCCCTGCTGGACCGCGAGGCGCATCAGGCCGACCAGGTCGAGCCAGAGCGCGTCCCAGCCGGCCCGGCTCAGCCCTCGACCGGGCATCCTCGGTGGCAGTCCGGCCCGGAACAGCGCCTCGGTCACGAAGATCAGGCCGGTGCCGGCCACCACCGACTGGTCCAGCAGCAGCGCGGCGAGGGGTGTGGGGCTGCGCGAGATCCGGGCGTACGCCCGCTCCGGGTCGGCGTCGGCGCGCAGCGGGTCCGGCCCGAGGCGGTCGCGGAGCGCGGCCACCTCGGGTGGGGTGAGCAGCTCGCAGGCGGTGGGGCCGCGCAGGTCGAGCCAGTGCCGGTCGCTGGTCAGCCGCAGCCGCAACTGACCGACCGGGTCGGGCGGCGCTCCCGGCCCGTCGGTGAACTTGCCGTACAACCCGAGGTGTACGTGCACCGTCAGCTCACCCGCGTAGTGGTGCAGCAGGTGCTTGCCGTACGCCTCGGTGGTTTCCAGCACCGACCCGGAGAGCCGGGCGGCGCCCTCGGCGAAGCGGCCCTGTGGGCTGGTGGCGTGCAGCTTGTCCCCGGCGAACAGCTCGGCGTGCCGGGCCGCCAGGCGGTGGATCGTGTGTCCCTCTGGCACGGGTGCCAAGGATAGCCAGCCGCGCCGGATCAGCAGTGGTGTCGCCCCTTGACGTCACTGACGAACGTGGCCCAGGTGACCGGGGTGAAGGCCAGCGCCGGCCCGGTCGGGTCCTTGCTGTCCCGCACACCCACCACGCCGGGCAGGTTGTCGGCCACCTCTACGCAGTCACCGCCACTCCCGCCGCTGCGGGTGCTCTTGCGCCAGGTCGCACCGGCAAGGTCAGTCATGATGCTCCTCGATGATCGAAGTGATCAATTTTTCTGATTCTGCCTCACCTGACGCGAGCGCCTCCAGGTCCGACCAGACATGTTCGAAGGCGGCGACCTCGGTCGGCTTGTCCAGATAGAGAGCCCCGGTGATGTTCTCCAGGTAGACGGTGGTCGGCTCGGTGGACGCCCGGCCGAACGCCTGCGGAAAGTCCAGCAGGACGAAGGTGCCGGTCTCGCTGGCCAGCGGCGGGCCGGCGGCGAGCGGCAGCACCCGCAGGCTCACGGTCGGCAGCGCGGCCACGTCGAGCAGGTGGCGCAACTGCCGAACCATCGCCCGACGATCGGGATGGTGCGCCGCAGCACGGCTTCGCTCAGCACGACCCGCAGGGTGGGCGCGGGGGGCAGCCGGCGGACGAGGATGCCCTGCCGCTGCAACCGCACCTCCACCAGCTTCTCCCGGTCCTCAGCGCGCATGGTCGGGTTCTTCCGGCGGAACAGCTCGGTGGCGTACTCGCGGGTTTGCAGAAGCCCGGGGATCAACTCGGCGTCGTATCGGCGAATCAGCGAGGCAGACGATTCCAGGCCGACGTACAGCGAGAACCACGACGGGACCACATCGCCATACGAATGCCACCAACCCCTGGCCCGAGTCTCCTTTGCCAACCCGGCGACGATTTCCCGCATCGGGTCGGACACTCGATAGAGGGCGCACATCGCGCGGGCGTCGACCACGCGGACCGGAACCAACCCCTTCTCGATGCGCCACACCTTCTGCCGGGAGCAGTCCAGCGCTTCGGCTGCGGCGTCCATCGTCACCGAGGCATCCTCGCGGAGCTGCGTGAGCAGCCGACCGAGCTGCCGTCGAGGGACCGTGGAACCGCCTGTTTCATCCGCCATGCAACATCACCGCTCTCCTCCTGCAACGCCGATTGTTTCGCCTCGCACACATTTATCGTCCATTCATCGTGCGCTATTGCGGGGTGAGGTTATGACAGGTGGAGACATTGCGCAAGGTGGCCAGCATGGAACATGCTGTCACGCGTCAGCGAATCCCAGCAGAGTGGCGTCGGGAATGGCGTCGACAATAGCCCGCTGCCGCACCCATTCGCATTATCAGGTGGGTCGGTGCCGCTATTCCTCGGGAAGGACGCCGCCGTGCGCGTGTCGTACAACGAATATCTCCTGGTCACCGCGCTCACCCTCGCCCGCCGACACGGGCCGGTCTGGAGTTGGACGCGCTGGCGCACGGTGTGCCGGTGCGGCGCTGAGCTGCCCTGCCGGGTCCGCCACCGCATCCCGATCAACCGTGGGCACTGGCCGACATGACCGACCTCAAGCCCGGCAAGACCGGCCCGAAGCCCGGCGACATCGACCTCAGACCCGGTGACCTGCTGCTGATCGGCGAGGCGTGCTCGGTGCAGTTCGCCGGCGACCGGGCGCTGCGTCTTCGACTGGTCAGTGTCGACCCGCGCCCGACGTACCAGGGTTGGGTCTGGCTGACCGGCTACGTCCTGAACGGCAAGGGCCTGGCCGTCGACAGGCGCGAGGTGTTCGTGCAACGGGCCGGGGTGCGGGTACTACCCGCCGCGCCCGCGCGTCAGTGATCCACTCGGGTTCAAGAAAGTCGGGCCTCTCTAGCCGAGCAGAAGGCCGACTTCCTTGAAGTCGAGTCGATCAAGGGCGGAGGGTCCGGCCGGGTCGGCGGCCAGACCGGACTCGGCCGCCCGTACCCGGTATTGGTGTCAGGAAACGCGCAGCGGGGTACTTCGAGGTGGTACCGCGTGGATGCCACCCTTCCGTCGGCCACCACGCATTCATCAGGAGGTGTGTAGTGGTCAGGATTCCTTCGCTGTCCCGCCGGTCCGAGCCGGCACCGACGCGGGACGAGAACCTCGACGGCCGCGTGGACGGCCGTGACACCCCGGTCACCGACCGGGACGCCGAGCAGACGACGTACGGCAGCGGCGCCGACCAGGTAGGCGAGGCCGAGCGGCGGGCCAGCGAGCGGGCGGCAGTGGCCCGAGCCGCCACCGCACGTCCGGTGGACCCCGACTCCCGGACCAGCACCACACGTCCGGTGGACCCCGACACCCGGGCCAGCACCACACGTCCGGTGGACCCCGACACCCGGGCCAGCACCGCACAGCGGGTCGACCCCGACACCCGGCCCGGCGGCGCACGCCCGGTGGACGCCGACGCCCGAGCCGCCGCCGCGCGGCCGGTCGACACGGACACCCGGGCCGCGACGCCCACCGCCGAGCTGGACAGCGCCACCCGGCACACGGACACGACGGACCGGGTGACCACCGACCGCCCGGTCGACCCCACCCCGGACCGGACCGCGCCGGAGCCGCCGGTGACCCGTGGCCCGAAGCCACGGGCCAGCCTGCTCGCCACCCTCGGTCTGATCGTCTCGGTCGCCGGTGCGCTGTTCGTGCTGACCGGAACGCTCGCCGGGTACGGCATCGGGCTCGGCGCACTCGGCGCGGTGCTCTCGGTGCTCGGCCTGATGGCCACCCGCCGCCGGCACGTCGCCGGCAAGACCGACGCGCTCTTCGGCATGCTGATCGGGCTGGCCGCCGTGGTGATCGGGGTGCTGGCGATGACCGGTCGGTTCGACTGGCCGACCACCGACGGCGACTGGGTGCAGCGCTTCCGCGAGTGGCTTGACTCACAGTTTGTCGACCGTTTCTAGCGGGCACTGTTCCGCTCGCCGGTGGTGCACCGGCAACGCCGGCGGTTCGCCGGCAGCCCGAACTTCCCGGTGGTTCACCGGCCGGGCGACACCCTCTCAGGGGCGGCGATTCGCCGCCCCTGAGGTGTGTCCGGGGTCCGGATCTCCCACCGCCCACCGGTGGCCCGGGACACAACCCGGCCCGGCCGCGCTCCTCGCGCAACGAATCGCAGCCGCAGGCCGCCCACACGCAATGAATATTCGGTCCGCGCAACTCTTCACGGTGGATCCTGTCGCTCACCCCGCATAACGTTGAGCCACGGCGCCAGCCCGTGGGCCACGGTGGCCGGCGCGCCCGACCCCTGGGAGCAGGACAATGACGATGGACGCCACCAGCCAGCGCCTGTTGATGTGCCGGCCGACGTACTTCGCCGTCGACTACGCGATCAACCCCTGGATGGACCCGAGCGCGCCGGTCGACGCCGCGCTCGCCGTCCGGCAGTGGGAGCAGCTGCGCCAGACGTACCTGGACCTGGGCCACACCGTCGAGGAGATCACTCCGGTGCCCGGCCTGCCCGACATGGTCTTTGCCGCCAACGGCGGCACGGTGATCGACGGCAAGGCGATGGCCGTGCAGTTCCGGGACCCGCAGCGCGCCGACGAGGCACCGGCGTTCCGGGCCTGGTTCGAGGCCGCCGGCTTCGAGATGTACGACCCGAAGCACGTCAACGAGGGTGAGGGTGACGTCCTGCTGGCCGGCGACCACCTGCTGGCCGGCACCGGCTTCCGCACCGCGCACGCCTCGCACGCCCAGTTGCAGGAGGTCTTCGGCTACCCGGTGATCACCATGCAGCTCGTCGACCCGCGCTTCTACCACCTGGACACCGCGCTGACCGTGCTCGACGAGCGGACCGTGGCGTACCTGCCCGAGGCGTTCTCCCCCGGCAGCCAGGCCGTGCTGCGCCGGCTCTTCCCCGACGCGGTGCACGCCACCATGGCCGACGCCGAGGTGCTGGGGCTCAACGCGGTCAGCGACGGGCGGCACGTGGTGCTGCCCGCGCAGGCCACCGACCTGGCCGGCAAGCTGCGCGACCGGGGCTACGAGACCATCGGTGTCGACCTGTCCGAGCTGCGTAAGGCCGGCGGCGGACCGAAGTGCTGCACGCTACGACTCCGTCAGGGAAAGGCAAGCAAGTGATCGTGGATGACATCCTGCGGACGCCGGGAGCGGTCCGGGACGCCGAGCGCTGGACTGCGCACAACTACCACCCGTTGCCGGTGGTGATCTCGTCCGCCGAGGGGGCCTGGCTCACCGACGTGGACGGCCGGCGCTACCTGGACTGTCTGGCCGGCTACTCCGCCCTCAACTTCGGCCATCGGCACCCGCAGCTGATCGCCGCCGCGCACGCCCAGCTGGACCGGCTGACGCTGACCAGCCGGGCGTTCATCCACGACCAGTTCGCCGACTTCTGCCGGGAGCTGGCCGAGCTGTGCGGCAAGGACCTGGTGCTGCCGATGAACACCGGGGCAGAGGCGGTGGAGACCGGGATCAAGGTGGCCCGCAAGTGGGGCTACCAGGTCAAGGGCGTGCCCGCCGGGCAGGCCAACATCGTGGTCGCCGAGGGCAACTTCCACGGCCGGACCACCACCATCGTGAGCTTCTCCACCGACGAGGACGCCCGCGCCGACTTCGGGCCGTACACCCCCGGGTTCACCGTCGTTCCGTACGGCGACCTGGCGGCGTTGACCGCCGCGATCGACGAGAACACCGTGGCCGTGCTGCTGGAGCCAATCCAGGGCGAGCAGGGCGTGGTGGTGCCACCGGAGGGCTACCTGCCCGGCGTACGCCAGGTCTGCACCGACCGGAACGTGCTCTTCATCGCCGACGAGATCCAGTCCGGTCTGGGGCGTACCGGCGCGACCTTCGCCTGTGACCACGAGGGCGTCGTGCCCGACATGTACCTGCTCGGCAAGGCCCTCGGCGGCGGCATCGTGCCGGTCTCCGCGGTGGCCGCGAACGCCGACGTGCTCGGCGTGCTCAAGCCCGGTCAGCACGGCTCCACCTTCGGCGGCAACCCGCTGGCCTGCGCGGTGGCCATCGAGGTGGTCCGGCTGCTGGCCACCGGCGAGTTCCAGCGCCGCTCGGCCGAGCTGGGTGAGCGGCTGCGGGCCGGCCTGGAAGGTCTGGTCGGCAGGGGCCTGGTCGAGGTGCGCGTGCGCGGCCTGTGGGCCGGTCTGGACATCGACCCGGCGCTGATGAGCGGACGGGAGGCGTGTGAGCGGCTGGCCGCCCGCGGCGTGCTGGCCAAGGACACCCACGGCTCCACCATCCGGCTAGCCCCGCCGCTGGTGATCACCGAGGAGGAGATCGACCTGGCGGTGACCGCACTCGCCGAGGTCCTGACCGCCTAACCCACACCCCGGCCCAACCCCGCCCACC
>NZ_JAEVHL010000187.1 GCF_016803395.1 Micromonospora tarensis | reverse complement strand
CCGCCCGCCGCCCGCCGCCCGCCGCAAGATCGTGCTCGATCCTGATCTAGTGGTATCGGGGCGGGATTGAGGCCACTAGATCCAGGATCGAGGGCGATCTTGCCTGTTCGCGGGCGCGGTCGTCGGACGCGCCCACACCCTGCGGGTCTCCGGGTTCGACCACGAGGTCCCCAGTCGCATCAGGGCCGCGACAGCGCTACAGATCCACTCGGGTTCAGGGAAACCGGGGCATCCCGGCCGTGCGGACACGCCCGTTTCAGCGAACCCGAGTGGATCAAGCGACGGCGCCGCTCCGGGCGCGGGGAGGGTCAGAGGCGGCAGGCGTGGATGTTGGTGACCAGGATGGCGCGGGCACCCAACTCGTACAGCTCGTCCATGATCCGGTGGACGTCGTCGCGGAGCACCATCGCCTGCACCGCCACCCAACCCTCGCGGTGCAGCGGTGACACGGTGGGCGACTCGATCCCGGGGGTGAGCCCACTGGCCCGGTCCAGCAGGCCAGCCGGCACGTCGTAGGCGAGCATCACGTAGCGGCGGGCCACCAGCACCCCGTGCAGGCGACGCAGCAGCTGCTCGGCCTGGGGGTGCGCGGGCGCGTCGGCGCGACGGACCAGCACCGCCGAGGAGCGCAGCAGCGGCTCGCCGAAGACCACCAGGCCCGCCTGGCGCAGGGTCGCGCCGGTCTCCACCACGTCCGCGATCACGTCGGCGACGCCGAGGCGTACGGCGTTCTCCACCGCGCCGTCGAGGCGGATCACGTCGGCCTTGACCCCCAACTCGGTGAGGTGCCGCTCGACCAGCCCCGGGTACGCGGTGGCGATCCGGTGACCGCCCAGCTCCCGCACCGAGGCGATGTCGTCGGGACGGGCGGCGAAGCGGAAGGTGGCCCGGCCGAAGGCGAGGTCGACGACCTCCTCGGCCGGCGCGGCCGAGTCGATCAGCAGGTCCCGGCCGGTGATGCCGAGGTCCAGGTCACCGGAGCCGACGTAGGTGGCGATGTCCTTCGGGCGCAGGTAGAAGAATTCGACGTCGTTGGCCTCGTCCCGGCAGACGAGGTCCTTGGGGTCGGTGCGCTGGCGGTAGCCCGCCTCGCGCAGCATCTGGGCGGCCGGCTCGGCCAGGGTGCCCTTGTTGGGAATGGCGACACGCAGCATGACGGAGTGCTCCTTCGATCCGAATGGCGATCAACGGGTGGGGGCACTCACAGATGTCGGTAGACGTCCTTGAGTTCGAGACCACTGGCGAGCATCAGCACCTGGACCTGGTAGAGCAGCTGGGAGATCTCCTCGGCGGTGCGCTCCGGCCCCTCGTGTTCGGCGGCCATCCACGACTCGGCCGCCTCCTCGACGACCTTCTTGCCGATGAAGTGCACCCCCTTGTCCAGGGCGGCGACGGTGCCCGAGCCCGGGGTGCCGGCGGCGGCCTTGGCCTGCAGCTCGGCGAACAACTCCTCGAACGTCTTCACGGGAGGCGATTCTTCCAGCCGGGCCCCCGACGCCCCGCGTCCGGGTCCGGCGGAATCCAGCAAGCGGACAATTCCCTACCAAAACGGTGGGACAATTGTCGATCGACTCCCATGAACCTTTACGCTGTCGGCCATGGCCAGCAGCTCACGTCTCCTCGCGCTCACCATCGCCGGTGCCGTCGTCGTAGCGACCGCCGGATGCGCGCCCCAGGACGAGAAACCCACCCCCGCCGTCACCGCACCCCAGTCCTGCGCCAAGGACAGCCTGCCCACCCACACGCCGGGCAAGCTGACCATCGCCACCGACCAGCCCGCGTACGCGCCGTGGTTCTCCGACGACAAGCCGGAGAACGGCGAGGGCTTCGAGTCCGCCGTGGCGTACGCGGTGGCCGAGAAGCTCGGCTACGCCCGCGCCGACGTCACCTGGGTCCGGGTCAAGTTCGACGCCGCGATCGCCCCCGGTCCGAAGAACTTCGACTTCGACATCAACCAGTTCTCCATCACCGAGGAGCGCAAGCAGGCGGTCGACTTCTCCGCGCCGTACTACCTGGTGCGGCAGACAGTCATCGCGTTGAAGTCCTCGAAGATCGCCGGCCGGACGTCACTGGCCGACCTGCGCGACGCCCGGCTCGGCGCCCAGGTGGGCACCACCAGCTACCAGGCGATCACCGAGGTGCTCAAGCCGACCGCCAAGCCGCAGGTCTACAACAGCAACGACGACGCCAAGAAGGCGCTGCAGAACGGGCAGCTGGACGGTCTCGTGGTGGACCTGCCGACCGCCTTCTACATCACCGGCGCGGAGATCACCGACGCGAAGATCGTCGGGCAGGTGCCACAGGTCGGCACGCCTGAGGCGTTCGGGCTGCTGCTGGACAAGAACTCCCCGCTGACCTCCTGCGTGACCGGCGCGGTCGGTCAGCTCACCTCGGCGGGCACCCTCAAGCAACTGGAGGACAAGTGGCTGGCGCAGGTCGCGGGGGCGGCCGAGCTGCGGTGACCCTCCTGGATCACGTGCCGTCCGAGGCGCAGCTGCGGCGCGCAGCGTACCGGCGGCGGCAGAGCGTCTACAGCGTGCTGGTCGCGGCCTCATCCACGGCGGCGCTGGGCACATTGCTGGTCATCGCGGTGACCGGCGCGCCGGGCTGGGACCGGGTCCGGCGCTCGTTCCTGGATCCGGAGATCGCCCGCGACGCGCTGCCGGCGGTGTTGAGCGGGCTCTGGCTCAACCTACGACTGCTGGTGTGCTGCGCGGCCGGCGCGCTGGTGCTCGGGCTGGTGATCGCCGTGCTGCGGACGCTGCGCGGCCCGATCTTCTTCCCGGTCCGGGCGCTGGCCGCCGGCTACACCTACACCTTCCGCGGGCTACCGCTGATCATCGTGCTCTACCTGCTCACCCTCGGCGTGCCCGGGCTGCGGTTGCAGGGCATGCCGCCGGTGCTGGTGCTCGGTGGGCTGGCGCTCGTCCTCACCTACAGCGGTTACCTCGCCGAGGTGTTCCGGGCCGGCATCGAGTCGGTGCACCCCAGCCAGCTCGCCGCGGCCCGCTCGCTGGGCCTGACCTACCGGCAGACGATGCGGCACGTGGTGCTGCCGCAGGCGGTCCGCCGGGTGGCGCCACCGCTGCTCAACGACGTGGTGGCGTTGCAGAAGGACGTCGGGCTGGTCTCGCTCGCCGGACCGATCGACGCGGTCCGCGCCGCCCAGATCGCCACCGCCCAGTCGTTCAACTACACGCCGTACGTCGTGGCGGGGGTGCTCTTCGTGCTGCTCGCGATCCCGCTGATCGCGGTCACCGACTGGGTGACGCTGCGGGCGGCCCGCCGACAGTCGGGAGGTTGACCATGGCGCTGCTGCGCTGCCGGGGGCTCCGCAAGGAGTTCGACGGGCATCCGGTGCTCGACCAGCTGGATCTGACCGTCGCCGAGCACCGGGTGGTGGCCCTGATCGGCGCGTCCGGGTCGGGCAAGTCCACCCTGCTGCGGTGTGTGAACCTGCTGGAGGAGATCGACGACGGCACCATCGAGTTGGACGGGGAGGACATCTCCGATCCCCGGGTGGACCCGGACCGGGTCGCCGACGGATCGGGCTGGTGTTCCAGGCGTACAACCTCTTTCCGCACCTGAGCGTGCTGGAGAACATCACCCTCGCGCCGCGCCGGGTGCACCGGCGGGCCCGGGCCGAGGCCGAGGCGCAGGCCCGGGAGCTGCTCGACCGGGTGGGGCTCGGCGCCAAGGCGGACGCCTACCCGGACCGGCTCTCCGGCGGGCAGCAGCAACGGGTGGCGATCGTCCGGGCGCTGGCCAACTCACCTCGACTGATGCTGCTCGACGAGGTCACCTCCGCGTTGGACCCGGAACTCGTCGGCGAGGTGCTGACGATGATCCGGGACCTGAAGGAGGACGGCATGACCATGGTGCTGGCCACCCACGAGATGGGCTTCGCCCGGGAGATCGCCGACGAGGTGTGTTTCCTGGACGCCGGGCGGGTCGTCGAGAGCGGCCCGCCCGAGCAGGTGCTCGGCGAGCCGACCCAGCCCCGTACCCGGCAGTTCCTGCACCGGATCATCGAGGCGGGTCGGCTCTGAGCGCCTCAGCCGGAGAAGCCGACCCGCTGGGCGTTGCCCGCCGCCACGGTCCGCACGGCGAGCGCCGCGTCGAGCGCCGCGACGGTGGCGGCCCAGCCCTTGTCCTCCGCGGAGCCGGGCAGACCGGCCCGGTCCCGGGCCTGCTCGATGGTCTCCACGGTCAACACGCCGTGTGCCACCGGCTTGCCCTCGTCCAGCGCCACCCGGGTCAGCCCGTCGGTGACCGAGCGGCAGACGTAGTCGAAGTGGGCGGTGGCGCCGCGGACCACCACGCCGAGCGCGACCACCACGTCGCAGCGACGGGCGAGGGCCTGCGCGACCACCGGCAGCTCGACCGAGCCGGCGACCCGGGCGACCACCGAACGAGCCCCGCACGCCTCGGCGGCGGCCACCGCACGCTCCAGCATGTGGTCGGTCAGCTCGCCGTGCCAGCGGGCGGCAACGACCCCGACGGTCAGCCCGGCGGCATCCACCGCGTCGACTCCCGGCTCACCGAAACCCGCCATCGTCATGCTCCGATCTCGTCGTTGGCGACCGGACGCCCCAGCGGCGCCTCGGACACCTCGTCCAACTCGTCCAGCAGGTGACCCATTCGGTCCCGCTTGGTGCGCAGGTAGCGCATGTTCTCCGGGTGCGCCCCGACCGGCAGCCCCTCGCGGCCGGTGATGGTCAACCCGTACCCTTCCAGCCCGGCCCGCTTGGCCGGGTTGTTGGTCAGCAGCCGCATCGAGCGCACACCCAGGTCGTAGAGGATCTGCGCGCCGGTGCCGTAGTCCCGGGCGTCGGCGGGCAGGCCCAGGTCGAGGTTGGCGTCGACGGTGTCCCGACCCAGGTCCTGCAACTGGTACGCCTGCAGCTTGTGCAGCAGCCCGATGCCGCGCCCCTCGTGCCCGCGGACGTAGAGCACCACGCCCCGGCCCTCCCGCGCGACCCGGGCGAGCGCGGCGTCCAGCTGCGGGCCGCAGTCGCAGCGCAGCGAGCCGAACACGTCCCCGGTCAGGCACTCGGAGTGCACCCGGACCAGCACGTCCTGGCCGTCGCCGAGGTCGCCCAGCACCATCGCGACGTGCTCGGCCGGGTCGTGCGCGGCGCGGTAGCCGAGTGCCCGGAACACCCCGTGCCGGGTCGGCATCCGGGCGTCGGCGACCAGTTCGACCTGCTTCTCGGTACGCCGGCGGTAGGCGATCAGGTCGGCGATGGTGATCAGCGTGAGGCCGTGCTCGGCGCAGAACTTCTCCAGGTCCGGCACCCGCATCATGGTGCCGTCGTCGTTGACCAGCTCGCAGATCGCACCCGCCGGGCGCAGCCCGGCCAGCCGGGTCAGGTCCACCGCCGCCTCGGTGTGTCCCGGCCGGCGCAGCACCCCGCCCTCGCGGGCCCGCAGCGGCACCACGTGCCCCGGTCGGGACAGGTCGGTCGGGTCGGTGCTGGCGGCGGCGAGCAGCCGGATGGTGTGCGCGCGGTCGGCCGCGGAGATGCCGGTGCCGATGCCCTCCCGGGCGTCCACCGTCACCGTGTACGCGGTGCCCCGCCGGTCCTGGTTGGTGTGGTGCATCGGCGGCAGGTCGAGGCGGTCGGCCTCGCTCTCGGTCAACGGCACGCAGACGTACCCGGAGCTGTAGCGGACCATGAACGCCATCAGCTCGGGCGTGGCCAGCTCGGCGGCGAAGATCAGGTCGCCCTCGTTCTCCCGGTCCGCGTCGTCGACGACGACCACCGGCCGACCGGCCGCGATCTCCGCGATCGCCTGCTCGATACTCCCGAAGCCGCTCATCCCGCCACTCCGCTCGCTGTGCTCGCTGTGCTCGTTCATGCCACGGCCTCCCGGTAGCTGGGCGTGCGGGCCGGAGCCGCCGCGCGCGAGGTGCGCCACCAGGCGGCGAAGCCCCAGGCGCAGAGGGCGCCGTAGATCAGGTACATCACCGCCGACGGGTAGAACCCGCCGCGCAGCAGCAGCGGCACGCCGACCGCGTCCACCGCGATCCAGAGCAGCCAGAACTCCACCCAGCCGCGGGCCATGCCGTAGGTGGCGAGCAAACTGCCGGTGAGGATCCACGCGTCGGCCAGCGGCCCCCACGAGCCCAGCGCCTTGAGCACCGGGTACGCCGCGGCGGTGCCGAGCCCGGCGGCCAGCAGCAGCATCAGCCGCTCCCGCCCGGTGGCCCAGCGCGGCACGACGGCCGCCTGCCCGACGTCGGCACGACGGTTGCGCCGCCAGCGCCACCAGCCGTAGACGCTGACCGCGAAGAAGAACACCTGCCGGCCGGCCTGCCCGTACAGGTCGTGCTCCTGCGGGGTGGCGAACACCCCGCCGAGGAAGACGGTGAGCAGCAGCGCGTTGCCGACCATGCCGACCGGCCACGCCCAGACCAGCCGGCGCAGCCCGAACAGCGCGGAGACCAGCCCGAACGCGTTGCCGACGATCTCCCGGGCCAGCACCGGCGAGCCGGCCACCTGCACCTGGGCGTCCAGCAACCAGCCGAGCGGGCCCATCAGGCCACCCCGCCCGTGGTCCCGGCCACCCGGTCGGCGTCGGTGAGCCGGTCGCCGAGCAGCCGCTCGACGTACTTGGCCAGCACGTCGACCTCCAGGTTGACCGGGTCGCCGACGCCCTTCGCGCCGAGCGTGGTCAGCTTGAGCGTGGTCGGAATCAGCCCGACGGCGAACTCGTCCGCGCCCACCTCGGCCACGGTCAGCGACACCCCGTCGATGGTGATCGAGCCCTTCTCCACCACGTACCGGGACAGGGCGGCGGGGAGCCGGAACCGGACGGTCTCCCACTGCTCGGCCGGCTCCCGGGAGATCAGCTCACCGACCCCGTCCACGTGGCCCTGCACCAGGTGCCCGCCGAGCCGGCTGCCGAGCGCGGCGGCCCGCTCCAGGTTGACCGGGTCACCGGGGCGCAGCGCGCCCAGCGCGGAGCGGCGCAGCGTCTCGCCCATCACGTCGGCGGTGAAGACCCCGTCGGCCACCTCCACGACGGTGAGGCAGACACCGTTGACGGCGATCGAGTCGCCGTGCCGGGCGTCGGACGTGACAACCGGTCCGCGCACGCCCAGCAGCACCGAATCGCCTGCTGTCGGCGCGACCCGGACGATCTCGCCCAATTCCTCGATAATGCCGGTGAACATGTCAGCCCTCCCTTTTGCGGGGCAAAGCGGTGATCCGGAGATCCGGACCGATCTGCGTAACGTCGACCAACTCCAGATCGATGGCCTCAGCGATGGTGGTCACTCCCGCGTCGACCAGGGCGGTCGGGCCGGCACCGAGCAACCGGGGTGCGACGTACCCGACGACCTTGTCGACCAGGCCGGCCTCGAGGAACGCGCCGGCCAGTCGCGGGCCGCCCTCCAGCAGCACCGCCCGGACCCCGCGCTGGTGCAGCGCCGCGAGCAGCGCCGGCAGGTCGACCCGGCCGTCCGGGCCGGCGCCGACCTCGTCGACGGTCGCGATCCAGGTCCGCGCGGCGCCGTCGCGGACCCGGGCGTCAGCCGGGGTGACGCCCGGAGCTGTCCACCACCACCCGCAGCGGCTGCCGGATGGCCAGGCTGCCGTCGCGCAGGTTGCGGGCGGTCAACCGGGGGTCGTCGGCGAGCACGGTGCCCACCCCGGCCAGCACCGCGTCGACGGTGCCGCGCAACGCGTGCACGTCGATCCGGGCCGCCTCCGAGGTGATCCACATGCTGCTGCCGTCCAGCGCGGCGGCGCGCCCGTCGAGGGTGGCGGCGTACTTCCAGATGACGTACGGCCAGCCCCGGCGCATCGAGGTCAGCCAGGCGATGTTGCCGGCCTCGGCCTCCTCGCCGCGTACCCCCAGGTCGACCCGGACCCCGGCGGCGCGCAGCGTGGCGGCGCCGCCGGACGCGACCGGGTTGGGGTCGGGCACGGCGATCACCACCCGGCCCACCCCGGCCTGGACCAGCGCGGAACTACAGGGGCCGGTGCGACCGGTGTGATCGCACGGTTCCAGGGTGACCACCGCGGTGCCGCCCTTGGCCCGCTGACCGGCCTGCGCCAGGGCGACGATCTCGGCGTGCGGTCCGCCGGCGTACGCGTGGAAGCCCTCGCCCACGACCTGGCCGTCCTCGTCGAGCAGCACGCAACCGACAACGGGATTGGGGCTGGTCGTGCCGAGCCCGCGCGCCGCCAACTCGATCGCACGCCGCATCGCCTCATCGACGGAGACGCTGGCCATCGCCCTGCCCCTGCCCTCTCACTCGCCGGTCCGCGCGCGGGCGGTCAGGGAGGCGGTGGCCATGGGGCCACGGGCAGGCGGTGGCGGATTCCGGGAACGGCACAGCCGCCGCGGGAGGGCCGAAACGGCACGCTGAAGCCAGCGGTCGGCTCGGACCCGTCCGTCCCGCGCGCTGTCTCCCATCCGGACTGTCTGGGCGCGGACGAACCGCCCCCAACCGTCGGCCCCGGATTTTCACCAGGTCCACCGGGCGGCCGAAGCCGTCCGGGTCGCGGGCTGACCACGGTTGGACCGTGGATCACCGCCGGTTCGGAATTTCACCGAGTCCCGCCAGCGCGTGGTGGGTACCCGGGAAGTCTTACACGCCGATCCGGGTGTACCGCCACCTAGGCGAGGTACTTCACAGCGGGATTCACGATCAGGTGACGCCGCGCCGCCGGTCCACCGCCACGTACGAGCCCGGTTGGCTCTTGGCGACCGTCTTCATCTCCGAGGCCACCGCGATCGCTTCGAGGGGGTCGGTGAACCGCTTGCCGGCGTCGGAGAGGGACACCCCGATGGAGAGCGTGACCAGGGCCGCGCGCCGGATGTTGCCGCGCCGGTCCTTCAGCTCGACGAAGCCGCGCTCACGGTCGGTCGTGTCGTAGAGCGTGTCGGCGGACTTCTCGAAGTCGACGACGCCCGGGAGGTCAGCGGACGGACCTGGTCCGGGGTGCAGACGATGACGAAGTCGTCGCCGCCGACGTGACCGAGGAAGGCCGGTGGCAGCCCCACCGCCACCACCGCCCGGTGCAGGCTGCGGGCCAGCGCGGTGATGAAGTCGTCGCCGCGGACGAACCCGTACCGGTCGTTGACGCTCTTGAACCGGTCGATGTCGATGTAGCCCACCGCGTAGTCCACGCCGTTGCGGACCCGGTCGCTGATCTCCCGACGGATCCGGCTGTTGCCGGGCAGCCCGGTCAACGGGGAGACCTCCCGGAACTCCTTGTTCCGGCGCAGCGTGGACGAGACCCGGGCCACCAGCTCGGCGGTGTCGAACGGCTTGACCAGGTAGTCGTCCGCGCCGGCGCTGAGCCCGTGCACCTTGTCGACGGTCATCCCCTTGGCGGTCAGCATGATCACCGGCAGGGCGGAGGTCATCGGGTCGGCGCGCAGCCGCCGGGTCAGCTCCAGCCCGTCGACGCGGGGCATCATGAGGTCGACCACCGCCAGATCCGGCCGTTGGCGCTCGATGACCTCCAGTGCCTCCTGGCCGTCGCTGGCGTGGATCACCTCGAAGCCGTGCAGCCGCAGGTTGAACTCGACGAAACGAGCGATGTCCTCGTCGTCGTCGACGACGAGGATGATGTCCTTGCGGTCGACCTCGGGGTCCATCTCAGGCCCCGGGAGCCGCGCGTTCCGCAAGTGCCCGCAGGTGCCGTACCGCCTCCGCCGGGTCGGCGGCGCCGTACACGGCGGTGCCGGCCACGAAGGCGTCGGCGCCGGCGGCGGCGGCCTGCTCGATGGTGTCGGCGGCGATCCCGCCGTCCACCTCGATGCGCAGCTCCAGGTGCCCCGCCGAGACGTGCTGGCGGGCGGTGCGCACCTTCTCCAGCAGTTGCGGAATGAACCGCTGCCCACCGAAGCCCGCCTTGATCGTCATGATCAGCAGGGTGTCGAAGCTGGGCAGCAGGTCCAGATACGGCTCGATCGGGGTGTCCCGGTCGATGGCCAGGCCGGCCTTCGCACCGGCCGAGCGCAGGTCCTTGGCCAGCGCCACCGGGTCGTCGGCGGCCTCCGCGTGGAAGGTGACGTTGTACGCCCCGGCGTCGGCGTAACCGGGGGCCCACCGGCGCGGGTCCTCGATCATCAGGTGCACGTCGAAGGGCATCGCGGTGACGGCCCGCAGGCTCTGCACCACTGGCAGACCGATGGTCAGGTTCGGCACGAAGTGGTTGTCCATCACATCGACGTGCAACCAGTCCGCGGCGTCCTCGACGGCACGGACTTCTTCGGCGAGGCGGGCGAAATCGGCGGCCAGGATGCTCGGCGCGACGATCGGCGGCGGTACGGTCACAGGGCCCAGTGTACGAACGTGGCCACCCCCCACCGGCATCGCGCCACCTCCGGGGACGCGCTGTGACCCAGCGGTGACCAGTGGTGCAGAATTGGTCATCCCGGACCGCCGAATCCGGACGAACAGACAACAGTGACTGGCCGATCGACGGAAACGCGACGACACTCCAACCGGGACGGTGCCATAGGCTGCACCCCCGCCGGGGTCTCGCCGCTGGGCGCGGTGACCGGCCGCCAGCTTCCGGAAGGGCGGACCATGCGACGGTGGCTCCCAGCGCTGGTGCTGACCTGCGTCACGACGATGCTGCTGACCGCCTGCGCGCCGGCGCGGGGCGCGGACGGCGATCTCACCGACGACTGGCCGGCGCTGCGGGTCCCGGAGCCGTTCACCCCCGGCACCGACACCTGCCTGCCCCGGATCGCCAGCGTCGTGCAGGCGAGCACGTACGAGACGGTGGACTGCGCGCGCAACCACCTGGCCGAGACCATCCACGTCGGCACCTTCGTCGGCCGCGACGCGTTGACCGAGGCTCGACCGGCACCCGGGTCGTCGGCGCTGCGCACCGCCCGCGCCGAGTGCGACCAGCGGGCCCGGGAGGTGCTCGGGGGTGACTGGCACACCGCCCGCCTCGCGCTCTCCCTCGCGCTGCCGTCCGCGCCCGCCTGGGCCGGTGGCGCCCGCTGGTTCCGCTGCGACCTCAGCGAGACCGGCAGCATCGACAACACCCGCCCGGTGAACCGCACCGGCAGCCTGCGCGGCGCGCTGATCGGCGACTCGCCCCTGACCCACCGCTGCTTCGACCCCAAGCTGATCGGCGACAACCTCAACTACATGGCGCCGGTGCTCTGCACCGAGCCGCACCGGGCCGAGTTCGTCGGCGTCTACGAGGAACGGGACATGAGCTGGGCGGAGTTCGCCAAGTCCGCCCAGCAGGCGCACAAGCGGTGCATGGCGCTGATCGCCGAGTTCGCGAAGGTGCCCAACAACAGCGACCTGCCGTACCGGGCCGGGTCCATCTACTACCCACCGTCGCAGCGGGAGTGGGAGGAGGGCGACCGTGGGGTGCGCTGTTTCCTGTGGAGCGACGACCGCAAACTCAGCCGCTCGATGCGGGGCGTCGGCCCCGCGGGACTACCGGCGATCTGAGCACCGGTGCCGTATGCTGCTGCGCCGTGGCGCCACCGACCGGCAGGGTCCGGTGGGCGGCCACCAGTGGCGGGGGAGGTCGGGATGCGACGGTGGTTGGCGGTGTTCACCGGAGGTGGGGCGCTGGCCCTGGCACTGGCCGGGTGCGGCGCACCCGCCGGGGTCGACCGTGACCTCGTCGACGACTGGCCGGCACCCGTCGCGGCGCAGCAGTTCGTCCCCGCCGCCGACGTCTGCCACCAGACCTCCCAGCAGGTCGGCTTCCTGACCGGCTACAACCCGACGGCGTGCGGTGAGGCGCACCGGGTGGAGACCATGCACGTCGGCACCCTCACCGGCCCGGCCGCCCAGGGCGGCGCACCCCCGCAGCCCGGCTCGGCGGGCATGCGGGCCGCGCAGGCCGGGTGCGACACGGCGGTGAACAAGGCGGTGGGTGCCGACTGGCGCTCCGGGCGACTCGGCCTGACCGTCGTGCTGCCGTCGCCGCAGGCCTGGTCGGGCGGAGCCCGCTGGTACCGCTGCGACGTCACCGAGATCGCCAGCATCGACGACACCGCTGTCGACCTGCGCACCGGCAGCCTGCGCGGCGCGCTCTCCGGCGCGGCGCCGCTGGCCTACCGCTGCTTCAACCCGAAGCTCGTCAAGGACGACATCGACGAGATGGTGCCGGTCTCCTGCACCGCCAAGCACCACGCCGAGTTCGTCGGGGTCTGGCAGGCGCCGGACACCAGCTACGCCGAGTTCTCCCGCAGCGTCAAGCGGACCCACCGGGCCTGCCAGTCGATGATCGCCAGGTACGCCAAGGTCCCGGACAACTCCCAGCTCGACTTCCGCGCCGGCACGATCTACTACCAGCCGTACGAGGAGGAGTGGCGCAACGGCAACCGCGGGGTGCAGTGCTTCCTCTGGATCTCCGACCGGGACCTGACCCGCTCGATGCGCAACGCCGGCACCAAGGGCCTCCCGATCACCTGAGCACCACCGCGTCCGGCCGGGCGGATGACCGGCGACGCGGATCGGATCATCCCCGGCGCAGGACGGCGAGGAACATCGCGTCGGTGCCGTGCCGGTGCGGCCAGAGCTGCACCGTCGGCCCGTCGCCGAGACCCGGCATGCCGGCCGGCAGCAGCGGCCGGGCGTCCACGAAATCCACCGGAACCCCGCTGCGGCGGGCCGCCTCGGTCACCGTCACGTGCGTCTCGACGGTGTGCGGCGAGCAGGTGACGTAGGCGACCAGGCCGCCCGGGCGGACCGCGCGCAGCGCCGCGCCGAGCAACTCCCGTTGCAGCCGGGTCAGCGGCGGCAGGTCGGACGGCTGGCGACGCCAGCGCGACTCCGGCCGACGACGCAGCGAGCCCAGCCCGGTGCACGGCGCGTCCACCAGCACCCGGTCGAAGTGCTGCTCCGGCAGCTTCGGGTCGCGCCGACCTCACGGCCGTCCATGGCCAGCACGGCCACCGGCAGGCCCCGGGTCGCCTGGGAGACCAGCCGGGCCCGGTGCTCGGCCACCGTCCGACCG
>NZ_JAEVHL010000186.1 GCF_016803395.1 Micromonospora tarensis | reverse complement strand
ACCAGCAGGCACCCGGCGCCGGCCGCGAGCGTGACGGCCGCGACGCCGACCTGGGCGGCCGCCCAGGTCAGCACGACCGCACCGGCCGGACCGAGGGCGTAGTGCGTGCTCCAGAACGCCGACGTGACCCGGCCCAGCAGGTGATCGGGGGTGATCTCCTGACGCAACGACATCGAACAGATCCCGCCGACGCTGAGGCAGCACAGGTACACCGCGGTCAGCGCGGTGACCGTTGGCAGGCTCGTCGCCACGCCGACGCCCGCCACCGCGAAACCGCAGACGGCGTGCGCGCCGATCCAGGTCGCGCCGAATCCGCGACGTCGGCGCAGCGGGGCCACCAGCAGCGCGCCGGCGACCGTGCCCAGCGCGGCCAGACCGAGGACCGTGCCGACGGTGCCCTCGGATCCACCGAGGTCGTGCGTGACGTGGTAGATCAGCACGTCGACGAAGCCGTAGGTCAGGAAGATGAAGACCGACAACAGGACGGTCAGCGCGCGCAGCACGGGCTGCCGCCACAGGAACCGCGCCCCGGCCAGGAACTCGGCCAGCGGTCGCTGTCGGACCACCCCCTCGTCCACCTGGACGGGGCGCAGCCGGATCAGCCACAGGCCGGCCGCCGAGAGCGCGAAGCTCGCCGCGTTGACGGCGATGGCGGTCGCCGGACCGAAGCGGGCCGCCACCACCCCGGCGAGCAGCGGCCCGAGCACGGCCGCCGCCGCGTACGTCGCCTGCAACCGGCCGTTGGCCTCGGTGATCCGGTCCCGGTCGACGAGGTTGCGGACGGCGGTGACCGCGGCGACCTGGAACACCATGCCGGCCGCCTCGCAGATCGGCAGCACGACGAAGAGCAGCCAGACCTGCGGTCCGGCGAGCCACGCCAGGGGCACCAGGGCATAGAGCACCAACCGGGCCAGGTCCGCCACGATCATGAGCGTGCGGCGGTCGTACCGGTCGACAAGTACCCCGCCGAACACCCCGGCGCGACCGACGCCGCGCCCGCGACGGCGGTGAGCAGGCCCATCCGCGCCACCGACCCGGTCGCCTGGAGCACCAGCAGCGGCACGGCGAGATAGGCGAACGAGTCACCGGCCGCCGAGAGTGACTGCGCGGCCCAGTACGTGCCGAAGGCGCGGTCGCGCCAGAGTGGAGCGTGGCCGGCATCGACGGATCGGTTCATCGCGCCGATGGTAGTGGGCAGCGCCGTCCACACCGTCGCCAACCCGGCAAGCTTCGAGCCGTCGCTGTCGGCACCAGCTACCGGCTCGGGACGCGGTGAGCCGCGCGGCTCGCCGTCAGCCGGTGCTGGTGAGGTCGGTCGTCGCCGCGAGGTCCGTGACCACGTCCAGGAGTCGGTGCAGCGCGGGCGCGGTGTTGCCCGACAACCACACCATCTCGGTGTACGCGTAGGCGCCGGTCAGCGGGACGAACACCACGCCGGTGCGGCGCAGACTGGCCGCCGAGCAGGCGAGCCGGGTGACGCCGAGTCCGGCGGCGACCAGGCCGAGGAGGCTCTGCACGCCGGCCTCCTCCTGGACGACGTTCGGTACGAAGCCCGCTTCCCGGAACTGGTCCTGGTAGGCGCGGTGCCACGGCTCCCAGGAGCTGCGCGGGGTCATGACCCACGCTTCGTTGGCCAGGTCGGCGAGCGTCAACTCGGCGCGCCCGGCGAGCGGGTGGCCCTCGGGCAGCACCGCGCAGACCTGTTCGGTCGTCAGTCTCCTGGACTCCAGGCCCGCAACGAGCGCGTCCGGGTGAAGGCCGCGTCGAACTGCCGCCGAGGACGCCCTGGACCAGGGGCGCGATGGTGGTGGTCTCGGTGGCCAGACGCAGGTCGGGCAGGTGGTGGCGGACCGCCCGGACCACCGGGGGCAGGAGGTGGTTGGCGACGGTGGTCAGGAAGCCGAGCCGGAGGGTGCCGACCTCGCCCGCAGGCCCGTCGCACGACGGCGACGGCCTGCTCGGCGCGGTCCGTCACGGCGCGTGCCTCGGGCACGAACAGGGCGCCGATGTCGGTGAGGGTGGTGCCGCGGCTGTCTCGGTCGAACAGCCTCACCCCGAGGACACGTTCCAGGGCGGTGATCTGCTGCGACAGCGACTGCTGGGCGATCATCAGGCGGGCGGCGGCTCGGCTGTAGCTCAACTCCTCGGCGAGCACCAGGAAATACCGCAGTTGTCGCAGCTCAGGCGTGGCCACAGCAACAGACTGTAGCCACGCCAGGAAGAGCGTGTTGGCCGTCCGCGCAGACCTCCGCGCACGATCGTGGGGAGGACGGGATGCCGGCACACCGGTACGACCACCCGAGGACACCCACCAGAGGAATTCGATCATGACTGAAACACGCGTCACCACGCCGTTCGACGCCCGGTCCACCGCCGCCGACGTCGTGGCCGGTGTCGACCTCACCGGGCGGCGCGCCATCGTCACCGGCGCCTCGTCGGGCATCGGCGTGCAGACCGCCCAGGCGCTCGCGGCAGCGGGTGCCGAGGTGACCCTGGCGGTGCGGGACGTTTCGGCGGGCCAACGGACGGCCGAGGAGATCGGCACGGTGACCGGGAACCGGCTGATCCGGGTCGCACCGCTGGATCTGTCCGACCAGAGGTCGGTCGCCGCGTTCGTCACCGCCTGGGAGGGTCCGCTGCACATCCTGGTCAACAACGCCGGGGTGTCGGCGACCCCCGAGACGCGGACGCCGGAGGGCTGGGAGTTGCAGTTCGCCACCAACCACCTCGGCCACTTCGCGCTCGCCACCGGACTGCACCGGGCGCTGCTGGCGGCCGGGCGGTCGCGGGTGGTGTCGCTCAGCTCCATCGCCCACGTGCAGGCGCCGATGGTCTTCGAGGACGTCAACTTCCGGGCACGCCCGTACGACCGTCTGCTCGCCTACGGCGAGTCGAAGACCGCCACCGCGCTGTTCGCGGTCGAGGCGAACCGGCGCTGGGCCGAGGACGGCATCACCGTCAACGTGGCCAACCCGGGCGCGGTCGCCACCAACCTGGGGCGGCACCTGACCGAAGAGGACTACGCGCAGCTGCCGGCGTTCGACTTCAAGACCCCGGAGCAGGGGGCCGCCACGTCGGTGCTGCTCGCCACCTGGCCACGACTGGAGGGCCTCGGCGGTCGGTACTTCGAGGACTGCGAGGAGGCGGTGCGCCACAACCCGCAGGCGCCGCTGCGGGGCGTCGCCGACCACGCGACCGACCCCGCCGCGGCGGCCCGGCTGTGGCAGCTGTCGCTGGACATGCTCGACACGGCGGGTCGGGCCTGACCACGCCGGCGTTGTCGGGGCAGGAGCAACCGGGAACGGCCGCGGCATGCCGCGGCGTTCCCGGTTGGGCGGGTAACGCTCAGGCCTTGCGCAGCGGGGCGAGCGCGGCGCTCCAGGCGACCACCTGGTCGAGGGTGGTGGTCAGCGCGTCCTGCTGGAACGGGCTGGGCTTGAAGGTGCTGAAGTTCTCGAAGTCGGTGAAGAGCGAGAGCGCGACCTGCGAGCGCACGTCCGCCATCTGCAGCTCACCGGAGATCAGCCGCAGGTGCTCCACGGCGCGCGCGCCGCCGACCGAGCCGTAGCTGACGAAGCCGACGGCCTTGTTGTTCCACTCGGCGTACAGGAAGTCGATGGCGTTCTTCAGCGCGCCCGAGGTGGAGTGGTTGTACTCGGGGGTGACGATGATGAAGCCGTCGTACGAGGCGATCGTCTCGGCCCACCGCTTGGTGTGCGGCTGGGAGTACTGCCCCATCGAGGGCGGGTACGCCTCGTCGAGGTGCGGCAGCTGGTAGTCGAGCAGGTCGATCAGCTCGTACTCCGCGTCGGAGCGCTGCTTGGCGATCTCGAGCACCCAGCGGGCGACGGCCTCGCCGTTACGCCCCGGGCGGGTGCTGCCGAGGATGATCCCGATCCTGGTCATGTGTGGCGCCTTTCAGAGGTCCTTGCCTGACGGCCCGAACGCTAGCCAATTCTTGATTGGTCAAGCAAATATCTTCGCTATGGCCGTGGTCACACGCGGAGTAAGCGATTGCTCAGTCAAGCAAGTATGATATGGGGATGTCCAACCCCTCCGCAGCGACTCCGCAACCCCTCACCCCTGATGAGGAATCCCTGGTCCGCGCCCTGGGCCAGGTGATGTACGTGCTGCCCCGCGCGATCGACGCGGACATGGTCGGTGACCGTCAGCTACCACTCACCGAGTACACCGCCCTGATGAACCTCTCCGAGGCGCCCGGGCGGCGGATGCGGATGAACGAGCTGGCCTCGGCCTGCCACCTCTCGCTCAGCGGCATGACCCGCACCATCATCCGGCTGGAGACCCAGGGCCTGGTCCGGCGGGAGCGCTGCGCGGAGGACGCGCGCGGCTGGAACGCCGTCCTCACCGACGCCGGCTTCGCCCGCCTGGAGGAGTCCTGGCCCAGCCACCTGGCCGCCGTACGCCGCCGGTTCCTCCAGCACTTCGAGGGTCACGACCTGGCCCGGTTGGCCCGCGCGTTCCGGCAGGCCGGTGCGGCGGAGGCGACCGACTGAGCCGCGACCGGCTCAGCCGGACCGCCGTCCCGCCACCAGGGCCGGGCCAGCGGCCTGGCCCTGGTGGCGGCCCTGGCCGCACGGCGAGGCGGCGAACCGGGTGGTCAGCGGGTCGGTGCGTGGGCCGCCAGCGGGTTGGTGAGGGTGCCGACGAACTGGAGAGCCGCCGACGGATCGGCCAGGTCGAGCATCTGCTGGTTGTCGCGCAGCTGAAGCCGGTTGAGGCAGGACAGCGCGAACTCCGGTGCGAACAGGTCGTAGTGCCGCACCCGCTCGGCCAGCTGCGGCACCGAGTCGAAGTAGTCGGTGGCGCAGGCCGCGACGGTACGCCAGAAGTCGTCCTCGACCAGCACACCGGCCTCGACCAGGACGGCGTTGAGGTGACGCAGGAAACAGTCCACCACGTCGGTGAAGATGGTCAGCAGCTTGGTGTCGTCGGGCACCTCGACCCGGATCCGCTGCACCGCCGCCGGCAGCTCGACCTGGGCGCTCAGCACCGCGATCTCCTCGGCGATGTCCTTGAAGATCACCCGCTCGACGGTGTCGTGCTCGTCGAGGACGAGGATGACGTTCTCGCCGTGCGGCATGAAGGCCAGGTCGTGGGCGTAGAAGCTGTGCAGCAGCGGGGTCAGGTAGGCGTCCAGGTACCGGCGCAGCCACGCCTCGGGCGTCAGCCCGGACCCGGCGATCAGCGCCGCCGCCAACGACCCGCCGTCGTCGTCGACGTGCAGCAGCGCGGCCATGGTGCAGAGCCGACGGCCCGGCGCCAGGTCGGGCACCGGACTCTCCCGCCACAGGGCGGCCAGCATCTTCCGGTACGGGGAGGTGCGCTCGGTCGCCGCCTCGTACTGCCGGTGCCGGTAGCCGACAGCGGCCCGCTCCCGGATCACGGTCAGGCCGGTGCCGGTCAGCACCTCGTCGCCCGCGATCAGGTCGGCCAACCAGTCGTTGATCGCCGGGGTGGCCGCCATGTACGCGGCCGACAACCCGCGCATGAAGCCCATGTTCAGCACCGACAGCGCGGTCTTCACGTAGTGCCGGCGGGGCTCGCTGACGTTGAAGAAGGTGCGGATGGACTGCTGGGCGAGGTACCCGTCCGGCCCGGGGCCGAGGTGCACCAGCCGCCGCTCGGCCAGCTCCCCGGCGAAGGTGACAGCCATCTTGTTCCACCACTGCCACGGGTGCGCCGGAATGAGGTGGTAGTCGGCGAGGTCGAGCCCGAGGTCGGCCATGGTGGCCGCGAAGCGGGCCCGGGTGGCGGCGTCCAGCTCACCGGAGATCAACGTGTCGTAGTCGAGGTCGGCGGCGCTGCTGAACGTCGAGTGGTCCCGGTGCGCGGCGAGCCACTCCAACCGCACCGGCGCGGCGGCCTCCGGGGCGTACCTGTGGTACTCGTCCACGCCGAAGCCGAGCCGGCCGTTGTTGGCCACGAAGCAGGGGTGCCCCTCGGTCATCGACGTCTCGATGGTCTGGAAGTCCGCCCCGGCCAGCTCGGCGGCGCTCGGCGCCGGCCGGGCCAGCTTGTACGCCGTGCCGGCCAGGGTCGAGGTGATCTCCTCCAGGTAGACCGGGAGCACCCGCGCGGAGAGCCCGAGGCTGCCGCGCAGTTCGATGATCAGGTCCACCGCGTCCGGGGCCAGCGGGGCGCCGTCGCGGTGCCGGGTGATGCTCTCCGCGTCGATCTGCCAGTGCGCCAGGGCGAGCACCCGCGCCGCGAACCGGTAGCTGACCGCGCCGTCGTCGCTGCGGACCTCGTACCACCGGCGGTCGTCGGGGCCGGGCACGGGTTCCGGGGTGAGCAGCCGTTCGTGGGTGAACTCGGCGAGCGCCTTGCGGACCAGCAGCCGGTTGGCCCGGGCCCAGCGCTGCGGGGTGAGATGCCCGACCGGGTCGCCGGCGGCGGGTGCGACGGCGGCGGGCGGCTGGCTGGGGACGGCGGTGGCGATCACGCCGGGGCTCCTTCGACTCGGGTGGCAGCAGGCTCGGCGGCGACCCGGAACTGGGCTCGGGTGCAGACGCTGAGCAGCGCGTCCTTCTCGGGCTTGGTGATCGGGCCGACGACCTCGAAGCCGACGGCGGCGTTCAACGCGTGCACGGCGGTGTTGCGCACGTCCGGCTCGACCACCACCCGAGCGGTCGTCGGGTCGTCGAAGAGCCAGGCCATGACGGTGCCGAGCACCGCCCGGGTGAAGCCGTGCACCGGGGCGTCGACCGGCGCGCAGAGGAAGTGCATACCCACGTCGCCGGGCTGGTGGTCGTAGCGCCCGACCAGCTCGACGTGGGCCGGGTCGTAGCGTTCGGCGAGGAAGGCGGGGCTCCCCCGCCACAGCCCGAGATACGCGTCGTGGTGCGGGTGCGCGGCGATCCGCCGGTACTCCTCGGCCACCCGGGCCTCGTCGGCGTCCTGCATCAGCCAGAACGTCGCCTTCGGGTGCGTCACCCAGCCGTGCAGCAGCGCCGCGTCGGCGTCCGGGTCGACCGGCCGCAGCGCGAACTCACCGAGCCGGTCGTCGACCCGGGTGAAGACGACTGTCACGACGGCACCCCGAACTCCTGGAAGGTGATGCTCTTCTCGATCGGGTAGTGCTCCCGGCCCAGCAGCTCGGCGATGATCCAGGAGTTGCGGTAGGCGCCCATGCCCAGGTCCGGTGAGGTGATGCTGTGCGTGTGGGTGCCCGCGTTCTGGAGGAAGATGCCGCGTCCGCTGTGGTCGATGCTGTAGTTGCGGGCCACGTCGAAGCGGCCGTGCGCGTCGAACCGGATCCGGTCGCGCACCGGGTCGAGGAACGTGGGCACCTGGTAGCGGTAGCCGGTGGCGAAGACCAACCCCTCGGTCCGCAGCGTGAAGTCCCGCTCCTGCTCCACCTGCCGCAACCCCAGCGTGTACTCGCCGTCCTGGTACTCCGCGCTGACCAGCTCGGTGTTGGTGAGCAGCCGGGTGTTCACCGGCCCGTTGACGCTGTGCGCGTAGAGCTGGTCGAAGATCTCGTTGATCAGGTCGGAGTTGATCCCCTTGAACAGGCCCTTCTGCTCGGACTCCAGCCGGTAGCGGGTCGCCTCGGGCAGCGCGTGGAAGTAGTCCACGTAGTCCGGCGAGGTCATCTCCAGGGTCAGCTTGGTGTACTCCAGCGGAAAGAACCTCGGCGACCGGGTCACCCAGTTGAGCTGGTAGCCGTACCGGTCGAGGTCGCCGAGCAGGTCATGGTAGATCTCGGCGGCGCTCTGCCCGCTGCCCACCACGGTGATGCTGCGCTTGGTCCGCAGCGCCGTGCGGTGCTCCAGGTAGCGGGAGTTGTGCAGCGCGTCGCCGGGTAGCTGCGCGGCGGCGTCCGGCAGGTGCGGCGGCGTGCCGGTGCCGAGCACCAGGTGCCGGGCCCGGTACTCGACCGTCTCCCCCGCGCCGGTGCCGGCCCGCACCACGTACCGCTCGTCGGCGGCGTCGTACTCGACGGTGCGCACGGTCTGACCGAAGCGCAGGTTCGGCAGTTTCGCCGCCGCCCACCGGCAGTACGCGTCGTACTCGCTGCGCAGCGGGTAGAAGCTCTCCCGGATGTAGAACGGGTAGAGCCGGCCGATCTCCTTGAGGTAGTTGAGGAAGGAGTACGGCGACGTCGGATCGGCGAGGCTGACCAGGTCGGCGATGAACGGGGTCTGCAACCGGGCCGACTCCAGCAGCATGCCGGGGTGCCAGGCCAGACTCGGCCGGGCCTCCAGGAACAGACCGTCCAGCTCGTCGATCGGCGCGGTGAGGCAGGCCAGTCCCAGGTTGTACGGGCCCAGCCCGATGGCGATGAAGTCGTGGGTGGACATCCGGGTCTCCAGGCGCGGGTTCGTGGTCACCGCCGTCAGCCGACGGGGCAGGTCAGGGCGGCGGTGTGGTCGTGCACGTACCGGCCGGCGTGGGTGGCGACCAGGTCCAGCACGAAGCCGACGTCGTCGACGGTGGTGGCCGGGTTGAGCAGGGTGAACTTCAGGAAGTGCCGGCCGTCCACCCGGGTCCCGGCGACCGCGGCGAGGCCGGACGCGGCGAGCGCCTCCCGGGCGTGCAGGTTGGCGGCGTCGGCCAGCTCCCGGTCGGGACCGGTGGGCAGGTAGCGGAAGACCACGGTGCTCAGCTCGGAGCGCGTCACCACCTCGAAGCGGGGGTCCTGGCTGACCGCCCGCCAGGCGTCGGCGGCCCGGTCGACGACGTCGTCGAAGAGCGTGCCGAGCGCGTCCGGGCCCATCACCCGCAGGGTGAGCCAGAGCTTCAACGCGTCGAAGCGGCGGGTGGTCTGCAGGCTCTTGTCGACCTGGTTGGGGATGCGCTGCTCGACCATCCGGGCCGGATTGAGGTAGTCGGCGTGGTAGGTGGCGTGGCGCAGTGCCCGCCGGTCGCGGACCACCAGCGCGCTGGAGCTGACCGGCTGGAAGAACGACTTGTGGAAGTCGACTGTCACCGAGTCGGCCCGTTCGATGCCGTCGAGCAGGTGCCGGCGCGTCGGCGAGACGAGCAGACCGCAGCCGTACGCGGCGTCCACGTGCAGCCAGACGCCGGCCGCCGCGCAGATCCCGGCGAGGTCCGCGAGCGGGTCGATCGAGCCGAAGTCGGTGGTGCCGGCGGTGCCGACGACGGCCATCACCACCAGCCCGGCCTGGCGACAGCGGACGATCTCCGCGCGGACGGCGTCCGGGTCGATCCGTCGCCGGGCGTCGGTGGGGACCGCGAGCACCGCGTCCGGGGCGAGGCCGAGCAGCTTGGCCGACTTCTGCACGCTGAAGTGACCGGCGGTCGAGGTGAGCACGCGCAACCGGGGCAGCAGCTCGGCGCGCGCCGCCGGGCCGACCGCGTCGGCGCAAGCCTCCTCCCGGGCCAGCAGCAGCGCCTGGAGGTTGGACTGGCTGCCGCCGCTGGTGAACACGCCGTCCGCGCTGGGGCCGAGGCCGATCCGCTCAGCGGTCCAGTCGATCAGCCGACGTTCGATGAGGGTGGCCCCGGCGCTCTGGTCCCAGGTGTCCAGTGAGGAGTTCACGGCGGTGAGCACCGCTTCGCCGAGCAGCGCCGGGATGGCCACCGGGCAGTTGAGGTGGGCGAGGTAGCGCGGGTGGTGGAACCAGACCGCGTCGCGGAGGTAGACGTTCTCCAGCTCGTCCAGGGCCGCGCCCGCGTCGCCCAGCGGCCGGTCCAGGTCCACCCGGTCGACCAGGGGGGCCAGCTCGGCCGGTGTGACTCCGGTGCCGGGACGGTCCACGGTGGCGACCCGGCGGGCGACCCGCTCGACGCCGTCGGCGATGGTCCGGCGGTACTGCTCGACCGAGCCGCCGTGCAGCAGTTGGGCCCGCGCGGCGCTGGACGCCGGGGACGGCGCGGACTCGACGGGGTACGTCGGCACAGTCATGGCGTCAGCTGACCTTCTTCGCGTTCCGGATGGCGGTGGCGAGGTTCTCCAGCAGCGGCGCGGAGCCCGCGTACGAGAAGCGGGGCACGGCGTCCCACGGGGTCACCTGGTTGGCCTTGACCGCCGGCAGTTGCTGCCAGGTCGGCTTGGCGCTGAGGTCCTTGGGCTGAAGCGCGGTCCCTCGGTTGTCCAGCAGGATCAGGTCGGCCGGGAACTTGCCGGCGCTCTCCCAGCTCAGCGCCTCGAAGTAGTCGCCGGCTTCGAGCTTGGTGGGGATCACGATGTCGACGCCCAGCTCGGCGAAGTACATCAGGTCGGTGCTGACCTTCGGGTTGGAGACGTAGAACAGGTCGGGGCTGCCGGAGCAGGCCATCACCCTGATCCCGGGGTTGGCCTTGACCGCCTGCCGGACCGCCTCGGCGGCGGCCTCGAAACGGGCCTTCGCGTCGGTGACCTTCTTCGCGGACAGGTCCGCGCCGAGCGACTCGGCCAGCGCGGCGTACCGCTCGATGGGTTTGGTCATCGGCACCCGGGCGGTGGTGATCGCCACGCTGGGCGCGAGCGGGAGGATCTTGGCCTTGCTCTCGTCCGGCACGTACCAGAGCGCGTCCGGGTCGTACATGTGGGTGACCAGCAGTTCGGGGCGCAGCGCCGCGTACTTCTCCAGGCTGAACTCGCCCCACACGTTGCCGAGGATCTCGACGGCCTCGACGTTCAGGTCGCCGGCCTGCGGGTCGGCAGTGCCGTCGGTGCGCCTGGTCTCTCCGAACACGCCCACGAGCTGCTTGTCCAGACCGAAATCGACCAGGGCCGCGGCCACCCCGGTGAAGGCCACCACGCGGGCCGGACGGGCCGCCGCCTCGACCGTCGTCGCACGGTCGTCGGTGAACGACCACTTGCCGTTTCCGTTGCTGGTGGCGGGTTTCGCGGCGTCGTCCTGGCCGCAGGCGGCGAGCAGGGTGGCCAGCGTGGCGGCGCCACCGGCGGCCAACAGGCCACGACGGGTGAGGCGACGGGCGGACAGGGCATCGGGCATGGCGTTGTCTTTCGATCAGGGGTTGGTCGGCTCGACCGGGGCAGCGGGGTTAGGTTAGCCTAACCTCGGTCATTGTCAACAGCGGTTCGTCATGTCGCCATCACCCCGGAGCTCACACTGGACACCACACCCACCGTCACCAGAGCGGCACCACCCGCTTCGGGCAGCGACCCGGCCGCACCTCCGCGTCGACGTGGTCGTCGGGCGGCACGCGCCGCCGGCCTGGTCACCGCCGTGGCGCTGCTCGCGGTGATCGTGGTGCTCAGCATCGCGGTCGGTGCCAAGGCCATGCCGCTCGCCGACGTCTGGTCCGGGTTGCTGCACCGCGACGCCGCCGAGTACGCCGTGGTGCACCGGATGCGCCTGCCCCGCACCCTGCTCGGGCTGCTCGCCGGCGCCGCGCTCGGCGTGGCCGGCGCGGTGATGCAGGCCCTCACCCGCAACCCCCTCGCCGACCCCGGCCTGCTCGGCATCAACGCCGGGCGTCCGCGTCCGTGGCCACCGCCGCCGCGTTCCTGGGCGTCACCGCCGTCGGCGGGTACGTCTGGTTCGCGCTGCTCGGCGCGGCGTGGTGACCGCGCTCGTGTACGCCGTCGGCGGCGGTCGGGGCGCGACCCCGGCCCGCCTCGCGCTGGCCGGCGCGGCGCTCAACGCCACCCTCTACTCGTACGTGAGCGCGGTGATGCTGCTGGACACGGCCTCCCTGGAGCGGCTGCGGTTCTGGACGGTCGGCTCGCTGGCCAGCGCGGACCCCGCCACGGTGACCCGGGTGCTGCCGTTCATCCTGGTCGCCTGCTGGTCGCGCTCGGCGCGGCCCGCCCGCTGAACGCGCTCGCGCTCGGCGACGACGCGGCCCGAGCCCTGGGCGCCCGACCCGCGCTGATCCGGGCCGCCGTGATCGTGGCGGTCACCCTGCTCTGCGGAGCGGCCACCGCCGCGTGCGGCCCGATCGTCTTCGTCGGGCTGCTGGTGCCGCACCTGGTCCGCGCCCTGACCGGCCCGGACCTGCGCTGGCTGCTGCCGTACTGCGCGGTGCTCGCGCCCGCGCTGCTGCTCGGCGCCGACGTGCTCGGCCGGGTGCTGGGCCGGCCCGGCGAACTCCAGGTCGGCATGGTGACCGCCGTGCTGGGCGGCCCGCTCTTCCTCTGGCTGGTCAGCCGGGTCAAGGTGGCCCACCCGTGAGCGGGCGAACCGGCAGGCTCAGCGGCGTGGCGCGGCCCGCCGACACGCGGTGGAGCGGAGCGATGGCGTGACAGTGCTGCGTACCCCTGGCGGGTTGTCGGTGCGGTTCCGGCCCCGCGCGCTGGCCGTCGGCGTCGGCGCGGCGCTGCTCGCGGCCGGGCTGGGTTTGGTGGCGCTGGGCAGTGGCGACTACCCGATGAGCCCGGCCGACGTGCTGCGCACAGTGACCGGCGGTGGCAGCCCGGCCGAGCGGTTCATCGTGCACGAGCTGCGACTGCCCCGGCTGGTCACCGCCCTGCTGGTCGGTGCCGCGTTGGCGCTCGCCGGCACGGTCTTCCAGTCGCTGGTCCGCAACCCGCTGGGCAGCCCGGACATCCTCGGCTTCACCCAGGGCGCGTCGACCGGCGCGCTGGTGGTGGTCGTCCTCGGCGGCAGCAGTCTGGCCCTGGCCGGCGCGGCGGTCGTCGGTGGGCTCGGCACCGGCCTGGTGATCTACGCGCTCGCCTGGCGGCGCGGCGTGCACGGCTACCGACTCGTGCTGGTCGGCATCGGCGTGTCCGCGATCCTGACCGGCGTCAACGGCTACCTGCTCACCCGGGCCCCGCTGATGGACGCCGCCCGCGCGGTGCTCTGGCTCACCGGCAGCCTGGACGGGCGGGGCTGGGCCAACGCCGGGCCGCTGCTCGCCGTCCTGGTCGTGGTGGCGCCGCTGGTGCTCGTGGTCTGCGGCCCGGCGCTGCGGATGATGGAGCTGGGCGACGACACGGCCAGCGCCCTCGGCGTGCCGGTGCGCCGGCTGCGGCTGGTGCTGCTCGCCGCGGCGGTGCTGCTGGTCGGGTTCGCGGCGGCCGCCGCCGGGCCGG
>NZ_JAEVHL010000185.1 GCF_016803395.1 Micromonospora tarensis | reverse complement strand
CCGACTTCCAGGAACCCGAGTCGATCTTGGACTTGACCGAAGCTCTGCAAGCTCGCCTGCCCTGCGCGCTGGAATGCCCAGGCGCCAGGCCGATCGGCCGCCAGGCGGCACGGGTGCCAGGCCGCACGGGTGCCAGGCCGCACGGGTGCCAGGCCGATCGGCCGCCAGGCGGCACGGGTGCCAGGCCGCACGGGTGCCAGGGCGGTGATCGACTCGACTTCAAGGAAATCGCGCTGTCTGCGCGGACCGGATCCCCCGACTTCCAGGAACCCGAGTCGATCACGGGGCGCGGACCAGCGAGCGCATGTCCCGTACGGTCGCTTATGCACCTTGAGGGCGTTTTGGGCGGCACAGGCGATTACGTTGCTTCGAGACTTTTCTCCCCACATATCGTGACCAGTTGCGATTCGGGCTCGTTGCCCAGGACGTGGGGGTTGCACTCAGAGACGCACGGCGTTCGGTCACCAGCTGGTGCCGACGCCACACCATCGGTGGTGACGGGGCGGTGGCAGCCGTCCGTCGCGGACAGCGGCAGGGCGAGCCGGGAATGCTCAGCCGCGAACAGGAACTCGAGCTGATCGACGCGCTGCGGGGTGTCCACCCCGACGAGTTCGGCCTGGACGAGGAGTTGTGGACGCGGCAGAGCCTGACCACGCTCATCCAACGGCGGTTCGACCTGCCGCTGGACGCCGGCGCGGTCGGGGCGTACCTGCGGGCCTGGGGGTTGGGTCCGCGGGAGCCGCGCGAACGGGCCTGCGGGCTCTGCGTCAGCGCGGTCGAACGCTGGGTCCGCAGCGAGTATCCGGCGATCACCCGGGCCGCTCAGGAGCACCTCGCCGAGGTCTACTGGATCGGCCGGGTCCGGCTGCGCGGCACCATGCCGGCGGCGGACGTGATCTCCGCCGTCTCGTCGCGCGGTCGGGTACGTTTCATGATCACCACGCCGACGGTGGACCCGCCGCTCCCCCGCGACTTCGTGTTGCGACTCAGCGGCGAGGAGCAGCGCACGGTGCACGTGATCGTGGACGGCTCCTGGCCGCGCAACGAGTGGCCGCGCCGGCTTCCGCGCCGGATCGTCCTGCATCCGCTGCCCAGTTGCGGGCGGGCGATCGCGGCCGCCTGAGCTCCCGGCCGGGCAGTCCGGCGGCCCACACACGGTCGCCCGCCGAAACACGGGGTGTCCGGCCCCGGAACCACCAGGTGGACCGGTCGCCAGAGCACCGGGCGGACCGGTCGCCGACCCGATCGGCTCACCCGATACCGATTCGGCGTACGCGGAGGAGGTTTGCTAGTCTTCTCCAGTCGCTGAGCCCCCGTAGCTCAGGGGATAGAGCACCGCCCTCCGGAGGCGGGGGCGCAGGTTCGAATCCTGCCGGGGGCACCAAAGATCTTGGCCGGACGCAGGAGCATTGGCTTCCCGCGTCCGGTTTCTTGTATCCGCGGTCGCGCAAGATCAAGATGGCACCATGTTTCTCGGGTTGCTCATCGGCGCGCTGGGCGGGGCCGCCACCGCGACGGTCCTCACCGTTCGTGGGATCCGCGCGGCGTCCAGGGCAGGCGGACGACCGGGCTGGTTGCGGGCGGCGGCGCTCCTGGCCGGCGCGGGAGCCGTGGCCGGGTACGCCTGGGGCCTGCTCCACCTCGGCTACGCGGTGATGCGGGCCGAGGACGGCGGCACCGGCTCCGCTCCGAGCGGACCCTGCCGGGACGGCGGGTCGCAGCTGGCAAGCCAGGTCAACGGGTACGACGTCGACCTCCTCCCGCTCCGCTTCGAGTGCCGTCTCAGCGGCGGCGGCAGGTACCTCACCTCGTCGGTGCCCGGCTACGTCACCCCGACCACGATCGCCCTCGGGCTGATCACCGCCGGCTGCGGCGCCCTCGCGGCCACCCCGGCACGACGCGACCAACCGCCGACGGCACACCGCGATCAACCGCCAACCGCACAGCCCGACCAACCGCCAACGGCGCACCGCGACCAACCGCCGACGGCACACCGCGACCAACCGCCAACCGCACAGTCCGACCGACCGCCGGTTGCCTGAGCAGCAGACCGTCACCTGCCGACGTACGCCGCCAGGTGCTCGCCGGTGACTGTGGAGCGGGCGGCGACCAGGTCCGCCGGAGTGCCCTCGAAGACGATCCGGCCGCCGTCGTGGCCCGCGCCGGGGCCGAGGTCGATGATCCAGTCGGCGTGCGCCATGACCGCCTGGTGGTGCTCGATGACGATCACCGACTTGCCGGCGTCGACGAGGCGGTCGAGGAGGCTGAGCAGTTGCTCGACGTCGGCCAGGTGCAGGCCGGTGGTCGGCTCGTCGAGGACGTAGACGCCGCCCTTCTCGGCCAGGTGGGTGGCCAGCTTGAGCCGCTGCCGCTCCCCGCCGGACAGGGTGGTGAGCGGCTGGCCCAGGCTGAGGTAGCCGAGCCCGACGTCGACGAGCCGGTTGAGGATGGCGTGCGCGGCCGGCGTGCGGGCCTCGCCCGCGCCGAAGAACGCCTCGGCCTCGGTCACCGACATCGCGAGCACCTCGCTGATGTCGCGCCCGCCGAGCCGGTATTCCAGCACCGACGCCTGGAACCGCTTGCCCTCGCAGTCCTCGCAGGGGGCGGCGACGCCGGCCATCATCCCCAGGTCGGTGTAGATGACGCCGGCCCCGTTGCAGCTCGGGCAGGCGCCCTCGGAGTTGGCGCTGAACAGCGCCGGCTTCACCCCGTTGGCCTTCGCGAACGCCTTGCGGATCGGGTCGAGCAGCCCGGTGTACGTGGCCGGATTGCTCCGCCGCGACCCCCGGATCGCACCCTGGTCGATCGACACCACCCCCGCGCCGGCCGGAATCGACCCGTGCACCAGCGAACTCTTGCCGGAGCCGGCGACACCGGTCACCACCACGAGCACCCCGAGCGGGACGTCGACGTCGACGTCGCGCAGGTTGTTTGCCGTCGCGCCGCGGATCTCCAGCGTGCCGGTGGGCGTGCGTACCGTCTCCTTGAGCGCGGCCCGGTCGTCGAGGTGACGGCCGGTGCTGGTGCCACTGGCCCGCAGACCCGCCACGGTGCCCTGGTAGCAGACCGCCCCGCCCTCCGTGCCCGCGCCGGGCCCGAGATCGACGACGTGGTCGGCGATGGCGATGGCCTCCGGTTTGTGTTCGACGACCAGGACGGTGTTGCCCTTGTCGCGCAGTTGGAGCAGCAGCTCGTTCATCCGTTGGATGTCGTGCGGGTGCAGCCCGATCGTTGGCTCGTCGAAGACGTAGGTGACGTCGGTGAGCGACGAACCGAGGTGGCGGATCATCTTGGTGCGCTGCGCCTCGCCGCCGGAGAGGGTGCCCGACGGCCGGTCGAGCGACAGGTAGCCCAGCCCGATCTTCTCGAACGAGTCGAGGAGGTGCTGCAACCCGGTCAGCAGTGGCGTGACCGACGGCTCTTCGAGGTCGCGTACCCAGGCGGCCAGGTCGCTGATCTGCATCGCGCAGACGTCGGCGATGTTCTTACCCTTGATCTTCGACGAGCGGGCCTGCGTGCTGAGCCTGGTGCCGGCACAGTCGGGGCAGGTCGTGAAGGTCACCGCACGCTCCACGAAGGCACGGATGTGCGGCTGCAACGCGTCGATGTCCTTGGCGAGGAAGGACTTCTGGATCGACGGGATCAGGCCGGCGTACGTCAGGTTGATGCCGTCGACTTTGATCTTGGTGGGCTCCCGGTGCAGCAGGTCGTGCAGCTCCCGCTTGCCGAACTTGCTGATCGGCTTGTCCGGGTCGAAGTATCCGCAGCCCCGGAAGATCCGGCCGTACCAACCCTCCATGCTGTAACCCGGGATCGTGATCGCGCCCTCGTTGAGCGAGCGGCTGTCGTCGTAGAGCGCGGTCAGGTCGATGTCGGTGACCGCGCCCATGCCCTCGCAGCGCGGACACATGCCGCCGAGCCGGGTGAAGGTCGCCTTCTCGGTCTTCGTCCTGCCCACACCACGGTCGACGGTGATCGCGCCGGTCGCCTTCACCGAGGGCACGTTGAACGAGTACGCGTTGGGCGAACCGATGTGCGGCTGCCCGAGCCGGCTGAACAGGATGCGCAGCATGGCGTTGGCGTCGGTGGCGGTGCCGACGGTGGATCGGGAGTTGGCGCCCATCCGTTCCTGGTCCACGATGATCGCCGTGGTCAGGCCGTCCAGCAGGTCGACCTCGGGCCGCGCCAGGGTCGGCATGAAGCCCTGCACGAAGGCGCTGTACGTCTCGTTGATCATGCGCTGCGACTCGGCCGCGATGGTGCCGAACACCAACGAGCTCTTGCCGGAGCCGGAGACACCGGTGAACACGGTCAGCCGACGCTTCGGGATCTCGACGCTGACGTCCTTGAGGTTGTTCACCCGGGCGCCCTGCACGCGGATCAGGTCGTGGCTGTCGGCCACGTGCGGCGCGGACGGCTGGCGGGCCGTGCTCATCGTGTCTCCATCTGTCGGGTGCGGACGGGTCAGCGCACTTGCTGGATGCGGATCAGGTTGCCGGCCGGGTCGCGGAAGGCGCAGTCGCGGAGGCCGTACGGCTGCTCGGTGGGCTCCTGGACGACCTCGGCGTCGCTCGACTCCAGCTTGGCGAAGGTCGCGTCGAGGTCGGTGGTGGCCAGGTTGACGCCGAAGTAGCTGCCCTTGGCCATCAGTTCGAGGATGGCCTGCCGCTCGTCGTCGGTGAGGCCCGGGTTGGCGGCCGGCGGGTGCAGGACGATGGCCGTGCTGGGCTGGCCGACCGGCCCGACGGTGATCCACCGCATCCCCTCGTAGCCGACGTCGAGGCGGACCTCGAAGCCGAGGACGTCGCGGTAGAAGACCAGGGAGGCCTCCGGGTCGGTGTGCGGCAGGAAGCTTGAGTGAATGGTGATGTCCATGCTGGTCACGCTAGTTGCGGCTCGGCGACCCGCGCTTCTCGATTCCTGACCGGCCTGGTCACCTGCTTTGCCACGCAGGACGGCAGGCCCGCCGTCGCCTGCGCGGCCTGTCGCCGGTAGACGCTGGGCGGCACACCGACCAGCTCGGTGAAGCGGGTGCTGAAGGTGCCCAGGGACGAACAACCAACCGCGAAACAGACTTCGGTGACACTCAGGTCACCACGGCGCAGCAGGGCCATCGCCCGCTCGATCCGGCGGGTCATGAGATAGCTGTACGGAGATTCGCCATAGGCGGCCCGGAACTCACGGCTGAGGTGCCCGGCCGACATGTGCGCGCCCCGGGCGAGCGCCTCGACGTCCAGTGGCTGCGCGTACTCCCGGTCGATCCGGTCGCGGACCCGGCGCAGCCGGGCGAGGTCGCCGAGTCGCCGCGTCGCGTCGGGTTTGCTGCTCACCTGGGAAATCGTGCCACACCCCACCGACAATCAGCCGGTCGCCGGGCCCGAGCGCGGGCCGACGAGCCTGGTCAGCCGGCCTCGCGTCGGGCCCGGGCCCGACGCTTCCCCTCGTGCATGGCCTGCACCCGGGCCACCGGGATGGTCCGACCCTCGGCGACCAGGTCGGCGGGGAGCGACTGTGGGGCGGGCAGCAGCGCGGCCCAGAGGTCACCGTCGGCGAGCAGCGTCGGGGCGGTCCGGATGGTGAAGTCGGCGGGCGTCACCTCGGTCAGGTCGGCCCAGTCGACCGGGAACGAGACCGGCAGCCCGGGCCGCAGCCGGGGGCTGTACGCGGCCGCCACTGTCGCCCCGCCGGCGCGGGTGGCGTCCACGAAGACCCGGCCGCCCCGGTCCTCCTTGATGTACGCCGTGGTGGCCAGCGCCGGGTCCAGCCGCTCGGCGCGGACGGCGAGCGCCCGGGTGGCGGCGGCCAACTCCTCGGCGGTGGGGCCGTCGGTGACCGGAACGAAGACGTGCACACCCTTCGCCCCGCTGGTCTTGACCGCGCCGGTCAGCCCGGCGTCGGCGAGCGCCTGGCGGACCAGCAGGGCCGCGGCGACCGCCGCGCGGAACCCGTCGCCCTCCGGCGGATCCAGGTCCAGCACCAGGTGGGTCGGGCGGTGCAGGTCCGCAGTGGTGGCCAGCGTCGGGTGGTACTCGACCGCCCGCTGGTTGGCGAACCAGAGCAGGGTGCGCCGGTCGTCGCAGAGGGCGTACGAAATCTCCCGGTGCGACGCCTCCGCCCAGACCGACGCCCGACGGACCCAGTCCGGGGTGTAGCGGGGCAGGTTCTTCTGCATGAACGGCGGCTGGCCGGGGCGGACCCTGATCACCGACAGCGGCCGGCCCCGCAGGTGCGGGAGGATGCGGTCGTGGACCGCGTCGAGGTAGTCGACCAGGTCCCGCTTGGTCGCGTCGTCGCGGTCGGAGAGCGGCTGGTCCAGGTTGGTCAGGGCCACGCCGTCCCGGGTCTCGTCGGCCTTGCTCACCCGACCACCCTCCCGGCCTCGCCGCCCCCGGTCAACCGGAAGCGCCGCCCCGGTACGAATCGGTTCCGGCGCCCACCGCCGCCGGTCCGGAGCTCTCGACGGCGAACGAGCGGCTGGCCGGGCGTCGCGGCAGTGTCGTGAGCGCGACCAGCAGCGCGGCGAGGACCAGACCGGCGGCCACGGCGAAGGCGGTCCGGTAGCCGCCCGCGAGCGCGGCCGTCTCGGCCCAGCCGGCGGCCCGTAGGCCGTCGCTGCGCGGCGGCCAGGGTGGCCAGCGCGGCCAGGCCGACCGCGCCGCCGACCTGTTGGGTGGTGTTGACCAGCCCGGAGGCGAGCCCGGCGTCGGTGTCGGTAGCACCGGCCATGGCCAGGGTGGTGACCGCCGGCAGGGTGAGGCCGCCGGCCACGCCGAACACCAGCATCGCGGGGAGTACGTCCGCGACGTAGCCGCCGTCGGCGGCAGCCGGGCGAGCAGCACGAAGCCGACGGTCGCCGGGACGAGCCCGGCCAGCAGCACGGTCCGGGCGCTCCACCGGGCGATCAGCCGACCGGCCAGGCCGAGCGACACCACCGCGATCACGACCGGAGTGGGCAGGAAGGCCCAGCCGGTCGACGCCGCGTCCAGCCCGAGCACCAGTTGCAGCTCCACGGCGAGCAGGAACTGGAATCCGAAGTACGCACAGACCATGAGGAACTGCACCGCGTTCGCGGCCACCAGACCGGGGACGCGCAGCACCCGGGCCGGGATCAGCGGGGTCGCCGCCACCCGCTGCCGCACCGCGAAGCCGCCGAGCAGCAGCGCCGCGAGGGCCACCGCGCCGAGGGTTCGGGAGCTGGTCCAGCCGTGCTCTCCCGTTCCGACGATGCTTAGGACGGCGGCCATCAGACCGGCGGTGGCGAGCAGGGCACCGGGCAGGTCCAGGCCGGCCCGCAGCCCGATCCCCCGCTCGCCGGGGAGCCGGCGCACCGCCGCGAGCAGGATGATCGCCCCGATCGGCAGGTTGACCAGGAAGATCGCCCGCCAGCCCGCCAGGTCGGTGAGCAGCCCGCCGGCAACAGTGCCGATCGACGCGCCGGCGGCCCCGGTGAAGCTGAAGACGGCGATGGCGCGGGCCCGCTCGGCCGGTTCGGGATAGAGCCGGACGATCATGCCGAGGCTGACCGCCATGGTCAGCGCCCCGCCGACGCCCTGACCGAATCGCGCAGCCACCAGCGAGCTGGGCCCGGTGGCGACCGCGCAGGCCAGCGAGGCCACTGTGAAGAGCGCGACGCCGGCCAGGAACACCCCCCGTCGGCCCAGCAGGTCGCCGAGCCGGCCGGCGAGCAGCAGCAGGCCGCCGAACGCGACCAGGTAGGCGTTCACCACCCAGGCCAGGCCGGCGGCGGTGAACCCCAGGTCGCGTTGCACGGCGGGCAGCGCCACCGCGACCACTGTGCCATCCAGGATGATCATCAGGCTGCCGGCGCAGAGCACCAGCAACGCCGGCCAGCGGGATGGGACGATCTGCTCCACGGAACCCTCCTTGGTGCATGGTTTGTTACCGAGGTCATCGTCTGTGACCACAAGCCGGAGCGGAAGGAGGCACTTTGATGTCCCAGCGGAACAGCGATGTGTCCGCGCAGGTCAAGGCCGAAGTGACCTGCGCGGCCGAGAACGTGCCGTTCACCCCGGGGCAGGCACGGGCGTGCACCGTCCGCGAGGTGCTCGACCGGGTCGGCGGCAAGTGGAGCATCGGCATCCTGGTGGCCGCCTCGAACGGGCCGGTGCGCTTCACCGAGCTGGAGCGGCACATCGAGGGCATCAGCCGGCGGATGCTCACCCTGACCCTGCGCCAGCTGGAGCGGGACGGCCTGCTGCACCGCACTGTCTATCCGACCGTCCCGCCCAAGGTCGAATACACCGCCACCCCGATGGCGCTTGAGCTGTACGAGTCGCTGGTGGCGCTGACCAGCTGGGCGGAACGGCACCGCCGGGCCATCGCCGAGGCGCGGACCAGGTACGACACCGCGCACGCCGACTAAACCGACCCGGCGTGTGGTGAACGCCACCAGTGTTCTCTGACCGATCGGTCAGGGTCTGACCGATCGGTCAGGCATGCTGGTCGGCGGGGGGTGGACCGGTGATGGCCAGAGCGGTGTCCGAGACGCACGGCGAGATCCTCGCCGCGGCGGCGCGACGGTTCGGAGTGACCGGCTACCGGGGCACCTCCCTCCAGGACATCGCCCGCGAGGTCGGCTGTTCCAAGGCCACCGTGCTCTACCACTTCGCCAACAAGGAAGCCCTGCTCGCGGAGCTGATGGCACCCGCGATCGGGGTGCTGCGCGACCTCGACGACCAGCTCACCGGCCTGACCGGAGCGGCCGCCCAGGAGGTCGCCGCCCAGGGCTTCGTCGACCTCGCGGTCCGCTTCCGGCGGGAGATCGCGGTGCTGCGCGGCGAGTTCCCGGAGCTGCTGTGCCAGCCCGCCTTCGCCCACATCCAGCAGATCTCCGACCGGCTGCGGGACGCGCTGGCCGGCAACTCCGACCGGCCGGGCGCCCGGATCGCCGCACTGGTGCTGCTCGCCGGCATCTCCGAGGCGTGCGCCGAGTTCGTCGACATCCCGGATGACGACCTGCGTGCCGCCCTGCTCGCCCTCGTCCGACGGGCCGTCGAGCCCGTCGAAGCACAACTGCCCCATCCACCCACGACCGAGGACAAGGACTCCTGATGGCCACCCTGCTCTACCGGCTCGGCCGGGGCGCGTTGCGCCGGCGACGGCTCGTTGTCGCGCTCTGGCTCGTCGTACTCGTCGCCGCCGGTCTGGCCGCGGCGACCCTGCGCGGCCCGACGGCGAGCAACTTCACCATGCCCGGCACCGAGAGCCAGCGGGCGCTCGACCTGTTGGCCGAGCAGTTCCCGGCGGCCAGCGGCGCCACCGGCACCATCGCGGTCAAGGCACCGGCCGACGGTCAACTGGGCACCCCGCAGGGCCAGGCGGTGGTGCAGGAACTCGTCCAGCAGGCCTCGACGCTGCCCGGCGTGGTCGGCGCGGTCAACCCGTTCCAGGTCGGCGCGGTCACGCCCAACGGCCGGTACGCGCTGGTCCAGGTCCAGTTCGCCGCCGGCGGGGACGACGTGACCGACGCGCAGCGGATTGCGTACGAGCAGGTGGGCGCGGCGGCCAAGGCACAGGGTTGGCAGGTCGCCCCGGGCGGCGAGGTGCTCGGCGGTGAGCCGGAGATCGGCTCCACCGAGGCGCTCGGCGTCCTGGTCGCCGCGATCGTCCTGATCATCACGTTCGGCTCCCTGGTCGCGGCCGGAATGACGATGCTCAACGCGCTGATCGGGGTGGGTGCCGGGATGGCCGGGCTGTTCGCCCTGAGCGGCGTCGTCCAGCTCACCAGCACCGCACCGATCCTGGCGCTGATGCTCGGCCTCGCGGTCGGCATCGACTACTCGCTGTTCATCACCTCCCGGCACCGGCAGAACCTGCTCGACGGGCTGTCCCCGGAGGAGGCGGTCGGCCGGGCCGTGGGCACCGCCGGCTCCGCCGTGGTCTTCGCCGGCGCCACAGTGGTCATCGCGCTGGCCGGGCTCGCGGTGGTGGACATTCCGTTCCTCACCGTGATGGGTCTCGCCGCCGCCGGCACGGTCACCGTGGCGGTCCTCGTCGCGATCACCCTCCAGCCGGCGCTGCTCGGCTTCGCGGGCCGCCGGGTGCTCCCCCGCCGGCTGCGGGCGGTCGGCACCGACGGCACGTCAGCCACCGACGGCACCCCGGGCACCGGCGCGGACGGCACCGACCGGCCCGCCACGACCGAGGACCAGTCCGCGTTCGGTTTCCGCTGGGCACGCCTGGTCACCCGGTTCCGCGTACCGGTCATCCTGGTCGGTCTGCTCGGCCTGGGCCTGCTCGCGCTGCCGACGCCGGACATGCGGCTGGCCCTGCCGGACGCCTCGACGGCGGCCGTCGGCTCCCCCGCCCGGGTGTCGAACGACCTGATCACCGAAGGCTTCGGTCCGGGCTTCACCGGCCGGCTCGCGGTGGTCGTCGCCGGGGACAACCCGCAGGCGACCTCGGCGGCCGTGCCACAGGTCACCGCCCTGCTCCAGCGCACCGAGAACGTCCTCGCGGTGGCACCGCCGCAGCTCAGCCCGGACGGCCGGACCGCGCTGCTCGGCGTGGTGCCGAAGACCGGCCCGACCGACGAGGCCACCGGGACCCTGGTGCACGACATCCGGGGCGCGGTGGGCGGGATCCGCGACGCGGACGTGCTGCTCACCGGCGTCACCGCGATCGGCATCGACGTCTCCGAGAAGCTCTCCGACGCGCTACCGGTCTACCTGCTGCTGGTGGTCGGGCTCTCGGTGCTGCTGCTGATGCTGGTGTTCCGTTCCCTGCTGGTGCCGGTCAAGGCCGCGCTGGGCTTCCTGCTCACCGTCGCCGCCACGTTCGGCATCACGGTGGCGGTCTTCCAGCAGGGGCACCTCGCCGACCTGGTCGGCCTGGACACGCCGGGCCCGCTGATCAGCTTCCTGCCGATCCTGCTCATCGGCATCCTGTTCGGGCTCGCCATGGACTACGAGGTGTTCCTGGTGTCCCGGATGCGGGAGGACTTCGTGCACGGCGAGACCGCCCGGCAGGCCACCATCAGCGGCATGGGGCACGGCGCGCGGGTGGTCACCGCCGCCGCGCTGATCATGATCTCGGTCTTCGGGGGCTTCGTCTTCCTGGAGGACCCGGTGATCAAGTCGATGGGCTTCGCGCTCGCCGTCGGTGTCGCCATCGACGCCTTCGTGGTCCGGATGACCATCGTTCCCGCGGTGATGTCGCTGCTCGGTGACCGCGCCTGGTGGCTGCCCCGCTGGCTCAACCGCGCCCTGCCGAACGTCGACATCGAGGGCGAGGGCCTGCGCGCCCGACTCGACGAACGCACCCCGACGCACGTCTGACCCAGCCGACGGTGGAGGTGTGGCGCCCGGCCGGGTGCCACACCTCCACCGCGTCAGACACCCGCCGGGTAGGTCTCCATCTCACCGGGGACCGCCGGCACCGGTAGCGGGTGCAGAGCGGTGGTGTCGTCGCACCAGATGAAGGCGTCGTACCGCTCGCCGAGCCGGGTCGGCACGTAGTTGCCCCAGGACTCGAACGACGGGTCGTAGACGACCCCGATCGCCCGGTGGTCAGTGGTGTCGGTGACCCAGCCCGGCTGGTCGTCGCCGCCGAAGATCAGCACCGCCCGCTCCGGCATCAGCTCGTGCAGCCGTCGCTCGATCGAGCCCTCCCTGGCCGGTGGCACCACCATCGCCTCGGGTGGCGAGCCCCACCGGGGTGCGGCGACCACAGTGCCCCGGTAGCTGCCGAAGCCGATCAGGGCCACCGCGTCGTCGCCGTGCCGCTCCCGGGCCAACTGACCGATGTTGATCATCCCGTCCGCGGCCATGTCGGTGGCCCGCGCGTCGCCGACGTGCGTGTTGTGCGCCCAGACGATGCCCCGGGCGTCCGGGCCGTACCGGTCCAGCAGCCGGTCCAGGGTGTCCTGCATGTGGGTGTCGCGGATGTTCCACGAATCCGGGCCGCCGGCCACCATCGCCCGGTAGTACCGCTCGGCACCGGCCACCACCTCGGCGTTCTGCCAGGCCGAGAAGCGGTCCGGGCCATCGGAGAGGGCGTGTTCGCGGGTCCGGGCGAGCAGCCGGACGACCTCCTCCTCGCACCGGGCGGAGACGAACCGGCTGGCCGCGCCGTACTCCTCGACCCGCTTGCCGTACGGCTCGAAGCAGCGGTAGGCGTCCTGGGCGGCCTCCAGCGACTTCGGGTCCTCCTCTCCCAGGTAGTCGAAGATGGCCTGCATCGACTCCCAGAGGCTGTACACGTCGAGCCCGTGGAAGCCGGCGCGCTGCTCCTCCGGCCGCTCCACGTTCCAGGCCCGCAGCCAACTGGCGAACCGGGCCACCTCGGCGTTGGCCCACATCCAGGTCGGCCACCGCTCGAACTGGGCGAGCGCGAGCTGCGGTTCGGTAGCGCCGTCCGGCGCAGCCGTGACGGAACGGTGCACCCGGTCACAGTCCGGCCAGTCGCCCTCCACGGCCACGAAGGAGAAGCCGCACTCCGCGATCAACCGGCGGGTGAGCTGTTCCCGCAACCGGTAGTAGTCGTAACTGCCGTGGGTGGACTCACCGATCATCACCACCCGGGCGTCCCGGACGCGCTCCAGCAACGGGTCGAAGTCGCTCGGCGCGCCGAGCCGCTGAACCAGCATGGCAGCGGCTACCCGGCCGCCGCTGCGGCAAACCGTGGGCGCGTCGCGGGCCGACACGCCGGCCGCCGGGCCGTCGCGCCCGCCCACCAAGCCGGTGTACGACCACCGCGAGCGGGTAGCCGGCCGACATGACCGTCACCGGCGTGCAGTTGCAGGAGTACCTGGCCGGGCTCGACTACCCGGTCTCCCGGGAGGACCTGATCCGCTGGGCCCAGGAGAACGGGGCCGGCACGCCAATGTTGCAGATGTTGCAGGCGCTACCACCCGACCAGTTCAACTCCCCCGACGAACTGAACGCCGCCCTGACACCCCCCTCCTAACCCAACCAGCCCCGCCCAACCCAGCCCGGCCCGGCCCGGCCCGGCCCGGCCCGGCCCGG
>NZ_JAEVHL010000184.1 GCF_016803395.1 Micromonospora tarensis | reverse complement strand
TCGGGGTCGCGCGGCGCCGCGCGGCGCCGGGATGCGGGCGGCCTGGTCGGTGGTACGCGGACAGCCCGCCGCCCGACTCGGCATCGCCGCCGTGGCGGTGGGTCACCTGGTGATGGTGGCGGTGATGGCGATGACTCCGGTGCGGCTCGGTGAGTCGCACGCCGACGCCGACGTGTTGCGGCTGGTCGGCATCGTGTTGAGCCTGCACATCGCCGGCATGTACGCGTTCTCTCCGGTGGTCGGTTGGCTCACCGACCGGCTCGGCCGACGCGCGGTGATCCTCGGCGGGGTCGGGCTGCTGCTGACCGCCTGCGCGGTCGCCGGCACCGCCGGGCACCACACGCCCCGGCTCTCGGTGGGTCTGGTCCTGCTCGGGCTGGGCTGGTCGGGGACGATGGTGGCCGGCTCGACGCTGCTGTCCGAGTCGGTGCCGGCGGACGTGCGGCCGAGCGTCCAGGGGCTGTCCGACCTGATCATGGGCCTGGCCGGGGCCGGTGCCGCCGTGGTCAGCGGGTTTGTCATGCAGTTCGCCGGTTATCCCGTGCTCACCCTGCTCGCGGCGGTCGCGACGGCGCCCCTGGTGGCGCTAGCGTTGCGCCCGGTGCCGACCGGGGCACCGGGAGAGGAGGGTTGATCACGTGCGGCTGACCGACTTCTGGGCGCGGCTGGAGGAGGCGTTCGGGCCGGGCTACGCGGCCAGCATCGCCCGCGACCAGGTGCTGTCCCAGCTCGATGGGCGGACCATCGAACAGGCGCTGGCGTCGGGGGAGCAGACGCACGTGGTGTGGCGGGCGGTCTGCGCCGCGTACCCCGACCGAGTGCCCGCCCGACTACGCTGAGCAGCCTTTTCGCCGCTTCCGCGTGTCGCTTGTCGAGTCGTACACCTGTTCGGCTATTGTCCACAGCGGGGTGCTCGTCCACAGCTCGCGGCCCGTCGGCTGGTTTTCTGTCGGACCCAGCGCCTAGCGTGTCCGCGTGACGCGAAGCTCAGCAAAGACGCCGGCGAAGGCAGGGGTGGCAACCATGGCAGCAGGGCCTGACCGGGAGAAGGCACTCGACCTTGCTCTCGCTCAGATCGACAAGCAGTTCGGCAAGGGCTCGGTGATGCGGCTGGGGGAGCGGCCGGTCATCCAGACCGCCGTGATCCCGACCGGCTCCATCGCGCTCGACGTGGCGCTCGGCGTGGGCGGTCTGCCGCGCGGCCGGGTGGTCGAGGTCTACGGTCCCGAGTCCAGCGGTAAGACCACCGTGGCGCTGCACGCGGTGGCCAACGCCCAGCGGGCCGGTGGCATCGCGGCCTTCATCGACGCCGAGCACGCGCTCGACCCGGAGTACGCGAAGGCCCTCGGTGTCGACACCGACGCGATGCTGGTCTCCCAGCCGGACACCGGCGAGCAGGCGCTGGAGATCGCGGACATGCTGATCCGCTCCGGCGCGCTGGACATCATCGTGATCGACTCGGTGGCGGCCCTGGTGCCACGCGCCGAGATCGAGGGCGAGATGGGCGACAGCCACGTGGGTCTCCAGGCCCGGCTGATGAGCCAGGCGCTGCGGAAGATCACCGGTGTGCTCAGCAACACCGGCACCACGGCGATCTTCATCAACCAGCTGCGGGAAAAGATCGGCGTGATGTTCGGCAGTCCGGAGACCACCACCGGTGGTCGGGCGCTGAAGTTCTACGCCTCGGTCCGGCTCGACGTGCGCCGCATCGAGAGCCTCAAGGACGGCACCGACGTGGTCGGTAACCGCACCCGGGTCAAGGTCGTGAAGAACAAGGTCGCCGCGCCGTTCAAGCAGGCCGAGTTCGACATCATGTACGGCAAGGGCATCTCGCGGGAGGGCTCGCTGATCGACGTCGGCGTGGAGCAGGCGATCATCCGCAAGTCCGGCGCGTGGTACACGTACGACGGTGACCAGCTCGGCCAGGGCAAGGAGAAGGCCCGGGAGTTCCTGAAGGAGAACCCGGACGTGGCCGCCGAGATCGAGAAGAAGATCCTGGAGAAGCTCGGCGTCGGGATCGGCGCGAGTGACGCCGCCGGTGGCCCGGAGCTGCCGCCGGTCGACTTCTGACCGGTCGCTGACCGATGGCAGGACGACGCGCCCGTACGGGGCGAGGCTGGGATGCCAGTCCGCCTCGTACGGGCGACGCCGCTGATCCGCCGCGTCCCCGCCGGGGGCGCCGGGCCGAGTCGCCGGCGGATGAGCCGGCGTCCACGCCGCGCGACGAGTCGGAGCTGGCCCGCGAGATCTGCCTGCGCCAGCTCGCCGTCCGGCCGCGCACCCGCGCCGAGCTCGCCGGGGCGTTGGCCAAGCGGGGCATCTCCGAGCAGGTGTCGGCCGAGGTGCTCGACCGGTACGACGAGGTCGGCATCATCGACGACGCCGCGTTCGCCCGCGCCTGGGTGTCCAGCCGGCACGCCGGCCGTGGCCTCGCCCGCCGGGCGCTCGCCAACGAGCTGCGCCGCAAGGGCGTGGACGGCGAGGTGGCCACCGAGGCGCTCGGCGAGCTGGACGAGGAGACCGAGGCCGACACCGCCCGTGCCCTGGTGGAGCGCAAGCTGCGCACCGCCCGGGGTGAACCGGACGCGGTCTTCCGCCGGCTGGTGGGCATGCTGGCCCGCAAGGGCTACCCGCCCGGTGTGGCGATCCGGGCGGTGAAGGACGCGCTCGCCGCGCAGAGCGCCGAGGCGGCCGAGTTCGCCGAGCAGATAGACGCCGACGCGCTCGCCGACGCCGAGGGTGAGTTGGACCGCGACAGCCGCTCGTCCGAGTGACTTCGAGATCTTGAGAGCGGGCCGGGGCGCGGGGTCGCAGGTGTCACATAGGCGGCTCGCCGATCGGCTCTCTCCGTAGCTGAACAGGTACGACATCCGGATCGAGGGCGATCACCTCGCCGTGTTTGTCCGTCAGTGTCCGCAACGCTATCAGCAATCAGTGACGACTCAACTTCTCTCCGTTTGGGGGGTTTGATCATGAGTCCTTGACCAGAGCACCCCCGGCGACCTAGCCTCGCCATACAGGCTCACATTGCCCGACCAACGCAGGCTAAGTGCACAACATAGATCTCGTAACAGAACAGCATCACTTTGGCCGACTCCACGGCCTTTGGTGGCAGTTCCGGACAGGCCGGTCCGGAGCGCTGCGACAACTGCACCCGGCCGCCGACGCTGCCCCTGGGCACCGCCGGCGGAGAAAGCTACCCACGGCCAGCCGCTCCGGTCGGGCATCCACAGCCGCAGGAGTGTGCCCCCGGCACGGTCGCTGCGGTCTCGACGTTAGGGGAGGCGGCCATGACGGGGCGGCGGCACAGGTTCACCGGTAGACCCGACAGGGTCCCGGCATGAACGCCTTCGATGTCGTGCTCCTCGCGGCCGTCCTCGTCCTCGCGGTGGTGGTGATCGGGGCCGTGCTGGTCGGCGTCCGGACGCTGCGCCGGATGGGCGCCGCGCCGGCCCCGGAGGATCCCGCCTTCATCGCCGAGAAGGACCGCCAGGAGCAGTCGCTGGCCGCCCTGCGGACCGCGGCCGACGAGGCGAACAGCACGATCGACGTGGCGAAGTCCGCGGCGGCCGCGGCGCGTACCGAGGCGGCGGCGGCGAAGGCCGAGGCGAAGGCGGCCCGTGCCGAGGCCCGCCGGGTCCTCGACGACGCCCGCGCGGAGGCGGACACCGTGCTGGAGCGCGCCCACAAGCAGGCCGAGGCGGACGCCGAACAGCTGCGCACGGCAGCCCGGCGCAGCGGCGAGCGGGAGGTCGCGGTGCTCGCCGCCACCACCCGGGAGCAGGCCGCCGAGGTGGAGCGCCGCGCCGCGCGGATGGACGAGCGGGAGCGGATGCACACCGAGGAGGTGGAGCGGTTCGCCGAGCGGGAACGGCAGCTCACCGCCGCCAGCGCCGCCCTCGCCGCCCGGGAGTCGGCACTCGCCCAGCGGGAGACCGAGCTGGCCGAGTCGGAGGAGCTGCGCCGTCGGGAGCTGGAACGAATCGCCGGGCTGACCGCGGAGTCCGCCCGCCTGGAACTGGTCGAGGCGATCGAGACGCAGGCCAAGCGGGAGGCGGCGCTGCTGGTGCGGGACATCGAGGCCGACGCGCGCAACACCGCCGAGCAGCGGGCCCGACACATCGTGGTCGACGCGATCCAACGGGTCGCCAGCGAGCAGACCGCGGAGAGCGTGGTCAGCGTCCTGCACCTGCCCGGGGACGAGATGAAGGGGCGGATCATCGGTCGGGAGGGGCGCAACATCCGCGCCTTCGAGTCGGTGACCGGGGTCAACCTGATCATCGACGACACCCCGGAGGCGGTGCTGCTCTCCTGCTTCGACCCGGTCCGCCGCGAGGTGGGTCGGCTCACGCTGGAAAAGCTGGTGCTGGACGGGCGCATCCACCCGCACCGCATCGAGGAGGTCTACGACCTGGCCCGGCAGGAGGTCGAGCAGCTCTGTCTGCGCGCCGCCGAGGACGCCCTGGTCGAGGTCGGCATCACCGAGATCCACCCGGAGCTGGTGACCCTGCTCGGTCGGCTGCGCTACCGCACCTCGTACGGCCAGAACGTGCTCAAGCACCTGGTGGAGACCGCGCACATCGCCGGCATCATGGCCGCCGAGCTGCGGCTGGACGTGCCGATCATCAAACGGTCGGCGTTCCTGCACGACATCGGCAAGGCGCTCACCCACGAGGTGGAGGGCAGCCACGCCATCATCGGGGCCGATCTGGCCCGCAAGTACGGCGAGCACGAGGACGTGGTGCACGCCATCGAGGCGCACCACAACGAGGTGCCGCCGCAGACCATCGAGGCCGTGCTCACCCAGGCCTCCGACGCCTGTTCCGGTGGTCGACCGGGCGCGCGCCGGGAGAGCCTGGAGGCGTACGTCAAGCGGCTGGAGCGGATCGAGGAGATCGCCGCCGGCAAGCTCGGCGTGGACAAGGTCTTCGCCATGCAGGCCGGCCGGGAGATCCGGGTGATGGTCAAACCCGACGACGTGGACGACATCGGGGCGGCGGTGCTGGCCCGCGACGTGGCCAAGCAGATCGAGGAGGAGCTGACCTACCCGGGTCAGATCCGGGTCACCGTGGTCCGCGAGTCCCGGGTCACCGAGATCGCCCGCTGAGCGGCTCAACCACCACCCGAGGTCAGCGAAATCGGGGTGTCCCCAAGGAGGGGACACCCCGATTTCAACGAACTGGAGTTGATCGCGCGCCGGGCGGACCGGTCACACCATCCGGGCGGCGTCCTCGCCGGTGGCCTGGGCGGGCAGCACCTTCGCCGCCGTCCGCCGGCTCCGGCCCATCCGCTTCTGCAACCACCAGGCCAGCACCGACAGCGCACCGCAGATGGCGATGTACATCGCCCCCACGACCAGGTACGCCGGCACGTACGGCAGCCCGAACGGCAGCCGGCCGCCGATCTGCTTACCCACGAAGAGCAGCTCGGGGTACGTGATGATGAAGCCCAGCGCGGTGTCCTTGAGCAGCACGACGAGCTGGCTGACGATCGCCGGGAGCATCGACCGGACCGCCTGCGGCAGCAGGATCAGCCGCAGCACCTGGTTCTTGCGCATGCCGATCGCGTACGCGCCCTCGGTCTGCCCGTACGGCACCGCGTTGATGCCGGCCCGGAAGATCTCCGCGAGCACCGAGCCGTTGTACAGCATCAACCCGATGACCAGCGCCCACAGCTTGTCGATCGACCAGCCGTACTGCAACGGCACGTAGTAGCCGAAGAAGATCAGGATGAGCAGCGGGATCGCCCGGAACAGCTCGACCACGAAGGTGCCCGGGGTGCGCAGGATCCACTTGTCGCTCAGCCGGGCGCTGGCGAACACCGCGCCGAAGAGCAGCGCCAGGACCGCGGCGATGCCGGCCGCCTTCAGCGTCGCCCACAGGCCGCCGAGCAGCTCGCGTTGCACCGAGGCGTACTGGAACTGCTCCCACTTGCGGGCCTCGAACTGGCCGGTGTCGGCGAACTTGTAGCCGATGTAGGCGAGCAGGGCGATGATGCCGGCGGTGGAGACCACGCCCAGGATCGCGTTGCGCCGTTTGGCGCGCGGCCCGGGCAGGTCGTAGAGGATCGACGCCTGGCTCAACTCAACCACCTTCCGTTCGCGACTGCGGGGCTCGCAAGCTCACTCCTCGCGCTCACCGCGCACCTTCCGTTCGCGACTGCGGGGCTCACCGCGCCACCCGCCACTTGCGTTCGAGGAACCGCTGCAGGGCCACCAGCGGCAGGATCAGGATCAGGAAGCCGATGGTGATCCAGAGCAGGACGGCGAACTGCGGCTCGCCCCGCTCGGCCATGTACGCGGGGATCGCGCCGGCCTCCAGCACCGAGAAACCGGCGGCGATCGTGGTGTTCTTCAGCATCGCGATGAACACGCTCATCATCGGTGGGACCATCGCCCGCAGCGCCTGCGGCAGCACGATGAGCGTCAGCACCTGACCGAAGGTCATGCCGAGCGCGCGGGCCGCCTCGGCCTGCCCCGCGGCGACGGTGTTCACGCCGGAGCGGATCACCTCGCAGACGAACGCCGAGGTGTAGACGGTCAGCGCGATGGTGGCGCTGGCGAAGTAGTCGATGTTGACGTCCAGCTTCGGCACCGCGAACACGAGGAACGCGAAGACCAGCGTCAGCGGGGTGTTGCGCACCAGGTTGACGTAGGTGGCGCCGAACGCCCGCAGCGCCGGTACGGGGGAGACCCGCATCGCGCCGAGCAGCGTGCCGAGGACGAGGCTGCCGACCGCGGCGATCAGGAAAAGTTGGACGGTGTTGGTAAATCCCTCGACGAACAGCTGCCCGTTGTCCGTCAGTACCCGGAAGAACTCGCCCATGCCTCGCTCTCAGTCCTCGGACGGACGCCGGACGGGGACCAGCCCCGCCCGGCGCCACAACTCGTGTCGAGCCGCTCGCTCAGTACCGCTCGAGGGTGGGCGGGGTGCCCGCCGAGCCGGAGAGGCCGAGCGTGCCGTCGTAGATCTTCTGCCAGGTGCCGTTGCTGAACGACGCCTCGATCTGGTTGTTGACGTAGTCGCGCAGCGCCTTGTCGTCCTTCGGCAGGCCGATGCCGTACTTCTCGGTGCTGAACGGCTGGCCGACCACCTTCAGCTCGCTCGGGCTCTGCGCCGCGTAGCCCTTGAGGATGGCGTCGTCGGTGGTGACGGCGTCGACCTTCTTGTCCAGCAGCTGCGAGACGCACTCCGAGTAGGTCTTGAACTCGACGATGTTGTTCGGCTCGGTCAGACCCTCGTCGCGGACCTTCTGGATCGGGGTCGAGCCGGTGGCCGAGCAGACCTTCTTGCCCTTGAGGCTGTCCTTGCCGGTGATCGACGTCTCGTCCTTGCGGACCAGCAGGTCCTGGCCGGCCACGAAGTAGGGGCCGGCGAACGAGATGTCGTTCTTGCGCTTGTCGGTGATCGAGTAGGTGCCGACGTAGTAGTCGACCTCACCACCCTTGATCGCGGTCTCCCGGTTGGCGGACGCGATCTCCTTGTACTCGATCTTCGCCGGGTCGATGCCCAGCGTGCTCGCCACGTACTGGGCGATCTCGATGTCGAAGCCGCACCGCTTGCCCTGGGCGTCCTTGTAGCCGAGGTTCGGCTGGTCGAACTTGACCCCGATGGAGACCTTGCCGGCCGCCTTGATCTTGTCGAAGGTCGGGCTGCCAGCCACGGCCGCATCCGTCTTGGGGGTGAAGGTCGCGCCGGAGCTCTTGCAGGTGTCGGACTGGGCGGCACCGGAGGCGGTTCCGCCCGCGCTCGGGGTCGGCTCACCCTCCTTGCCGCAGGCCGCGGCCGACAGGGCGAGGGAGGCCATCATGGCGACCGCCGCCACGCGCTTCATACGCATACTCTTCTCCTTCTTCAACGGAGCCCGCCGGTGGTCGGCGCGCTCCACTACGGACGCCTAGTGCGTGAGGATCTTGGAGAGGAAGTCCTTCGCCCGCTCGCTGCGCGGGTTCTCGAAGAACTCCGTCGGGGAGGCGTCCTCGACCAGCCTGCCGTCGGCCATGAAGATGACCCGGTTCGCGGCGTGCCGCGCGAAGCCCATCTCGTGGGTGACCACGACCATCGTCATGCCCTCGCTGGCCAGTGAGGTCATCACGTCCAGCACCTCGCCGACCATCTCCGGGTCCAGCGCGCTGGTCGGCTCGTCGAAGAGCATCGCCTTGGGCTGCATGGCCAGCGCGCGGGCGATCGCCGCCCGCTGCTGCTGGCGCCGGAGAGCTGGGCCGGGAACTTGTCCGCCTGGTTGGCGATGCCGACCCGGTCGAGCAGCGCCAGGCCGCGCTCGCGGGCGGCGGCCGGCTTCTCCTTGCGGACCTTGACCGGGCCGAGGGTGACGTTCTCCAGGATGGTCTTGTGGGCGAAGAGGTTGAAGGACTGGAAGACCATGCCCACCTCGCTGCGCAGCTTCGCGAGGGGCTTGCCCTCGGCCGGCAGCGGCCGGCCGTCGAAGGTGATGGTGCCGGAGTTGATCGGCTCCAGTCGGTTGATGGCGCGGCACAACGTCGACTTGCCGGAGCCGGACGGGCCGATCACCACGACCACCTCGCCCCGGCCCACCGACAGTGAGACGTCGTCCAGCACGTGCAGCGGTCCGAACCACTTGTTGACCGCGTCCAGCACGATGAGCGGTTCGCCCGTCGTCACGTCGTCCACCGTCCCCTGTCGTATCCCGGATCGGGGTCGGTTGACCCCCGGTGCGGCCACTGTAGGCGGCCTGATGTGGCAGAACGCAACCCAGCGGGTCACGGAGCGGTAACACCGGTCGCGATCGTCGTCGGGGGTCCGATTTCGGTCACCGGGTGGGTGGTGACGGTGGCGATCGTGGTGCGTTGTCGAGATCATGAGGGAATGACCGATGCGGTAAGGCTGACGAAGTACGCCCGCGGCGGCGGCTGCGCCTGCAAGATCCCTCCGGGCGAGTTGGAGATCATGGTGGCCGGCCTCGGCCCGGCGACCGGCACCGCGGAGCTGCTGGTCGGGTTGGATCACGGCGACGACGCGGCGGTGGTGCGCCTGGACGAGCGGACCGGTGTGGTCAGCACCGCCGACTTCTTCACGCCGGTGGTCGACGACGCGTACGACTGGGGGCGAATCGCGGCGGCCAACGCGCTCTCCGACGTGTACGCGATGGGCGGCACCCCACTGGTGGCGCTCAACCTGCTCTGTTGGCCACGTGACGTGCTTCCGCTCGAGTTGGCCCGGGAGGTGCTGCGCGGCGGCCAGGACGTGGCCCGGCAGGCGGGCTGTCACCTGGCCGGCGGGCACAGCGTGGACGACGACGGCCCGAAGTACGGACTCGCGGTCACCGGCACGGTCCGGCCGGAGGAGTTGATCACCCTCGACGCGGGTCGGGCCGGGGTGCCGTTGTCGCTGACGAAGCCGCTCGGGGTGGGCGTGCTGAACACCCGGCACAAGGCCACCGGCGAGAGCTTCCCGGAGGCGGTGGCGACGATGAGCGCGCTCAACCGGGACGCCGCGCGTGCGGCGGTCGCCGCCGGCATCCGGTGTGGCACCGACGTGACCGGGTTCGGGCTGCTCGGGCACGCCTCGAAGTTGGCCCGGGCCAGCCAGCTCACGGTGGCCATCGACATCGCCCGGGTGCCCTGCTGGCCGGCGCGCGCGAGGCGGTGCGCGACGGGTTCGTCAGCGGCGGCAGCCGGCGCAACCTGGACTGGGTGACCCCGTGGACCGACTTCGGCGCGGCCGGCGAGGCCGAGCGGCTGTTGCTGGCCGACGCGCAGACCTCGGGCGGGTTGCTGGTCGCCGGCGAGGTGCCCGGCGCGCCCGTGGTGGGCGAGCTGCTGCCCCGTGGTGAGCACCGGGTCGTCCTGCGCTGACCGGCCCGAACGCCGGTGGCGAACCAACCGGCCGGCGGCGCCGCCCAGGCCACGGTGGGCGTGATCGATCACGAACACGACGGTGTCCGGTCACCGCCCGGACACGCGGCGGGGGTGGTGTGGACGGGGCACGATACCCGATAAACTGTCACCTTCCCGCTACTCCGAGCAATGCTGCTCAGGGAAATTTTGCCCGGAATGGTCACAGACCGGTAACTTGCCCCCGGCTGGGGTCAAATGCCCCCCACCATCGTGAGTAAGGCCCGATCCGGAGGCCGGTGGGACGAACGCAGCGAGGAGGCGGAATGACCGAGCTGTGGAACTGGAGAATCGACGGGGTGCGACCCGTGGAGGTCTACCCGGCGCTGGCCGAGGCGCTTGGTCGGGTGGTGATGCCGTTGGCGGCGGCCGACCCGGCGCGGCTGCCGGCGTACGCGGTGGTCTGTGACGTCTGGGAGGCGCCGGGCGAGTTCGCGACGGTCGTGGACTGCTACGGGGTGCCCGAGCGGCTCTCCGAGCACGCCAGCATCGCCGCGCTCGCTCGACTGCTCGGCCGCAACTGCCTGTTGCGCGACGACACGCTCGACGCGGGTCGGCACCTGCTCGTCGCCCCGGACGGCACGGTCCGTCCGGTGCACTTCGAGGTGCGGGACACCGACGACGGCGAGGTGCTCAGCAAGCTGCGGCTCTGCTCGCTGGGCGACCCGGGTTGCCGGGGCTGGTCGCAGTGCCACCGCTCGCGGTGGGCGCCCGACACCGTCGCCCCGGCGCTCGCCGCGGCCTGACCCGCCCGGGGTCAGGCCCGGGTGGTCGAGGTGCCCGATCCGGCACCTCGTACCACCAGGTGGTCGAGCAGGGTGCGGGTCGCCTCGGCCACGGCGGCCACCGCGGCGTCGAACGCGGCGGCGTTGTGCGCGGCGGGCGCCCGGAAGCCAGAGATCTTCCGGACGTACTGCAACGCCGCCGCCTCGACGTCAGCGTCGGTCACCTGCGGGGTGAACGGCTCCCGCAGGGTCTTGATGCTCCGGCACATGTGCGCTCCTTCCGGTCAACCCGTTGCCACCCTTGGTGCCGGCGGTCGTACCGACGGTGACACTGGGTCGATATTTGTCTATCCTGGTCACGGACCAGAGCCTTTCGAGCCATCGTCGCCACTCGCGCTCCCAGCGCCCCGGGCCCCCGGAGACTCATTGTGGACCACGCCCCCACCCGCTCGCCCCGTCCCGTCCTCGACGACCTCACGCGTAGCCTGCACACCCCGCTGGAACGGATCGTCGTCGAGCACGCCGATCTGATCGAGGCGGTGCGTCGACGCGTCGTCACCAACGACTCCGTGCCCTCCGGCAGCGTGGCCGTGGCCGCCTTCAACTCGTCCATCTGAGTGATGACCTGCCGGTGCGATCCGCCCGCCGTGGGCGGGTCGTGCCGGCGGATCAGCCAGTTCGTGCTGAAGGTGCACAGCCGGTGCGACCTGAGCTGCGATCACTGCTACGTCTACCAGCACGCCGACCAGACCTGGCGTGATCGGCCGGTGCGGATGCCGCCGGCCACGGTGCGGGCCGCCGCCCGGCGCATCGCCGAGCACGCCCGCGAACACGGGCTGCCGGTCGTGCACGTGGTGCTGCACGGCGGCGAGCCACTGCTGCTGGGTGCCGCCGGGCTGCGCGAGGTGCTGGCCGAGCTGCGCACGACGATCACGCCCTGGGCCCGACTCGACCTGCGCATGCAGACCAACGGCGTGCTGCTCGACGAGGAGCTGTGTCGGCTCTTCGTCGAGTACGACGTGCGGGTCGGGGTGTCGTTCGACGGCGACCGCGCCGCCAACGACCGCCACCGGGTCTTCGCCCACGGTGGCAGCAGCCACGACCAGGTCCGGCGGGCCCTGGCCCTGCTCCGGCGGCCGGAGCACCGAGCCAGCTACGCCGGCATCCTCTGCACGATCGACGTGCGCAACGATCCCGACCGGGTGTACGAGGCACTGGTGGCCGAGAGCCCGCCCCGGGTCGACCTGCTGCTGCCGCACGCCACCTGGGATGACCCCCCGCACCGACCAGGCCCCGAGCCCACCCCGTACGCCGACTGGCTGGGGCGGCTGCACCGACGGTGGGTGGACGACGGATGCCCGGTGTCGATCCGGCTGTTCGAGGCGCTCCGGCCGGGCGGCGGCGGCACCGAGGCGTTCGGTCTCGCGCCGGCCGACGTGCTGGTGATCGAGGCGGACGGCAGTTGGGAGCAGGTCGACTCGTTGAAGACCGCCTACCACGGCGCGGCCGACACCGGGTTCGACGTGTTCGACCATTCGGTGGACGAGGCCGCCCGGCACCCCGGGGTCGCCGTCCGGCAGGACGGCCTGGCGGGCTTGTGCGCGACCTGCCGGGCCTGCCCGGTGGTCGACCGGTGCGGTGGCGGCCTGTACGCCCACCGCTGGCGCACCGGCTCCGGCTTCGACAACCCCTCGGTGTACTGCCCGGACCTGCTCCGGCTGATCCACACCGTGGACGCCCATCCGCCGCCCACCCCGGCCGCCCAACCCACCCCGCACGGCTCCAGCGCCGCCCCGGGGAGCGGGTGGTCCGCCCCGTCGCCCGTCGAGGCGTTGCTGGACGACCTGGCCACCGGGCACGGCTCGGCGTCGACGCTGGCGCTGCTCGCCACCACCCAGCTCTCCATCACCCGGGCGCTGCTGGCGGCGTGCCGGGGCAGGTCCGGCCCCACCGCCGCCTGGGAACTGCTCGTCCACCTCGAGCAGGCGGTGCCGGAGGCGGTTCAGGCGATCCTGGAGCACCCGTTCGTCCGGCCCCGGCTGGTGCGTCACCTCGACTCGTCGACCCGGCCACCCGGTGCCGACGCGGCGGTCGACCCGCTACCGGCCCTCGCCATCGCCGCGGCCGTCCGGGCCGGCGTCCCGGCCGCGTTGCGGGTTCCGGTGCGAGCCGGTGCGATCACGTTGCCCACCCTGGGCAGCCTGGCGCTGCCGACCTGGGGCCGAGCGTCGAGGTGACCGTCCGACCCGGCGAGGTCCGGGTGCGGGGCGGGTCGGCCGAGCGGACCGTCCGCCTCGAACCGACGGTGTCGCCGTCGGCCGGTTGGCTACCGACCCGCGACGTGTCGGTGCGTGGTGGCCGGCTGCTCCTGGAGGACGGCGATCCGTGCCGGGACTGCTTCGACCAACCGGTGGCGTCCCGGCTGGCGGCCCCGGCGGCGCTGGCGTTGGGCCGTACCCTGACCGAG
>NZ_JAEVHL010000183.1 GCF_016803395.1 Micromonospora tarensis | reverse complement strand
TTCTGACCTTCGACAAGCCAGAACCTAGGCAGGACAACGGCGTGCGCCATCAACGACGCGCCGACCCACCCACAGACACGTCACAAGACCCATATTTATGCCTCACAGGTATACCGCTCTCACCGGAGCAGGCTCCAGGCGGGTGACGCGGCACCGATAGGTGCGACTCAGGTTCAGTCGCACCCGTAGCCGTCGTTGTCGCGATCGAGACCGTAGATGTCGTCGCCGACGACCCGCACGACGCCGCTCACATAGGCCGGACCGTTGCCACTGCCGCCCGCGCAGTCGACGTCGCTGGCGATCGGGACACAGCCGCTGTAGTTCGGGTCGCACCTCGACGACTGCGGTTTCTTGGTGCCGACGGCGACCACCTGGGTCACCGGCTGCTTCGTCACCGCGGACGTGACCAGCTTCTTGGCCGTCCGCACCCCGTCCGTGGTGGTCACCTCGTAGGTCAGGGTGCGGACACCGTTCACGCCCCTGGTCCGGACGACCCGTTTGCCCTCGGCCAACGACGAGTCCCTGACGGTCCGCTCGCCGTACCGGATCGCGGCCTTCTCCGTCACTGTGGTCACCCGCACCACCGGCGCGGCTGCCGCGGTGGACGGGCCAGGCGGGGGCGGGTCGGACGGAACCGCGACCGGCGACACCGCCGGCCCGGGAGTCTCCTCGGTCGGCTCGGCGGGTGCCGCCACGACCGGCTGCTGCGCCTGCTCGGCGGCGGTGCCGGTCCGGGTCGACTCGGGCTCGCCCTTCAGCGCACCGACGATGGCGGTGCCGGTGCAGCAGAGCAGCAGGATCGACAGGGCCACCGAGCCGAGGATGACGGCGGCCCGGCTGGCGGGGCTGGCTCGGCGGAACCAGTTCGGTCTCGGATTCTGTGGTGGTTGCATCGTCACGGCGATGAGTGTCGTCGCAAACACCGTCCGCAATATCCGCCATCGCGCTCGTCACCTGCGCCTTTCGCTCTACCGGAAGGATCGGTGGCGCTACCGCGGGCGACGAGTCGACATTCGCGGTGACCCTCCAGGCCGAGCGGGCAGGGCCGATAGTGCGGGTGCCAGCACCCACAAAAGCCGCAGAAGGCTACGCAGCAACCAGTTTCGCCAGCGGTGTCCGCCGGTGCCGGACGATCTGTCGAGATGCCGTCAGCGGGTGGGCCGGCGACCTAGCGAGCTGATCCCGACCAGCAGCAACGCGACCACGAACATCGCGGTACCGATGACGTTGACCTGCGGTGGGATGCCCCGCTGGGCGGCGCCCCAGACGTACATCGGGAACGTGACAGTGGTGCCGGCGGTGAAGTTCGTGACGATGAAGTCGTCGAAGCTCAACGAAAAGGACAGCAGCGCGGCGGCCACGATGCCGGGCAGCACCAGCGGCAGGGTGACCCTCCGGAAGGTCTGCCACTCGTTGGCGTAGAGGTCCATCGCGGCCTCCTCCAGCCGCCGGTCCATCCCGGCGAGCCGTGCCTTGACGGTGACCACCACGAACGAAACGCAGAACATCACGTGTGCGACCACGATGGTCCAGAAGCCCTGCGGCACCCCGGCGGCGACGAACAGGGCCAGCAGCGACGTGCCGAGCACCACCTCCGGGGTGGCCATCGGCAGGAAGACCAACACGTTGATCCCGGACCGGCCACGGAAGCGGTGCCGGACCAGCGCGAACGCCATCAGGGTACCGAGCACGGTGGCGACCACGGTGGCGAGAAAGCCGATCTGCACGCTGCGGAGCATCGCGTCGCACATCTCCGAGGTGGCGCACGGCTGCCGCCAGTTGTCCACAGTGAACTCGCCGAAGTCGTAGGAGAGCCGGCTCGACGGCCGGTTGAACGACAGCGCCGCCACCACCAGGACCGGCAACGCCAGGTAGCCGAGCACCAGCAACGCCACGATCATCAGCCACCGGTCCGCGAGCCAGCGGGAGAGCCTCACCACACCTCCTCGGTGCCAGCTCGACGCAGACAGCCGAAGACCACCGCGAGGATCACCGCCATCAGCAGGAACGACAGCGCGGCACCCTGCGGATAGTCCAGGCGGACCAGAAACGCCGAGTCGATGACGTTGCCGATCATGTATTCGTTCGGTGTGCCGAGCAGCTCCGCGTTGACGTAGTCGCCGCTGGCCGGAATGAAGAACAGCAGCGTGCCGGCGACCAGGCCGGGCCGGGACAGCGGCAGGGTCACCCGACGGAACGCCTGTACCGGGCTCGCGTACAGATCGCTGGCCGCCTCCAGCAGTCGGTGGTCCAGCCGCTCCAGGCTCGCGTACAGCGGCAGCACCAGGAACGGCAGGAAGTTGTAGGTGAGACCGAGCACCACCGCGAACGGGGTCGCCAGCAGCCGTCCGTCCGGGGCGAGCAGGTGCACGTCGCGCAGCAGGCCCACCAGCGCACCGCTGTCCGACAGAATCGTCTTCCAGGCCAGCGTGCGGACCAGGAAACTGGTGAACATCGGCGCGACGACACACACCAACAGCAGGTTCTTCCACCGGCCGGCCTTTCGCGCGATGGCGTATGCCAGCGGATAGCCCAGCAGCAACGCCAGCGCCAGGGCCAGCCCGGCGTAACCGAACGAGCGCGACAACTGCGGCCAGTACGCCTGCACCACGTCCGGGTAGTTGCCGAGGGCCCAGGTCATCGCGTAGCCGGTGGAGAGCGAGCCGGTGGGGTCGTACAGGCTGGCCGCCGCGAGCTGCGCCAGCGGCACCCCGAAGAACAGCAGCAGCCAGGCCGTACCGGGCAGCAACAGGAGGTACGGCAGGAGCCGGTGCCGGGCCAGCCGGGTCACGACGACGCACTCAGCAGGAACGCGTGCCGAGGATCCCAGCAGGCCGCCGCCGTGCTGCCGACCGGCACCGGCGTCGACGTTCCGCTGTTGGCCACGAACACCGACAGCTCGGCGCCCCAGCCGGTGCGCAGCAGGTACTGGGTGCTGACCCCCAGGTAGGAGGCGTCGGTGACCACACCGGTGACGTGCTGATGTCCTTGGGGCACCTGGTCGGCGGAGCCGACCAGACGCAGCTTCTCCGGGCGTACCCCCAGCTGGACCGGACCGCGCTCGGCCCGGGCCCGGCCGACGGGCACCGAGAAGCGCGCGCCCTGCGCGGTCACCACGACGTCGCCGCCGCTGACGCCGGCGGCCTCGCCGGCGAGCAGGTTGGACTGGCCGAGGAAGTTCGCGACGAACGCGGTGGCGGGGAACTCGTAGATGTCGGCCGGTGCGCCCTGCTGCTCGATCCGGCCGGCGTTCATCACCGCGACCGTGTCGGCCATCGTGATGGCCTCCTCCTGGTCGTGGGTGACGTGCACGAAGGTGACCCCGACCTCGGTCTGGATGCGCTTCAGCTCGACCTGCATCCGCCGGCGCAGGGTCAGGTCGAGTGCGCCCAACGGTTCGTCGAGCAGCAGCACCTGCGGCCGGTTGACCAGCGCACGGGCCAGCGCGACCCGTTGCTGCTCGCCGCCGGAGAGCTGGGCGGGACGGCGGCTGCCGTACCCGTCGAGCTGCACCAACGACAGCATCCGGGTGACCTCGCCGTCGACCGGGCGGATGCCGCGCCGACGCAGCCCGAAGGCGACGTTCTCGAAGACGCTGAGGTGCGGAAAGAGCGCATAGCTCTGGAACACGGTGTTGACCGGCCTCCGGTACGGCCGCAGTGCGGTGATGTCCCGGTCGCCGAGCAGCACCCGGCCGCTGGTCGGCTCCTCCAGACCGGCGATCATTCGCAGGGTGGTGGTCTTGCCGCAGCCGGACGCGCCGAGCAGCGCGAAGAACGAGCCCTGCCCGACGGTCAGGCTGAGATCGTCGACCGCGGAGAGAGCGCCGAACCGCCTGGTGAGGTTGGCCAGCCGCAGGTCGCCGGCCGGTGTCTCGCGCGCCATCCCCGTCACGCCCCGATGACCTGCTGGAACTTGGCCTCGTACTGCCGCTCCTGCTGCTCGTCCAGGGCCATGAACATCGTGGACCTGGACAGCAGCGCCTCGTCGGGAAAGATCAACGGGTTGGCCGCCAGCTCGGGGTCGAGCTTCTCCATCTCGGCCTGGGCGCCCCGCACCGGGCAGATGTAGTTGACGTACGCGGCGAGTTTCGCCGCGACCGCCGGCTCGTAGTAGTAGTTGATCAACGCTTCGGCGTTGCCCCGGTGGGCGGCCTTGTTGGGCACCAACATGTCGTCGCTGTAGAGCATGGCGCCGGAGTCGGGCGCCACGAACCGCACCTTGGCATCCGCACTGGACAGTTGGATGACGTCGCCGGACCAGCCGATGCACGCGGCGATGTCCCCCTTGGCCAGGTCGGGCGCGTAGTCGTTGCCGGTGAACCGACGGATCTGCCCGGAGTCGACAGCCTTCCTGAGCTTGTTGAGCGCGTCGTCGAACTGGGCGGCCGTGAAGTTGGCGGGGTCGTGCCCGTTCGATGCGAGCAACAGGCCCATGGTGTCGCGCATCTCGCTGAGCGCGGTCACCCTGCCCTTGAGGTCGGGGCGGGTGAGCAGCTCGTCGACCGTCCGCAGCTCCTTGGTGACGTTGCCGTTGTACGCCAACCCGGCGAGGCCGCACTGCCACGGGATGGAGATCCGGTTCTCGGTGTCGTAGGAGCGGGTGAGCAGCGACGGGAGCAGGTTCGCCCGCACGTTGGGGATCTTCGCCCTGTCGAGTTTCTGGACCCAGCCGAGCCGGATCATCCGGGCCGCCATCCAGTCGCTCAGCACGATGATGTCCCGGTCAATGCTTTGGCAGGCGGCGAGTTGGTTCCGCACCCTGCCGAAGAACTCGTTGTTGTCGTTGATGTCCTCGGTGTAGCTGACCTGGATGCCGCTCCTGCTGACAAACTCGTCCAGGCTGGGTCGCCGGGACTCGTCAGTCTCGTCCACGTCCAGGTACTGCGGCCAGTTGGAGAAGGCGAGCTTCTTCTCGGTGCCGGAGAGATCGTCGCTGACGCAGCCGGCCTCGGTCTGTTGGGCGCCTTGGTGCCGCAGCCGGCGAGGCCGCCGGTGGCGAGGCCGCCGCCCATGGTGAGCAGAGCGGTTGTGCCGAGAGTGCCGGTGAGCAGTGCACGCCGGGAGAGGGGCCGGAGGGGCGCGCGCATGACGATTCCTCAGGGTCGGTGCCGTGGACGCCTGACACGATGGCAAACCCCCAGCACCAGAAGAGCAACGGGGCCGGTCCATCGCCATCCGTGCGGTCGCCGGTCACGCTGCGCTTCTTTGCCCGGCTGGTTCGAAACTGTTGGGGTCGGCGGTTGGGGTCGCCCAGCTAGATCCACTCGGTTTCCAGGAAGTCGGGCTCTCCGGGCGCTTCGGAAGCCGCGCTTTCCGTGAACCCGAGTGGATCAGCGACCGGGGCTCAGCGCCGGGGCTCAGCGCCGGGGCTCAGCGCCGGGGCTCAGCGCTCGGACTGGCGGACCAGCTCGACGAAGGAGGCCCACGCGGTCGGCGGGAAGGTCAGGGTTCCACCGTCGGGGTCCTTGCTGTCGCGCACCAGCACCCGGCCGGGCAGGTTGTCTGCCACCTCGACACAGTCACCGCCGTTGTTGCTGCTGCGGGTCGCGGTGCGCCAGCGGGCGTCGGTCATGTCCATGTCGTGGCCACTTCCCTGATCAGCTCGGTCGACCGGCGTCGGGGCAACGCCTCGCCGGTGACGCTCTCCCACCTGCGTCCCAGGCTAGCGACGTCGACGGGATCGGTCACGACCTGCCCGCGGAGCTGGTTGTCGAGATACGCCAATTCCGTCCCGTCGGGCAGCCGGCCCAGCACGAACGGCCCGGCCAGCCCGGTGTGCCACGGGCTGTCGGCCGGGATGACCCGGACCTGCACATGTTCCCACTCGGCGACCGCCGCCAGGTGCGCCAACTGCCCGGCCATCACCGCCCGGTCGCCGACCAGCCGACGCAGCACCACCTCGTCGATCACCACCACGAGCTGCGGTGGGTCATCACGGCCGAGGACCGCCTGCCGGTCGAGGCGGCCCGCGACGATCTCGTCCACCTCGGACGGTGCGACCAACCCACCGGTGCCCAGCACCGCGCGGGCGTACCCCTCGGTCTGGAGCAGTCCCGGCACGAGCAGCGGTTGGTAGGACCGGATCGAGGTGGCGTCCTGTTCCAGCTCGGCCCACGGCCGGAACCACGGCAGGTCGCGGCGACGAAACGGCTCCGGCCAGAGCTCGGCCGCGTCCCGGCCCAGGAGCCGGGCCACCGCGATCCGGGTACGCGGATGCGGGATGCTCCCCGTGGCAAGCCATCGCCCCGCCGTCTTCGGATCGACATTCACCTGTGCGGCAAGTGATTCGACCGTCTCCCCCGCCTCGGCCATCGCCACCCGCAACGCCTCGTTCGCCACCGGCGCCTCCTGTCCGTCGGGCGCACACCGAGACGTCGCGCGGTGCACGCTGCGGCGGATGCTAACCACGCTGCGTGGCGATGTCTGCGGTCTACCGGCGTGTGGCGGTCAGACGTATCGGAACGCCCGCAAGCGCCCTCCAACCGCCCCCAAAATGTCCCGCCGCCCTGCCCTGCCCCTTGATCCACTCGGCTTCCTTGATGTCGGGGCATCCCGGGCGGCAGGATGCCCCAACTTCAAGGAACACGAGTGGATCATGCGGAGACCGGCGGGACGGCAGGACCGAAATCGGCAGGACCGAGAGCGGCAGGACCGAGAGCGGCAGGACCGAGAGCGGCAGGACCGCGTCGGTCGCCGGCCGGTAGTCGGGTCAGTGGTTGGGCGGGATTACCCGGAGGTGGCCTCGGCGGCCGGTGGAGTGGGACTGGTCGGGGTGGGACCGGTCCTGCGGCTCCTCGGGAGGACGGGGGGCCGGGCGGGCGGCTTCGCGGACCGCTTCGGCGAGCGCCACCAGGTCGTCGGTGGTGGGCGGCGGTGGCTCGAACTCGCCCTCGTGCCGGACGACGTCCCAGCCCCGCGGGGCGGTCAGGCTGCGGGCGTGCTGCTCACACAGGTCGTACGTGTGTGGCTCGGCGAACGCCGCCAGCGGGCCCACCACCGCTGTCGACTCGTTGTAGACATAGGTCAATGTGGCGACCGCTTGCCGGGGGCAGCCGTTACGGGAGCAGCGCCGTGGTGACCTCACGTGCGGCAGGGTATCTCCATTACCGGGTCCGGCGCATCGCTTCGCGTTGCGACACGCCCGTCGTGGTGATCACAGTTGACCGTCCCGGCGCGCCGCGCCACGGGAGCGGCGCTGCCGCTGGCCGGCCCGGCGCGGGCGCTACCCTTTGCTTCATGACGAGTCCGGAACACCGCCGCCCCGGCTCCGGTCGGCGCGCGCATCGTGACCGGCACGGTCGCGGCCTGCGTGGGCGGCTGGTGCCGGCCACCGTGCGCTGGCGCGGACCAAGGCCGAGGTCTTCGACGATCTGGTCCTGGACACCGTCGAGACGCTGGAGCGTCGGTTCGCCAAGGAGCTGGCCGGAGTCGAGTTCGCGGTCGAGGACGTGCCGCCGGACCTGAACGTCTACGACTCCGATGTGTTGGAGGACGGCGAGGTCCCGCTGGCCCGGCTGCTGCCCGGCCGCCCGGGCCGGCAGGAGGTGCCCCCGCGGATCGTGCTGTACCGACGGCCCCTGGAGTTCCGGGCGATGGACCGTGAGGACCTCGCCGACCTGGTGCATGACGTGATCATCGAACAGGTGGCGAACCTGCTCGGGGTCGACCCGACGAACTCGCCTGAGCCGAGCACCGGGCGGGAAGCGAGCCGGGCGGCCCCCACCGCCCTGACCTCGCACCGCTCAGGCGGCCCGCCGCTTCAACTTGCGCCGCTCCCGCTCGGAGAGCCCACCCCAGATGCCGAACCGCTCGTCGTGACCCAGAGCGTATTCGAGGCACTCGGTCTTGACCTCGCAGCGCGAGCAGATCCGCTTCGCCTCGCGGGTCGAGCCGCCCTTCTCGGGAAAGAACGCCTCGGGGTCGGTCTGCGAGCACAACGCCCGCTCCTGCCACTCCGGCGCGTTTCCGAGCAGGTCGGCCACCTCAAGCTGGCCGTCCATCAAATGCCTCCTTGTCGCGCACCGGCGTCATCGCCGCTGCAACCCCCCACGCGAAAGGCGTGCTTGTCCGTCCGGTCCCGTTTTGTTGCGTTCCGTGCGAACAACCCCATTCAAATTACACGCGTGTAATGCGTGCGCCGTCAAGCCAAACTTGATAATGGAGTCGCCCTCCCGACACCCCCGGCCGGCCCACTCTGGCCGTCCAGCCTCGCAACCTGCCCTATCGATTCAGACCCCGGCCGAGTAACGCCCTCTCCGGCGAGTTGCTCGACTTTTCTCCCGTGGCGCTCCCCGGACAGGCCACCTCCGTGATGGCACCAGACACCCCACACTCCAAAGCTGATCTTGGTGGGGGACAGGTTAACGCGGTGCGGCGCAGACCGCCCGTCGAGCCGCGAACAGCGCTCGCGCCCCGTCCACGATGTGGACGGGGCGCGGCGGAAAAACCGATGCGAGGAGCTCAGCCAGGAGCGCCAAAACCGCTGCTCGGCCAGGTGAACTCGGCTATCTCTCCACCATGGACAGAAATCGTCCCGGCGGGCGTATGGTCGTCCCACCAGACGGTATAGATTCCGCCGGGCAGTTCGGGATAGACCGCACTGTGGAAGGAGCCGTCGCGCACCCGGCGCTCCCGCACCGCCGAGTGCACCCGCCGGTCGTCGCCCCGACTGATCTCGATCTCCCGGCCCCGCAGATCAGGGCTGGTGTAGATGATCAGGGCACCGGTGTCACCGCCCAGTTCCAGGACCACGGTGCCGGTCTCCGACGGCCCGTAGGCGTGCTCGTGCACTTCCGCTCCCCGCGCCGGTCAGGCCGCCGCCGACGGATTGTTGAACCCGTCGTACGGCGTACCCAGGTAGGGGAAGTTCGCGAGGAACGGCGCTGTCACATCGGCGGCGCTCAACCCCGGGGTGACCGCGGCGGCCGCCGCGTCCGGTCGGAACGTCTTGTCAACCAGCGGCAGCGTCGCCCCGGCGATCGCCCGCAACGCGATGCTCACCACGTCATCGCCGACCCGCCGCCCGTTCGGGAACCCGGCCAGGTCGCCGCCGAGCACGCCGAACCGGTCCGGGCGCCGGTTCGGTGCGATAGCGGTGTTCAGTCGCAGCATGTCGGCCTGCACGTCACCGGTGGCGTTGGTGAAACCGTCGATCAACCCGGCGGGTACGCCGGTGAGCAGGATCGCCACCAGGTCGGCGCGGGCTTTCTTCGCCTTGGTCAGCCGGTCCAGGTTGGGAAAGACGTCCGGGTAGAGCGCCGGCAGCAGCGCGGCCAACTCCGGCTGCTCGACGAACTGGGCGAACCGCTTGTCCTCCGCCGGCGGCAGCGAGTTCCACAGGTCCTTCTTGGACATCGGCACGATGACCTCGTTGAACAGCGGATTTCCCAACCGGGACACCTGGGTGAACGGGCCGGTGGCGGTGTCCGCGCCACCCCGGTCGCCGAGCACCCGCACCTGCCGGCGGGACGCCGACGTCCACACCCCGATCACCGACGCCCGATCGCCGACGCCGTACCGGTTGGCACGCCGGCGCACCCGCTCCAACGGCACCTGCACCGCGATGCTGTGCACGTTCATCCGGTCGGTGGCGTTTACCGGCTCACCCTCCGCCTTGAAGATCTTCTTCCCGGCGACGTGCAGTTGTTGGAACGGCCGCAGCGTGCCCAGGTCGAAGATCGCCCCCAGGTCGACGAAGAAACCGTCGGCGCGCTGCCCGGCGAAGACCCGCTCCCCGGTGGAGAGCGAGAAGGTGGCCTGCCGCACCAGCTCGGCGTACCTCGGGGTGGAGAGCGGGCCGACGTTGCACGGCGGGCACTGCAGCTTGTGCGCCAACCGGTGCTCACGACCGTCGGCCACCCGGGTCAGGCTGTAGAACTGCCGCCGGTTCCAGGTCCTGCTGTCGAGCGAGTCGATCGGACCGGTGTTGTAGAGGAAGCTGTTCGGATTGGTGATCTCGGTGGTGAACTCGAACCGGTAGGTGACATCCGGACGGCCGTCACCGTCGTTGTCTATATGGATCTCGTACCGCACGTCGTCGCCGAACTCGAAGAAGTTCGGGCCGCCGGAGGGGAGCTGCAACGGCACGTAGTTGGCGATCAACGTGACCGTGTCAGGTTTGTCGGGGCTGACGAACGCGTACAGGTCGGAGCTGTCGGCGACCGGATCCTTGGCTATTTCCGGGGCCTCACGGTGGGAAGACATGGCGGACCAACCTCACTGGGTGGGGACAGGATGGCGGGGTGCAGCGGCGGGTCAGCGCCGGGCGGCGCGCCGCAGCCGGTCCGCCAGGCTGCGGTCGCGTACCTCGATCCGGGCCTCACCGACGAAGATGTCCATCGTTCCGGATTCGGAGTCGCGCAGGTGCACGACGATCGGTTCGTCGGCGCGACCGGCCGCGCCGGGGGCGTTCTGCGCCGCCGACAGACCCGGCACGGTGAGCGCGGCGGCGCCGAGGGTGGCGCTGGCCGCGGCGGTCAACGTCTGCCGGCGGGTCAGTCGCGGCCACTGCCGCTTCCGCTGATCACTGGTCACTGGTCATGGGCAACCTTTCCGGCGGCGGCGCGAACGCGCCCGCGGAGACGGACCGGAGCCGGCGCGTCCAGCGACATCGCCGGACCCCGGAGGGACACCGGCGGCGGTCCTCGCCGCGACCGCCGCCGGCACCGCGTGATACGGCCGGCGGCGGGGAAAGGTTCGACGTCAGGGCCGGGCGTGACCGTACGCAGTCGAGCGCTTGCGCGCCGGGCGACCGGCGGCCGTCGCGATGGCCCGCAACTGCTCCTCGGTACGTGCCGACCCGTTGCCGGAACCGGCCATCCGGGAGATGGTCTCCTCCATCAACGTGCCGCCGAGGTCGTTGCAGCCACCCTGGAGCATCGCCACTGTGCCCTCGTCACCGAGCTTCACCCAGGAGCACTGGATGTTGTCGATCCGGCCGTGCAGCAGCAGCCGGGACATGGCGTGCACCGCCCGGTTCTCCCGCCAGGTCGGGCCGGCCGGGCGAGGCCAGCGAGGTAGATCGGGGCGTTGGTGTGCACGAACGGGAGCGCCACGAACTCGGTGAAACCGCCGGTGCGGTCCTGCACCCCGGCCAGCACCCGGAAGTGCGCGAGCCACTGCCCGGGGTGGTCGACGTGGCCGTACATCATCGTGGAGCTGGACCGGATGCCCAGCTCGTGCGCGGTGCTGACCACATCGACCCAGGCGGCGGCCGGCAGCTTGCCCTTGGTCAGCACCCAGCGCACGTCGTCGTCGAGGATCTCCGCGGCGGTCCCCGGGATGGTGTCCAGCCCGGCCTCGCGCAGCTGCGTCAACCACTCACGGACCGGCACCCCGGCCTTGGCGGCGGCGGTGACGATCTCCATCGGGGAGAACGCGTGCACGTGCATCCCGGGCACCCGGGCCTTGATGGCGCGCACGATGTCGGCGTACCCGGTGACCGGCATCTTCGGGTCGATGCCGCCCTGGAGGCAGACCTCGCTGGCGCCGGCCGCCCACGCCTCGGCGGCCCGGTCGGCGACCTGCCCGACGGAGAGCCGGTACGCGTCGGCGTCCCGCTCACGCTGGGCGAAGGCGCAGAACCGGCAGCCCACGTAGCAGACGTTGCTGAAGTTGATGTTGCGGTTGACCACGTAGGTGACGTCGTCGCCGACCGCGTCCCGGCGTACGTCGTCGGCGAGCCGGCACAGCTCGTCGAGCGCCGGCCCGTCCGCGCCGAACAGCGCCAGCGCGGCGTCGGTGTGCCGGGAGTCGAGCAGCGCCGCCGGATCGTCGGCGGCGATCCGCAGCCCGGCCGCCAGGTCACGGTCCGCGCCGCTGCCGGCCAGAATCGGGGGTACGCCCGCCCGGCGCGCGGCGGCCTCGGGTGCGACCTTGCCGGCCACCTCCGCCCAGTCCCCGTAGACGCTGTCGAAGTCGCCCCGCCGGTCGTCGGTCCGGCCGGCGGTGTCGATGGTGGCGTGCAGGTCGGTCCGGCCGCCGAACACCTCCTCCGGCTCCTGCCAGGGGCGGCCCTGCGGGATGGCCGACTCGACAGCCATTCCGGTCGTCGGATCGGCCAGCGCGGTCACGTGCGGCAGCAGGCGCGGGTCGAGCCACGGGTCGCCGGCGCGCACGTACTCGGGGTAGATCGTCAGGCGTTCCCGCAGGGTGAACCCGGCCAGCTCGCTGTGCCGGGCCAGCTCCTCGATCTGCGGCCAGGGGCGCTCCGGGTTGACGTGGTCCGGGGTGAGCGGTGAGACGCCACCCCAGTCGTCGATGCCGGCGCGCAACAACAGGTCGTACTCGCCGGAGATGAGATTCGGTGGGGCCTGGATCCGGGCCTTCGGGCCGAGCAGCAGCCGGGCCACCGCCACCGTGGCGGCCAGGTCGTGCAGCTCCGCGTCGGGCATGCCGCGCATCGCGGTGTCCGGCTTGGCGCGGAAGTTCTGCACGATCACCTCCTGGAGGTGCCCGTACTCCCGGTGCGCGCGACGGATCGCGAAGAGCGCGTCCACCCGCTCCGCCCGGGTCTCCCCGATGCCGATCAGGGTGCCGGTGGTGAATGGCACCCCGACCCGGCCGGCGTCCTCCAGCACCCGCAACCGGACGGCCGGTTCCTTGTCGGGTGAGCCGAAGTGCGGGCCACCCGGCTCGGACCAGAGCCGGGTCGCGGTCGTCTCCAGCATCATGCCCATGCTCGGCGCGACCGGCTTGAGCCGTTGCAGCTCCGACCAGGACAGCACGCCGGGGTTGAGGTGCGGCAGCAGGCCGGTCTCCTCCAGCACGGCGACCGCGCAGGCACGCAGGTAGTCGACTGTCGAGTCGTAGCCGCGCTCGTCCAACCAGCTCCGGGCCGCCGGCCAGCGCTCCTCCGGCCGGTCACCGAGGGTGAACAGGGCCTCCTTGCAGCCCTGCGCGGCGCCCTCCCCGGCGATCGCGAGGACCTCGTCCCGGTCCAGGAACGGCGCCGGCAGCCGGTGCGGCACTGTCGCGAACGTGCAGTAGTGGCAGCGGTCCCGGCAGAGCCGGGTCAGCGGGATGAAGACCTTTTTGGAGTACGTGACCACACCCGGCCGCCCGGCATCCCGCAGCCCGGCGTCGCGGATCCCCCCGGCGAGCCGGAGCAGCTCGTCGAGCGCGTCACCGCGCGCGGACAGCAGCGCGGTCGCCTCGTCGACATCCAGCGCCCGCCCGTTGGCGGCCCGGCCCAGGGCCCGCCGCACACTCGCGTCGCTCGGGCTGGAGTCGGTGCGATCAACCATCCGTTCACCCTATGCCCACCCCACCCAC
>NZ_JAEVHL010000182.1 GCF_016803395.1 Micromonospora tarensis | reverse complement strand
GTGTGGGTGTCGGGGTGGGCGCACAGGACGGGCGGGCCGCGGGCGGGTGTGCACTGGCGGGGCGGCGCGCGGCGGCGCGACGGGGCAGGTTGACGCATCGACCTGGGCTGATCAGAATGAGCGACGGAGTCAGGTAGGGCCACCGGCACGAGGGCGACGAGGGCAGAGCACCGCCGAGAAGGGCGGAGCACCGCCGTCGAGGGCGCCGGTGCGCGTCCGCGAGTGACCACGTCCGCGTGACCTGGGCCGTCGCGCACTGTCCGCGTACCCCTGCGGGAGCGGGACGTGCGGACGGCCGCCCGCCGGTGTCGTCGCTGGACGGCGCCGGACCTCCGAAGTGGAGCTCGAATGTTTCGTCCCAAGGCTCTCGGCGGCGCGGTCACCGCGCTCGCCACCGTCGCGGCCGGCGTGTTCGTCGCCGTCGCCGTTGGTTCCGGCCCGGCGGTGGCCGCCGGCACCGGCACCGGATATCTGCACACCAACGGCAACCAGATCGTGGACAGCACCGGTGCCACGGTCCGGTTGACCGGGATCAACTGGTTCGGCATGGAGACCGACAACAAGACCTTCCACGGGCTGTGGTCGAGCAACCCGTGGCGGGGGCAGCTCGACACGATGGCCCGGTTGGGTTACAACACGTTGCGGGTGCCGTATTCCAACGACGCGCTGAAGGCGGGCGCGACCGCCACCGGGATCAACGACTTCGTCAACCCGGACCTGGTCGGGCTGTCGCCGTTGCAGATCCTGGACAAGGTGATCGACTACGCCGGCAGCAAGGGGATGCGGATCATCCTGGACCGGCACCGGCCGACGTCGGCCGGCAGTCGCCGCTGTGGTACACGTCGACGGTCTCCGAGGCGACCTGGATCAACGACTGGAAGATGCTCGCCCAGCGGTACGCGGGCAACCCCACGGTGATCGGCGCGGACCTGCACAACGAGCCGCACGCCGAGGGCACCAACCCGGCGGCCACCGGCGCGTGCTGGGGTTGCGGCGACACCACCCGGGACTGGCGGCTCGCCGCCGAACGGGCCGGCAACGCCATCCTCGGTGTCCAACCCAACTGGTTGATCTTCGTGGAGGGGGTGAGCTGCCCGAGCGGTGGCCTCTCCAACGTGTGGGACAACGACCCCAGCAACGACGAGGACTGCGGTTGGTGGGGTGGCAACCTGTCGAAGGCGGGTCAGTACCCGGTGCGGCTGAACGTGGCCAACCGGCTGGTCTACTCCCCGCACGAGTACGCCACCTCGGTGTACCGGCAGACCTGGTTCGACGCCCCGGACTACCCGGCGAACATGCCGGCCATCTGGGACAAGTACTTCGGTTACCTCTACAAGCAGAACATCGCGCCGATCATGATGGGCGAGTTCGGCAGCACCCTGGCCGACCCGAAGGACAAGGTGTGGCTGGAGAAGTTGATGGCCTACACCGGCACCGGGGTGACCGGGATGTCCTTCACCTACTGGTCGTGGAACCCCAACTCGGGTGACACCGGCGGCATCGCGTTGGACGACTGGACCAACGTCAACACCGCCAAGCAGGCGATCCTCCAGCCGTACCTGATCGCGCCCACCGGTGGCGGCACCACCCCGCCGACGACCGGCGGGCCGACGGACCCGCCGTCGGGCGCGTGCACCGCCACCTACCGGCAGGTCAACGCCTGGCAGGGCGGCTTCCAGGGCGAGTTGACGGTGCAGAACACCGGCTCGGCCGCGGCGAACCCGTGGTCGGTCAGCTGGACCTGGCCGTCCGGGGTGACGCTGGGCAGTGGCTGGAACGCCACCGTCACGCAGTCCGGCACGACGGTGACCGCCGCCGCGCCGAGCCACGCCGCGTCGCTGCCGGCGGGTGGGTCGGTCACCGTGGGCTTCACCGCGAACGGCACGGCCAGCGCGCCGGCGACGGTGAAACTCAACGGCACCAGCTGCTGAACCGCCGGGACGGTCGGTGCGGTGCGCACCGGCCGTCCCGGTCATTTACATCCAGATGTTTCTATGCTTACATCGGGAAAGCGCTTGCCTTGTCATGGCGGGCGCGAGCGCTGGAGCCGCTTTCCTTCACGAACCCACACTGGCGGGCCCGCGGACCACTGGTCCCGGCCGCGATTCGCCGCCCACGGGCATGGGCGTAGCGACGGGTCGTCCGCCTCATCGAAAGGAAGCAGCATGCGCACAGCACAGCGTCGAATGACGCTGATCGCCACCACCGCCGCAGCCACCGCCGCCCTCGTCACCGCCGGACTGCTGACCTCGGTCTCCGCCCAGGCCGCCGCCGGCTGCCAGGTGGCCTACTCGGTCGCCAGCCAGTGGCCGGGCGGATTCACCGGCAACGTCACCGTCACCAACCTCGGCGACCCGGTCTCCGGATGGACGTTGCGCTGGTCGTACGGGGCCGGTCAGCAGGCCAGCCAGGCGTGGGGCGCGACCGTCTCGCAGAGCGGCAGCCAGGTCTCCGCGACAAACGTCGACTACAACGGCAACCTGGCCACCAACGGCAGCGCGTCGTTCGGCTTCAACGCGAGCTGGAACAACTCCAGCAACCCGGCTCCGAGCAGCTTCAGCCTGAACGACGTCGCCTGCATCGGCAGCACCACGCCTACCACGCCACCGCCGACCACCCCACCACCGTCGAGCACTCCCCCGCCCAGCACCCAGCAGCCGTCGAACCTGGTCGGCTGGGCCACCCAGAACGGCGGCACCACCGGCGGCGGCAACGCCGGCACGACCACCGTCAGCAACGCCTCGGTCCTGACCAGCGCGCTGAACGCGACCGGCGCCGCAGTGATCCGGGTGACCGGGACGATCACCTGCTCGGGCATGCTGCGGGTCCGCTCCAACAAGACCATCATCGGCAACTACGGGGCGACAATCGACGGCTGCGGGTTCAACATCAGCGGTGACCGCAACGTGATCATCCGCAACCTGACCTTCCGCAACTGGAACGACGACGCGATAAACGTGCAGGAGTCGGCCACCAACATCTGGATCGACCACAACAGCTTCAGCAACGGGTACGACGGCGCGGTCGACATCAAGCGCGGCTCGGACTTCGTCACCGTCTCCTGGAACCGGGTCTTCAGCCACGACAAGACCATGCTGCTCGGGCACAGTGACGACAACGCCGGCCAGGACGTCGGCCACCTGCGGGTGAGCTACCACCACAACTGGTTCGACGGCAGCAACCAGCGCAACCCCCGGGTGCGCTTCGGCAACCCGGTGCACGTGTACAACAACTACTACCGGGCCAACGGCGGCTACGGCGTCGCGTCCACCGAGAACGCCGGTGTGCTCGTGGAGGGCAACTACTTCGAGAACGTCGACGACCCGTACCACCTCGGCGAGGGGGACTCGGGGCCGGGCAGCCTGGTCGCCCGCAACAACCACTTCGTCAACTCGCCGACCGGCCAGGCCGGCGGCAGCGTGGCCAGCATCCCGTACTCCTACCAGCTGGACACCGCGAGCAACGTCAAGTCCATCGTGACGGCCGGCGCCGGCGCCGGCCGGATCACCGTCTGACGCAGTCCTTCGCGAAGGCCCCTCGTCCAGGGGCCCTTCCGCGCGGTCAGTGGGTGGCGCAGCCGGCGACGGGGGCAGGCGCCACCGGCGGTGCGCCGATCGTCGGCAGACCGAGCAACACCCCGGGGGTACGCGGGGAGCGACCCGCCTCGGCGGCGTCGCCGGCCCGGGTGCGCCGGTGCGCCACCGGCGGTCCGTCGGCGTTCAGGTGGTGCGGCGCAGCGTACGTGATGGTGGTGTGCACGATGTCCCCCGGTCGGATCTGCCCGGCCAGCGACTCCCCACCGGCGGTCTCGGTCGCGAAGTGCACCAGTCGACCGTCGCGGGCCCGACCGGACATCCGGCCGGTCCGCTCGTCCTTGCGGCCCTCGCCGACCGCTACCAGCACCTCGACGGTCTCCCCGACGAGGCGCTTGTTCTCCGCCCAGGTGATCTCCTCGACGCAGGCGACCAACCGCTCGTAGCGCTCCTGCACGACCTGCTTGGGCAGCTGGTCGTCCATGGTCGCCGCCGGGGTGCCGGGCCGCTTGGAGTACTGGAAGGTAAAGGCCGAGGAGAACCGGGCCTCCCGCACCACGTCCAGGGTGCGCTGGAAGTCGGCCTCGGTCTCACCGGGGAAGCCGACGATGATGTCGGTGGTGATCGCCGCGTCCGGCATCGCCGCCCGGACCTTCTCGATGATTCCCAGGTAGCGCTCGGAACGGTAGGACCGGCGCATCGCCCGGAGGACGTCGTCGGAGCCGGACTGCAACGGCATGTGCAGGGAGTGGCAGACGTTCGGCGTCTCGGCCATCGCGGCGATCACGTCGTCGGTGAAGTCCTTCGGATGCGGGCTGGTGAACCGGACGCGCTCCAACCCGTCGATGTCACCGCAGGCCCGCAGCAGCTTGCCGAACGCGTACCGGTCGCCGAACTCGACACCGTAGGAGTTGACGTTCTGCCCGAGCAGGGTCACCTCCAGCACGCCCTCGTCGACCAGGGCGCGCACCTCGGAGAGGATGTCGCCGGGACGCCGGTCCTTCTCCTTGCCGCGCAGCGCCGGCACGATACAGAACGTGCAGGTGTTGTTACAACCCACCGAGATCGACACCCACCCGGCGTACGTGGACTCGCGGCGGGTGGGCAGGGTGGAGGGGAAGACGTCGAGGGATTCGAGGATCTCCACCTCGGCGGCGGCGTTGTGCCGGGCCCGCTCCAGCAGCACCGGGAGCGCGCCGATGTTGTGGGTGCCGAAGACCACGTCCACCCAGGGCGCCTTGCGGACGATCTCGCCCCGGTCCTTCTGGGCCAGGCAGCCGCCGACCGCGATCTGCATGCCGGGGTGCTTGTCCTTCACCGGGCGCAGCCGACCGAGGTTGCCGTAGAGCCGGTTGTCCGCGTTCTCCCGCACCGCGCAGGTGTTGAAGACGACGATGTCCGGGGTGTCGTCGGTCGGTGCCGCGCGCAGGTAGCCGGCCTGTTCGAGCAGGCCGGAGATCCGTTCTGAATCGTGCACGTTCATCTGGCAGCCGTACGTCACGACGTTGTAGGTTCTCGCCACCCTCTTGGTGCCCCTTCCCCTCGGGCTACCAGGGTAGCGGCCCGTTCGGCGGCCCCCACCCACCGGCATTGACCCGGTGGCCCATAGCGGGCATCCACGACGGGCAGTACGCTGCACAACAAGGATGTGTTCTGGGCGATTTCGGGGGCTTTGCACTCGGCGCCGACGATGCGCGGCTCCGTTCACGGGGGAGCACATGACGACCCGCGGGAGGCCAACCGTGACGCGACAAGACGCGACACAGCGCACCGTCACGACGCCGGACGGGCGGCACCTCGCGGTGGAGACCTCGGGCGCGCCCGACGGCCCGGCGGTGTTCCTGCTGCACGGCACCCCGGGCAGCCGCAGCGGCCCCCGACCCCGGGGCATCGTCGTCTACCGCCTCGGCGTGCACCTCGTCTGCTACGACCGACCCGGTTACGGCGACTCCGACCGGCACGAGGGCCGGCGGGTGGCCGACGCCGCCGCCGACGTGGCGGCGATCGCCGACGACCTCGGGATCGAGCGGTTCGCGGTGGTGGGTCGATCCGGCGGCGGGCCACACGCCCTGGCCTGCGCCGCGCTGCTGCCGGACCGGGTCACCAGGGCCGCCGTGCTGGTCGGGCTCGCCCCGGCCGGGGCACCCGACCTGGACTGGTACGCCGGGATGGCCGAGACGAACGTGGAGGACTTCGGGCAGGCCGACGACGATCTGGCCGAACTCACGCTCAACCTGAAGGTCCGGGCCGAGGAGGCCCGACGGGACCCGATGACGCTGTTGGAGTTCCTGCGCCCGCAACTGCCCGACGAGGACATCCGGGTCGTCGACGACATCGCGATCCGCCGACTGCTGACCGACATGTACTCCGAGGCGCTGCGCCACGGCCCGGAGGGCTGGATCGACGACGTGCTGGCGATCCGCCGCGGCTGGGGGTTCGACCTCGGCGCCATCCGCGCGGAGGTCCGGCTCTGGCACGGCGAGCAGGACCGCTTCTCCCCGGTGGAGCACTCCCACTGGCTCGCCTCGCGGATCCCGAGCGCCGAGGTCCAGGTGCAGGCCGGCGCCGCGCACTTCGGTGCGGTGGAGATCCTGCCGCAGACCCTGACCTGGCTGGCCACGGCGGACCTCGCGACCAGCCCACAGCTGTAGCCGGCCGACCCACAACGCCCCGCCCCGGTGGGCCGGGGCGGACACCCGACCCACCCGCCGTGCCGATCCGGTCAGATGGTGTGCGGGTCGATCACCCGGACGATGAACCGCCGTTCCCGCAGGGTCTGCACGGTTGGGTGGTCCTGACCGATCACCTCGGCCAACCGGTCCGCCACCGCGCTCACGTCCTCGGCGGGAGAGCCGTCGCTGGCCCGCCGCAACACCAGCGCGACATCACCGAGGCAGCGCAGGGTGTCCGGGTGGTCCGCGCCGATCACCGTGGCCAGCCGGTTGGCGGTCTCCCGCAGCCGGTCCCGCGCCGACTCCCAGTCACCCTCCTCGGCCACACACACCGCGTGGTTCACCTCGGCGGCGAGCGTGTGCGGGTGGTCCGGGCCGAGCACCTTACGGAGGTCGCCGACCGCCCGGGCAGCCGACGCGCGGGCGTCCGGACCGCGCCCGAGCGCACGTTGCGCCGCGGAGATGTTGCTCAGCGTCGCCAGGGTGAGCGGATGTTCCGGACCGAGCCGCAACTCGGTCTCGTACGCCTGGTTGACGGCGGTCATCTCGGTCAGCGCCCGAGTCGCGTCACCAACGGCCAGCAGGTTCGCCGCACGGCTCGACCGGCACGCCACCGTGTCCGGGTTGTCCGGCCCGAAGAGTTCGTCGAACTTGCGGTAGGCCGCGTCGAACAACGGCGCGGCCTCGCTCCCCCGCCCGGAACTGCGCAGTGACACCGCCAGGTTGACCTGGGCACTGAGGCTTCTGGCGTCGTCCGGGCCGAGCACCTCGCAGTACGAGTCGTACACGGTGCGCAGCAGGGTCGCCGACCGCTCGTACTCGCCGGCCTCCCGCAGGTCGCTGCCGAGGCGGAGAGCGGAGACCAGGGTGTACGGGTTGGTGGGACCGAGGACCAGCCGCCGCCGCTGGTGCACCTCGTCGTCCCACCGCCGGGCCGACCGGTAGTCGCCGACCAGCCGGTACGAGACGGCGAGGTTGTTGGCCGCGCTCAACGTCCGCGGGTGGTCCTCGCCGAACACCTGGAGCCAGGAGGCGTAGGTGGACCGGTCCCGATCCAGGGCCTCGGCGTAGCGGCCGAGCGCCCGCAGGTCACCGCCGAGGCTGCCGGCGGTCATCAGGCTGTGCGGGTGCAGCGGGCCGAGCAACCGGCGCTGTTCGGCGAGCACCGCCTCGTCCAGGTCCCGGGCCTCGTCGAACCGACCCAGGCTGCGCAGGATGTTCGCCCGGTTGAACCGCAGGTGCAGCAACTGCCGGCTCAGCGGCGACGCCTCGGTTTCGTCCCGGGTGTCGCCGAGCCGGGCGGACCAGATGTCGTCCACCTCCTGGCTGAACCCGTCGGCCTGATCCAACCCGCCCCGCTGCCACAGGTAGCGGACCCGGTCGATAAGCAGCTGACACACCGACTCGTCCGGGCAGGTCAACGCCTCGGAGACCGCCAGGTGCGGCCAGAGCATGCGCAGCCGGTCCCAGGTGGTCGGGTCGTCCACGTCGCCACGGGGCCGGGACGCGGCCAACACGAGGTGCACCTGGTGCCGGGCGGCGGTGATCTCCTCCTCGGTCATCCGGTCGCGGACCACCGCCTGCAACAGCCGGTGCACCTGGATCCGACCGCCCTGCACGTCGAGCTTGAGCAGCGCCAGCCGGTTGATCTGCTGCACCAGGGCGCCACGGACGAGCCGCTCCGACACCGCCGGGTCGAACGGTGTGAGGGCCGCCGCCATCTCGTCGCTGTAGACCAGATCCAGGGCGATCTCCGGTGCCAGCACCGAGCAGAGCTGCAACAACCGGTACGCGGCCGGCGCCTGCTCCAACAGCCGGTTCAGCGACAGGTCCCAGGTGGCCTCGACGGAGAGCGCGCTGGGGCCGTGTCGATCGATCTGCCGGAGGTAGTCGGTGACCGGTGTGCCGGTGTCGGCGAGCCACGCGCCCGCCGCGGCCACCGCGATCGGCAGGTCGCCGAGCGCCTCGGCCACCTGGTCGGCCTCCTCCGCGCTGATCGTGGGCACCCGCTGGGCGAGGTGCGCGACACTCTCGGTGCGGGCGAACACGTCCACCTGGATCGGGTTGGCCCGGTCACCCCAGGCCCGGTTGCGCGACGTCAGCAGGACGTGCCCGGGCCCCTGCGGCAGGAACGGCTCGATCTGGTCCAGCTCTTCGGCGTTGTCGAGCACGACGAGCCACCGCTCGTACGGCTCGCCCCGGCTCAGCACCTGCAAGACCGAACGGACCGTGTCGGGCAGGGTCGGTCCGGCCAGCACACCGAGGCGACCGGCGAGGTCGGCCAGAGCGGTGTCGACGAACTGCGGCGGGTCCGCCACGATCCACCAGACCACGTCGTACGCGGCCTTGAACCGGTGCACGTACTCCAGCGCCACCTGCGTCTTACCGACGCCGCCCATGCCCTGCAGGGCGACCGGCAGCACCACCGCGCTGCCGCCACTCTGCAACTGCGAGCGCAGCCGCGCCAGGTCGTCCTCGCGGCCGGTGAAGCGCGCGTTGCGGTTGGGCGCGTTGAAGATCAATGGCTCGGCGCCGGGATAGCGGGTGGCCCCGCCAACCGGACCGTCCGCCGACGCCGGCACCGGCCGGCCGACCAGCCGCAACACCCGCTCCACTGCGGTCGCGGCGCTCACGTTGACCAGATTGGTGGAGCTCTGCGACGGGAACTCCGCCAGCGGGCGCAGGTCGGCGACGTACACGGCGAGGGCCGTGGAGCCGGTGCTGGTGTCGCGGTCGGGCAGACCGGCGGACGGCGTCGCCACGTAGGCCGGCGAGACCACTGTCAGCGTGCGCGGGGCCGGCGCACCGGCGGACCCGACGGCGGAGGTGGGCTCCACCACCCGCAGCCCGGCCGAGCTGAGCACCCGCTCCAGCCACTCGGCCCAGATGGCGTCCTCCGGCGCGTAGCGGAGCACGATCTGGTCGTCGATCGCCTCGGTGCGCCGACGGAACCGGGCCTTGCCCCGCTCCCGCACCGACTCGTCCATCACCGGCAGCGCGGTCACCGCACCGTCGGTGAGGATCCCGGTCAACGTCTCGAACGCGGCCAGCAGGGACGTCGGCGAGCCCGGCGGGTCGCCGAACGTGGCCAGGGTCTCCTCGTACGCGTAGAACGGCCGGTACGGGACCTCGACCGCCGCCCAGTAGCGCCGCCGCTCCGCCTCGGTCATCCCGGCCGGCAGCCCGGCGAAGCGGCGCATGGCCAGCAGGCGACCCGCCTCGGCCCGCTCCTTCTCGGCCTGGTCGACCCGCATCGGCACCGGCAGCACCCGGATGTCCCGCCGCCGGTACCGGTCCCGGACCGAGTGCGCCACCCGGGCCGCGCCGTCGATGCCCTGGTCGCTGAGCGTGAAACAGTCGACCAGCGTGTCCGGCAGGTGCAGGGTGCAGATGTCGGCGACGTCGCTCAACCCCGTCCGGCTGTCGATCAGGGTGAAGTCGTACTGGCGCTTCATGTCCGCCCGCAGCGCCTCGAAGAACTGCGCCCCGCCCAGCCGGTTGTAGAAGTTGTCCCAGTCCAGCCCGCTCACCGAGACCGCGTAGTCGCTGTTCTGCCGGCCGGCGGAGAGGAAGTCGAGGCCACCACCGTCCGGGAAGTTCCACCGCAGCGAGAACGCGTGCCGCCCGACCCGGGCGTACTGCTCCATCCAGCGGTCCGGCCGGTCGTCGACCCGGGTGGTCTCCCACTCGTAGTCGCGAATCATGTCGATCACGCCGCTGGTGCCCTGGATCGCCTCGGCGTCGAGAAACGGATGGAAGAAGCGGTGCAGGCCGGGGGATTCCAGGTCCCAGTCGGCGACCAGCACCCGCCGACCGCTGGCCGCCAGGATCCAGGCCACGTTGGCCAACGCCATCGTCCGGCCCGTTCCACCCTTGAACGAGTAGAAGGTGACGACCTGACCTTCGCGATCGTTGTTCATCGGTCTTCTCCGTGGGGACGCGGTGGGCCCGGATCATCAGGCGGGGACGCGGGGTCGGTGGGGCCGGCGACGGTCAGGCCGTCCCGCAGGCTCGGCACCGGCTCCGGCGGTGGTTCGAAGGGGACGACCGGGCCGTACTTGAGGAACTGGCGGCGAGCCTCGGTGACCAGCGCCGGCATCAGGGCAACGAACTCCGGCACGTTGCAGGCACGCTTGACCTGGGGCAGACCGGCGTCGTGCAGCAGCTGGGTGACCTCGTTGGCCCACCGGGTGGCGTCCTGGCTGTCGCCGTCGTCGGTGACCACCAGCGGAACGACCCACTCCCGCAGGCCGTGCAGCATCCCGGCGAGCGCCCCGGACGCATCCGGCGCCGCGGCGATCCACGGGTCGACCAGCAGCACCGCCGGTCGGCGTTCGAGCAGCCCGGCGGCCTGCGCGAAGTCCTCCGTGCGGGCCGACAGGCCGAGCCGCTCGGCGGTGCTGGCCGCGTACTCGGCGGCGGGCAACTCCTGGCTGCGCCCGTACGGCCGCCAGAGTCGGCCGCTGGCCGCGTAGCCGGCGGGGTCGCGGCTGGCCGGCAGGTGGCCCCGGGTGGGGGCCAGGACGGCGACGACGAAGTCCGGATCGGTAGCCGCCGGGCGGACGACCTCGTCGAGGCCGGGGGCCCGGGAGGGGCCCATCGGCCGCCGCTCGGCGGTGTGCACGATCCGGCTCGCCAGGCGGCCCAGCAGACGTTCGTACCGGTCCCGGTACGAGGCCAGCATGCAGAACGCGCGCAGGCCGTCGGCGGCGTACTCCGGGACGTCCCGGCCCAGGTCCAGCGCACCGTCCAACTCCGGGTGGGTCTCCCACGGCGGGAACGGGATCCACAACACCGGGGTGAGATGGGCCGCGGCGGCCCGGGCCAGCCCGGCGGCGGCCAGCCGGGCGCGGAAGGACTCCTGCTCCCCCAGCGCCCACGGCCGGCTGAAGTAGCCGGGCGAATAGAGCGGGACGAAGACCTCGGCGTCACCGAGTGCCTCGGCGAGCGCGGCCTTCCAGTCGGCGCCCAACGGGATGTGCTGGTCGAAGAAGCCGATCCGCATGCCGGCCACCGGTCGCGCCTGGCGCCGCACCTCCTCGGTCAGGTCGGCGAAGAACTGGCCGACCCACACGTCGGCGTCGGCCCGCGCGCCCGGCGGTGGCGCCGAGTGGGCATAGCTCAGGAAGAAGTACGTCCCACGCGCCGCCGGTCGGCCGCGGCCCGCCGGCGGGCTCATCCCGGCCCCTCGGCGAACCGGTTGCACAGCTCGTCCATGTCCGCCGGCACCCAGGGCTCGACCAGGTACGACCGGTGGATGGCCACGATCCGCTGGGCGAGTCGCCAGACCACCGCCCGGTACTCGTTCTCCCACTGCATGGTCAACAAGCCATAGACCCCATCCCGCTGGTAGCGCACCGCGATGTCGGGATCCGGCATCGCGGTCGGGGAGAATCGCTGGATGTCGCGGAGCACCCGGGGCAGCACCGCGCCGTTCGTCGGCGACCAGGTGACCGGCACGATCGCCGTCTCGTGCACCGAGGCGGAGCTGTGCCGGGGGATGATCCGTCGGCGGGAGAACGCGTCCCACTCCCGGCCGCACCAGTCGCTGCCGATCAGCGCGCTGGACACCAGCGGAACAAAGACCTGACAGGTGCCGGCGGCCTGGAGAAGCTCCGGGCTCCAGCGTTCGCCGCCCGCGATGGAGGTGTCCAGGAAGCCGGCGTCCACTCCGGTCACCGGGCCGACCAACTCACTCACGTGGACGGAGAGGTCCTCGAAGAAACGAGAGACGTACTCGGCGGGCTTGCCGGTGGCGCGACCGACCGGTGCCCGGGAATAGCTGATGAAGAAGAGTGGGGCACGCGTTGCGGAGGGTGCGTCCACTGTGCTCACTACTGCCCCTCCGCCCTCCCCACGCGGCCGGAACATCAGCGTAGTCCGTGCGTCAACGTTGCGCGGCCAACCGATTTGTCGCGAACCAGTCAACGGCGAAATCCACGGCGGCTCGGGCCGGCAGCAGCCGAGCCGGGGCCCGTCCGACCCGACCGTGCCGTACCCACGGCGTGTCGTCGAGCGCGGCCCCCACCGTGGGGAAGTCCCGGTCGTCCAGGTCGAGCGCGCGGAAGTCGAGGCGGACCCGACGCCCGCCGACCAGCCGGAAGCAGCGGTAGTCCCGTTCGGCCGGCGGCACCGGCAGCCGGTACTCGGCCAGGTGCAGGGCGCTGCACGCCTCGTACCCGAGGCCGAGCAGCAGGACCTGCCCGTCCGCCGCGTAGAGGCCGCCCATCGGTGAGCGTTCGCCCAGGTGGCAGCCGAGGTCATGGCCCTCGGTGAGCTGCCGGGCCCGCGGGCCGAGCGCGGCGAACGAGGTTTGTGGATGGTCACTGCGCACGGCACCGGGGGCGCACCGGACGTACTCGGCGAGCGCACCCATCCGCTGCGAGGGGGTGCTCCGGCGGTCCCAGCCCGGCAGCGCCGCCTCGTACCGGTCGCGCTCCACCCGGTCCATCCCGGCGGTGGCCGCCAGGTGGGCACGGGAGGTCGTCGAGTTGCCGTCGGTGTGGGTCGGCACCAGCAGCGTGCCGGCCGGCCCGAGGACGTCTCGCAGGGCGCCGGCGAGGGTCGCGGGGCCGTGCTCCAGCCGGCCCACCCGACGCAGCCCGCAGTGCACCACCAGGCACCCACCCGGGCGTACGCCCAGCGCCCGCAGGTCGTCGGCGAGGCGAGCACGGCCCAGTACGGGCGGGAGCAGCTCATCCGAACCCGACACGGGTCTCCTCCAGGGCCTCGCGGAGCTGGCCGACGAAGCGCTCACCAGGCTGGGTGAGCGAGCGACTGGCGAGCAGCGCGTCGACGCCGTCCCGGGTCCAGGCCAGGAACCGCGCGGCGTGCGCCGGGGCGTCGGCGTCGTCGACCGCCGCCCGGGACCGCCAGACCTGGGTGACCGCCAGGTGGGCGTACACCCCTTGGAGCACGCCCTCCGGGGGCCGTGGGTCGGGGCGCCAGGGCACCCGGATCCGGGCGTCCTGCCCGGGTTCGACGAGGTCGTACAGGTCGAGGACGGCACCCAGCTTCGCGTGCTGCCACTCGTGCACGAGCAGCACCGCCATCGTCTCCGGATCGGCGTGCGGGGTGACGGCGACCGCGCCGAACGCGTGCCGCGCGGTGGCGCACCGCAGCGGCCTCGCCGGGTCGGGTGCCAGCGGCAC
>NZ_JAEVHL010000181.1 GCF_016803395.1 Micromonospora tarensis | reverse complement strand
GCACCGAGGCCGAACCGCCGACCGTCGGCCCGGCCACGGCCGACCGTGGGGCCACCGAGGCCGGCCCGGGGTCGCCGTGCCGCCGTCTGGGGCAGACCAACCGCCTCCGCCGGAGTCACCGCCGGATCGTCGGTACGCGTCGTCCGCGCCCGGTCCGGGATCACCGTTCGGGCCCGGGTACTGGGCCCGTCCGCGCGCAGAACTGGGATCGCCGTACGAGTTCATTCCTCACACCCTGCCGGTCGCGGTGGGGCGCGGCTGCGCCACCACCGGGTTGCCGTGAGTTGCTTCACCCGGGACATCGGCACGGGGGTGCCAGTCCAGCGGGTTTATTGCCGTATTAATCGGGCCAATCGGGCCAACAAGCGGTCGACCGTCCCGGGTTCCCTCCACGGCCCCGGGGCCGGTCCAACCAGTTGCGATCACCGTTGCGCCTCTCGCCTCCGCCGCCCTGCACCTTCGGCAACCGCCGCGTCCTGCTCACCGGCGCCGTCGCTGTCACCCGTCAGACCGTCTCGGCCGAGCAGGTACTGCTCAACAAGATGGTTCCAGTCACAGCCGAGGCACACCTCCACCACAAAGACCTGGAACTCACGCAGCGTCATCGCCAGCACGGGCAGCTCGGTAAGCGTCCGGGCCTGCCCGGCGGACTGCTTGAGTTCGTCGCCGTAAATGTAGTGGACGAGAGTCAGGTTCTCGCTGCGGCAGATCGGGCAACGCCGGTCGGTCGGCTCACCGTGGAACCGAGCGGCGTTCTTCAGGTACGGCGAAGCGTCGCACACGTCGTAGGTGCCGACTCGGCCGGCCAGGAGCTCACGCAGCACTGCTCGCTTCTGAAGCGAGTAGTCGACGACCTGGCGCTGCGTACGCATGCCGAGAAGGGTACGCGGTCCGGCCCGAGCAGGCGACCGTGCTCACAATCCGTGACGGCAGCGTCTCGGAACGGGGGTTTGCCCTGGCCCGCGCGAGCCGCTAACGTGCGATGTATCGGTCCGATACATCGCGGCGGTTACCACTCGACGTCGGAGGGTAAAGAGAGGGTGGCCAGTGCTTGAGTTCGCCATCCTCGGCCTCCTGCAAGAGTCTCCGATGCACGGCTATGAGCTGCGCAAGGAGCTGACCGCCAAACTCGGCGCGATCCGGGCGGCGATCAGCTACGGCTCGCTCTACCCGACCCTGCGCAGGCTGCAGGCGGCGGGATGGATCACCGAAGCTGCTGAGACGCCCGCCACCGCCGAGGAGGTTCCCGCGCTGACCAGCCGACGAGGTCGGGTGGTCTACAAAATCACCGCGGAAGGCAAGGAACGCTTCGCCCAGCTGATCGCACAGGCCGGACCCGAGACGTACGACGACACGGGCTTCGGGGTGCACTTCGCGTTCTTCGCCCGGACCGACCAGGCGACCCGACTGCGCATCCTGGAGGGTCGTCGCCGCAAGATCGAGGAGCGTCGCGAAGGGCTTCGTGACGTGCTGGGCCGGGCGGCCGAGCGCCTCGACGCTTACACGCTGGAACTGCAGCGCCACGGCCTTGATGCCTGTGAGCGCGAGGTCCGCTGGCTGGAGGAGCTCATCGCCAACGAGCGCTCCGGCCGAGCCCCGACGGTCCCGAACACCGGGACAGCCGGCGGCCGACGAGAAGACAACAGCCCGCCTCCGCCTGGAGAGACCAGGAATGAGCGGCCGTGACAGAAAAGAAGGAGGCAGACGCTATGGGCTCCGTCCGCGTCGCCATCGTCGGTGTGGGTAACTGCGCCTCGTCCCTGGTTCAGGGCGTCGAGTACTACCGAAACGCCAACCCGAACGACCGCGTCCCGGGTCTCATGCACGTCGCCTTCGGCGACTACCACGTCAACGCCGTGGAGTTCGTCGCGGCGTTCGACGTGGACGCCAAGAAGGTCGGCATGGACCTCGCGGAGGCGATTGTCGCCAGCGAGAACAACACCATCAAGCTCTGCGACGTGCCGCCGACCGGTGTCAGCGTGCAGCGCGGCCCGACCCTCGACGGCCTGGGCCAGTACTACCGCGAGATCGTCGAGGAGTCGGACGCCAACCCGGTCGACGTGGCGCAGGCGCTGCGCGACGCGCAGGTCGACGTCGTCGTCTGCTACCTGCCGGTCGGCTCCGAGCAGGCCGCCAAGTTCTACGCCCAGGCCGCGATCGACGCCGGCTGCGCGTTCGTCAACGCCCTGCCGGTCTTCATCGCCTCCGACCCGGAGTGGGCCAAGAAGTTCGAGGACGCGGGCCTGCCGATCGTCGGCGACGACATCAAGAGCCAGGTCGGTGCCACCATCGTGCACCGCGCCCTCGCGAAGCTCTTCGAGGACCGTGGCGTCGAGCTGCTGCGCACGTACCAGCTCAACTTCGGCGGCAACATGGACTTCATGAACATGCTGGAGCGCAAGCGGCTGGTCTCGAAGAAGATCTCGAAGACCCAGTCGGTCACCTCGCAGATCCCGCACGAGATGAGCAAGAGCGACGTGCACATCGGCCCGTCGGACCACGTGCCGTGGCTGGACGACCGCAAGTGGGCGTACATCCGCCTGGAGGGCCGCTCCTTCGGTGACACCCCGCTCAACGCCGAGCTCAAGCTTGAGGTGTGGGACTCCCCCAACTCGGCCGGCGTGATCATCGACGCCGTCCGGGCCGCGAAGATCGCCCTGGACCGCAAGATCGGCGGCCCGATCCTGTCGGCCTCGTCGTACTTCATGAAGTCCCCGCCGGTGCAGTACGCCGACCACGACGCCCACCAGGCTGTCGAGGAGTTCATCGCCGGCGAGGTCACCCGCTGACCCGCTGAACAGCACACACGGCCGAGGGCCGGGTCCGAACGGACCCGGCCCTCGCCGCGTTCAACGCCTCGCCGTCGGGTACGGCGACCGGCTCACTTCCAGCTCGGCGTGCCCTCCTGGGCCTTCGCGGCGCGCTTCGCCAAGCGCTGCTCGGGCGACTCCGCGCTGCGCGCCGACATGTTGGCGGAGAGCGGCAGGATGTCCGGGTTGACGTCACCGACGCCGATCACGAACGCCACCACGTCGATGATGATGTGGGTGGTCCGCGCGGCGTAGACGGAGATGAAGTCGGCGTCGAAGCCGATGCCGGACATGAACGAGTTCGCGACCACCTGGTTGGTCAGGTAGTTGATCGTCGAGAAGTTCTGCGGGCGCGGGCTGCCGTACGGGAAGATCTGCACGAAGCCCGAGGCGACCGCGGTGGTCACCGTGAGGTTGCCGAACAGGGCGTCGCCGTAGTAGACGTAGTCGCTCAGGTCGATGTGGATGGTCTGGCCGTCGCGCAGCCGACCCGAGCTGTCCAGGGTGGTCGACGAGGCGTTGACGATCCGGGCCCGCGACGCCGCCGAGCGGGTGTCGACGACCCGCTGCGGCGCGACCGGGACGATCCGGTTCGCGTTGGCGCTGGTGTGCACGAACTCGAGGTACTTGTCCCCGCCGAACTCGGTGACCAGCTGGATGTTGCCGTAGGTGTCCATGCCGATCGAGCCGCCGGGCGAGTCGCTGTGCAGCAGGTCGCCGCTCGGCGTCAGCTGCAACGCCGGGCGGGACAGCACCACGCCGCCCGAGGAGACCGTGCTGGTGTTCGCCAGCCGCAGGGTGGGGCCGGTGCCGGTGCTGGTCAGCGACGTGGTGGTGGCCCCGGCGGCGTTGGTCGCACCCTGGACCACCGGGTCGCCCGGAGCGGCCTGGGCCGGGCCGGCCACGGCGGCGCCAGCCACAGCGGTGCCGGCGACACCGGCGGCGACGGTTCCCGCGCGGCTGAGCAGCCGTCGGCGGTTGACGGTCTTGTCCTGGTTCTCGGTCACAGGTCCCCCGTGAAAGTCGGTGAAATGACGCCCGATCATGACGGGTCCGACCACCTGTCCACATCGACCGATCGGTCGATTCGCGTAGGCAATGCTGGGGACGGATCGGACCGGTCAGGCCCAGGCCCGCTGTAGGGCCACCCGGGCCTCCAACTCCAGCAGGTGCACCTTTCGCGGCAGGCCGCCGCCGAAGCCGACCAACCGTCCACCGGCGCCGACGATGCGGTGGCACGGCACGATGACCGGGACCGGGTTCCGGTTGCACGCCACGCCGACCGCGCGGGCCGCCCCGGCGTCACCGACCCGGCGGGCCACCTCGCCGTAGGTCAACGTCTCGCCGTACGGGATCACTGTCATCTCCCGCCACACCGCCCGCTCGAAATCCGAACCACGGGGGATGGTCACCGGGACGGTGAACCCGGTCAGCTCACCGGCGAAGTACGCCCGCAGCTCGGCGACGGCCTGCCGGGACAGCGCGTGGTCGGGCTGCTCCGCCGCCCCGTCGACCCGCCCGAAGTGCGCGCCGCAGACGCTCGTGCCGTCGCTGCCCACGGAGAACTCGCCGATCGGAGAGTCGAGCACGGTCCAGCGCATCACCCCATTGTCCCCGACCCGGGCACCACCGTCGCGCCGCACGCCGGCGCGCCGGGGCGGGTCGCCGCGAACCGGGTCGCCGGCCGGGCCGACCGGTAGCTCAACTCGGCGTCTCACCGCGCCGCCGGACGTTGCGCCACGTCGATACCGTGCAGGTCGTGGCAGCGGGGACGCTCATTTTTCTGATCATCGGTGGGGCCGGCATCGGCGTGCTCGCGCTCGCCCTGCTCGGCACCGAGCTGTTCCAATTCGGGCACGCCGACGTGGACGGCCCGATCTCGGTGGAGACGGTCGCCGGCTTCGCCGGAGCGTTCGGCTTCGGCGCCGCCATCGTCAACGAGCTGCTCGGTGCGGGTACCCCCGGCATGATCGTGGGCGCGGCGGCCGGCGGCGTGCTCGCGGCAGTGCCCACCGGCTGGTTGGCCGCCCGGCTGAGCCGGGCGGCGCGGAACATGCGCACCGACCCCACCCCCACCCGCGACGACCTGGTCGGCGCGCTCGGCCTGGTCGTCACCCCGGTGCCGGCCAACGGCTACGGCGAGGTCCGGGTACGCCTGGCCGGCCAGCCGGTCAAACTCAGCGCCCGCGCCGACCAGCCGATACCGATCGGCACCCAGGTCTTCGTCGTGCAGGCACTGAGCGAGACCAGCGTGCACGTCGAGACCTACTGACCCACCCCTCGTAGACGGGATTTTCAGATGGCCCTGTTAATCGCCATCGGTGGCGCGATCCTCCTCGTGCTCATCCTGGTGCTCTTCGTGCTTTCCCGGATCAAGGTGGCCGGACCGAACGAGGCGTTCATCGTCACCGGTCGCAAGGGCCGCACCACGCAGACCGCCGACGGTGGGCGGTCGACCGACACCTCCGGGCAGAAGGTCGTGCTGGGCGCGTCCGTCTTCGTGCTGCCGGTGGTGCAGAAGCTCCAGTCGCTCGACCTGTCCAGCCGCCGGATCGACGTCGGCATCCGGGGTGCGGTGAGCAAGCAGGGCATCCGCGCCGACCTGCACGGCGTGGCGATCGTCAAGGTCGGCGGCACCGAGGACGCGATCCGAGCGGCTGCCCAGCGGTTCCTGCACCAACAGGACGAGATCGACAACTTCACCCGGGAGGTGCTCGCCGGCGCGCTGCGCTCGATCGTCGGCCGGCTCACCGTCGAGGAGGTCATCCGGGACCGGGCGGCGTTCGCCAGCGCGGTGGCCGAGGAGGCCGAGCACTCGATGACCAACCAGGGCCTCGTGCTGGACACCTTCCAGCTCCAGGACATCCTCGCCGAGGGGTCGTACCTGCAGGACCTGGGTCGACCCGAGGCGGCCCGGGTGCTCAAGGACGCGGCCATCGCCGAGGCGCGCGCCCGGCAGCAGGCCGAGCAGGAACGGCTGCTGGCCGAGGAGGCCATCGCGGAGGCGAACCGGAACCTGGCCCTCAAGCAGGCCGGGATCCAGGCCGAGATCGACGCGGCGAAGGCGAAGTCCGCCGCTGCCGGCCCGCTCGCGCAGGCCGAACGCGACCAGGCGATCCTCTCCGAGCAGCAGAAGGTCGCCGAGCGCAACGCCGAGCTGAAGCAGCGCCAACTGGACACCGAGGTGCGCAAGCCGGCCGACGCGGCGCGCTACAAGGTGGAGCAGGAGGCCGAGGCGTCCCGCAACGCCGCCGTGTTGCACGCGGACGCGCAGCGCCAGTCGGTCATCGCCGCCGCGCAGGCCTCCGCCGAGCAGGCGCGGCTCACCGGTGAGGGCGAGCGGGCCCGGCGTGCCGCGCTCGCCGAGGCCAACGCGATCGAGGGCGCCAAGGAGGGTGAGGCCGAGCAGCGGCGGCGCTCCGCCATCGCCGAGGCGGTGGAGCGGGAGGGCCAGGCCGAGGCGGCGGCCATCCTGGCCAAGGGTGAGGCCGAGGCGGACGCGATGGCGCGCAAGGCCGAGGCGTTCGCCGCGTACGGCGAGGCCGCGGTGCTGGATCTGCTGGTCAAGGTGCTGCCACAGGTGGTGGGCGCGGCCAGCGCACCGATCGGGGCGATCGACAAGATGACAGTCATCTCCACCGACGGCGCGTCGTCGCTGACGAAGTCGGTGGCCGGCAACGTCGCCCAGGGGCTGCAACTCGGCAGTGATCTCACCGGCATCGACCTGCCCGGTCTGCTCGCCCGGCTCGGTGCGGCATCCAGCACGGGCGGCAACGGCACCGCCGCCGGCAAGGGCACCCCGGCCGTGGACGGGTCCGCCGTCGAGACCCGCTGACGACGTACGCCGACGCGCGCCGCTCCCGGTTCGGGGGTGGCGCGCGTCAGATCAACTCGGGTTCCTGGAAATCGGGGTGTCCTGGCGACCGGGACACCCCGATTTCCGTGAAACCGAGCCGATCAAGGCCGGGCGGCGGCGCGACGGGCTAGGTGATCAGGCCCTCGGCGCGGGCCCAGCGAAGCAACTCCGCCTCGGCGGCGTCGCGGTCCAGCGGACCCTGTTCGAGGCGCTGCTCCTTGAGGTGCTTCCAGGCCCGACCCACCACCGGCCCCGGCGGTACGCCGAGCAACTCCATGATCGCGTTGCCGTCCAGGTCGGGGCGGACCCGGGCCAGGTCCTCCTCGGCCGCGAGCCGGGCGATCCGCTCCTCCAACGCGTCGTAGTCGGCGGCGAGTTGGGCGGCCTTGCGGCGGTTGCGGGTCGTGCAGTCTGAGCGGGTCAGCTTGTGCAGTCGTGGCAGCAGGTCACCGGCGTCGGCGACATAGCGGCGCACCGCCGAGTCGGTCCACTCGCCCCGGCCGTACCCGTAGAAGCGCAGGTGCAGCGCGACCAGCGCGGTCACCTTCGCGGTGATCTCCTTCGGGTACCGCATCGCCTTCATCCGCGCCTTGGTCAGCCGGGCGCCGACCACCTCGTGGTGGTGGAAGCTGACCCGGCCGTCGGACCCGACCGCCTTCGTCGCCGGCTTGCCCACGTCGTGCAGGAGGGCGGCCATCCGCAGGATGAAGTCGCAGCCCTCCTCCTCGTAGGAGACCGCGTTCTCGACGACCGTCAACGTGTGCTCGTAGACGTCCTTGTGCTGCGCGTGCTCGTCAATCTCCAGCTTCAGCCCGGTCAGCTCCGGCAGGAACCGCTCGGCCAGCCCGGTGTCGACAAGCAGCCGCAGCCCGGTGATCGGGTCCGCGCCGCAGAGCAGCTTGGTGAACTCGTCGCGGATCCGCTCGGCGGTGATCCGGTCCAGGTCGGCGGCCATCCCGGTCATCGCCAGGTGCACGTCCGGGTGCACGGCGAAACGCAGCTGCGCGGCGAACCGGGCGGCCCGCAGCATCCGCAGCGGGTCGTCCCCGAACGACTCACCCGGAGTGCTCGGGGTACGGATCACCTTGGCCGAGATGTCGTCCAAGCCGCCGTGCGGGTCGGTGAACCGGTGGTCCGGCAGGCTGACCGCCATGGCGTTGATGGTGAAGTCGCGCCGCTTCAGGTCCTCGACGAGGCTGGTCCCGTACACCACCACCGGGTTCCGGCTGACCTGGTCGTACGACTCCGCGCGGAACGTGGTGATCTCCAGCCGGAGACCGTCGCGCTGGGCGCCGATGGTGCCGAACTCCCGGCCGGTCTCCCAGATCGACTCGGCCCAACCCTTGATGATCTGCAGGGTCTCGTCGGGGTGCGCGTCGGTGCAGAAGTCGAGGTCGTCCCCGAGGCGGCCGAGCAGGGCATCCCGCACCGAACCGCCCACCAGGTGCAGCTCGTGCCCGGCGCGGACGAAGCGGCGGCCCAACTCGTCGGCGACCGGGGAGACTCGGAGCAGTTCGGCGACGGCGTTGCGCTGCGCGGCGGTGAGTTCGCGGCGGTCGGCGGCGTGAGGAGCGGAGGCGTCGGACATGGGATCGCCAGCTTATCGGGCCACTGCGTGATCCGATCCGCCGGGCGCGGGTAACGGGTGTGGGTTGACTATGGTCTGTGGCGTGCGGGTCGGTGTCCGACTCGACGTACCCCTGGGAGGCTGGAGATGAGCGGCGGGCTCTACCGCAGCGCCAACGCCGCGCACAGTGGCGGGCCCGGAGCCGGCGGACGTCCGGGGGACGGCGCCACCTTCATCTCCGCCGAGCCGCTGAACCAGCCGGCGATGGAGTCGACAGCTCCGCCGCAGGAGCAGGTGGCCGAGGCGAGCGCGGCGACCAACAGCGCGGTGATGGCGATCGGCAGCCTGGTCAGCCGGGGCACCGGTTTCCTGCGCAACCTGGTGATCGGCGCGGCGCTCGGCGGCGCGCTGGTCGGTGATGCCTACACCACCGCGCAGATCCTGCCCGGAATGGTCTACGAGTTCCTGCTCGGCGGTGTCCTCACCAGCGTGCTGATTCCGGTGCTGGTGCGGCGGCGCAAGATCGACACTGATGGCGGCCAGGCGTACGCCCAACGGCTGCTGACCCTCGCGGTGCTCGCACTCGGCGCGGCGGCCCTGCTCGCCCTCCTGCTGGCAGCGCCGCTGACCTGGCTCTACGGCGGAGAGGAGTCGGCTGACGGCTATTCGGGGCTGGTCACGGGGCTGGCCCGGCTGATGCTGCCGATGATCTTCTTCTCCGGGTTGAGCGCGCTGATCAGTGCGGTGCTCAATACCCGGGGGCACTTCGCCGCCCCGATGTGGGCACCGATCCTGAACAACCTGGTGGTGATCGGCACCGCCGGCCTCTACATCGCGATCTTCGGTGCGGAGATCGTCAAGCCGGACGACATGACCACCGGGCGGATCCTGCTGATCGGTGGCGGCACCCTGCTCGGCGTCGCCATCCAGGCGATGGGCCTGCTGCCGGCGCTGCGCAAGGTCGGCTTCCGCTGGAAGCTTCGCTTCGACTTCCGTGAGCTGGGGCTACGCGAGCTGGGCCGGCTCGGAGCCTGGATGATCTGCTACGTCGCGGTGAGCCAGGTCGGCCTGATCGTGCTGTTCAACCTGCTGAACCGGGCCGGCAAGGAGAACGCCGCCGGCCCGCTGATCTACAACAACGTGTTCCTGCTGCTGATGACCGCGCACGGCATCATCGCCGTCTCGATCATCACGGCGCTGATGCCCCGGATGAGCGCGGCAGCCGCCGACGGCCGGTACGCCGACCTCGCCGCCGACCTCTCCCGGGGTACCCGCACCGTCACGGCGGTGCTCGCCCCGATCGCGGTCTGCTACGCCGTCCTCGCCACCCCGATCGCGTTCACACTGTTCCGGTTCGGCGCGTTCAACGAGGACAACGCCACGGCCACGTCCGTCGTGTTGCTCGCCGCCGCGCTCGCGCTGGTCCCGTTCGCGGTCAGCCAGCTCTTCACCTTCGCGTTCTACGCGCTGCCCGACACCCGCACGCCGGCTCTCATCAACATCCCGGTGGTGGCGCTCCGGATCGGGGTGCAGATCGTGCTGTTCGTTGCCTTCTCGGCGAGCTTCGCCGGTGCGGGAATGATGATCGGCAACGCGGTCTCCTATCTGGCTGCCGCGATCGGCTCGGCCTGGCTACTTCGGCCACGCGTCGGTCGAATCGGCCTCGGCGAGATCATGCGGACCGGCGGCAGGGTCGCGGTTGCGGCGCTGGGTTCGGCAGTGGTGGGTCTTCTGGTGGTGAAGCTGCTACCCGGTGACGACACCCCCAGCCGGCTGGAGGCCATCGTCCAGCTCGTGATCGGCGGCGCGGTGATCGGCGGGACCTACCTGGGTCTGGCCATGCTGCTGAAGATCGGCGAGATCACCGAGGTGGTCGGCATGGTCCGCCGCCGCCTCGGTCGCTGATCGCCAGCATCCGATCACAACAAGTTGACACTCATACGGACCGTGACTACGGATCACCAGGCTGGGGATGCTTCTGTGGATAACTCCGCGATTCGCCGGTCAACCACCGCTTCAGCCTGTGGATAACCAACCGTACGGCTGAGGGTGGCAGCCCGATCGGTGGGAACGTACGAGGTAACGCGAGCGCCACGCCAGCCCAGCCCCGGCGTCGGTCACTTGCGGTGAAGCCGTAGATTAGCTAGTACATGTGCCAGCAACGTGGCTGACAACGGTCGTAACCGGACGAGTTCTCCGACTGCCGGAACCCCGCCAGGTGCGGCGGGAAGATGACATGTCGGGGAGGCGGCCAACCCGGGTAAGGTCGCTCTCGACGGGTACGGCAGGGGCCGACGCTGCGCGTCGACACCGGTCGGCCGGTCCCTTCAACGGCAGAGCGGGAAGCCACATGCCCAGCAGTTCGGGTTCATCGATCGACACGATCACCGAGGGAGGACGGGTGACCCAGGTCGGCGAGGGTCAGGAGGCGGACGAAAGCGCTCCTCCGGTCATGACCTTCGGTGCTCCCACGGCCGGTGAAGTCCTCGCCGAGCGGTACGAACTGGTTGAGCACATCAACAACGACAGCGCGGGTCGGCTGGTCTGGCGCGGGGTCGACGTCATCCTGCGCCGCCCCGTCGCGGTGGTGCTGCGTTACCCGGGTGGCGACTCCGCCACCGAGATGCTTCAGGCCGCCGTCGCGGCCAGCCGGGTCATCCACCCCAACCTGGTCGGCGTCTACGACGCGATCGACGAGGCCGACCGGGCCTACGTGGTGCGCGAGTGGGTCGACGGGCAGTCGCTGCGGGACCTGGCGAGCGACGGCCCCCTGGACCCGGCCCGCGCCACCGCCATCGGCAACGCCGTCGCGAGCGCACTCGCCGCCGTGCACGCCACCGGCATGGTGCACGGCAACGTCCACCCCGGCACCGTCATGATCAGCGACGACGGCCGGGTGGTCCTGGCCGACGCCCGCACCGACGGCGCCGACAGCCAGGAGAACGACATCCGGGCGGTCGGCGGCGTCCTCTACTTCGCCCTGACCGGTTACTGGCCGCACACCGAGGCACCGCTGCACGGTGCCACCGCCGGCCACGGCCGCGCTGCCATCCCGGACGCGGTCCGGGACGCCGGGGGTGGCATCGCCGCACCCCGCCAGGTCCGGGCGGGTGTTCCGGCGTACCTGGACGACCTGACCATGGATCTGCTCGACGCCGAGATCGCGCCGCCGTCCTCCGACGTGCTCGCCGCCGAACTGGCCCGGCTGGACGTGCCGGCCGAGGACGAGCACTACCTCGACAACAGCGGGCCGCTGCGGTTCACCGCCGACACCGGGGAAGAGCCGTCGCCGCTGGCCGCGGCCGGCGGTCGCAAGGTCGCCCTGGGCATCGCCGGTCTGCTCGTCGTCGCCCTGGTCGGTCTCCTGATCGGGATCAACGCGTTGGGCGACAAGGACGCGGACCCGCAGGCCAACCAGACCCCCGCACCCACCGCCAGCGCACCGGCCGGTGATGCCACCCCGGCCGCCGCCACGGTGCGGAAGCTGCCCGTCAAGGGCGTCCGGATCATCGACCCGGACAGCAAGGACCGCAGCGAGGTCGACGGCGCCGAGAAGGTGATCGACGGCGACGAGGACAAGGGCTGGGAGACGGAGACGTACAACAACCGGCCCAACTTCGGCAACCTCAAGAAGGGCATGGGGGTCTGGATCAACCTCGGCGAGCCGCACAGCGTCAAGTCGGTGCAGGCGGTGCTCTCCGCCACCGGGGCGTCCGCGCAGCTCCTCGCCGGCACGGCGAACCCGCCCTCCAGCTCCAGCGGTGACAAGCAGGTGGTTGAGACCTACAAGACCGCCATCGGGCAGCCGTTCGAGGATCACGACGGCACCACCATGACGTTCAACGGCTTCGACGCCGACAAGAAATACCAGTACCTGATGTTCTGGATCACCGAGCTGCCGCCGTCCGACGGTGGGTTCAAGCTGGGGGTGCAGGAGATCACGGTCCAGGGGTCGTGAACCCGGCACCGTCGTCCGGGCGCCGCTTCCGCAGGACGTGGTGATGGACGGGCGCGCCGCCGCTACGGATCTGGAGCTGCTGCGCGCCCACGTCGACGGTGACCCGGATGCCTTCGCCGAGCTGTTCCACAGGCACCGCGATCGGCTCTGGGCGGTCGCCCTACGCACGCTCGGTGAGCGTGAGGAGGCCGCCGACGCGCTCCAGGACGCGCTGCTCTCCGCACATCGGGCGGCCGCCCGGTTCCGGGGCGACTCGGCCGTCACCACCTGGCTGCACCGCATCGTGGTGAACGCCTGCCTGGATCGGATTCGACGGCGGCAGGCGCACCCGACAGTGCCGCTGCCCGACGGCAACCGGGCCGACGACGGCTACGGCACCGGCGGATCGGAGCCGGCCGCACCGGCCGAGGACCACGACACCGCGCTGGTGGTCCGCGCGGCGCTCGCGGCGCTACCCGTCGAACAACGCGCCGCGCTGGTGCTGGTGGACGTACAGGGCTACCCGGTCGCCGAGGTCGCCCGCATCCTCGGAGTCGCCGAGGGGACGGTGAAGAGCCGGTGCGCCCGGGGCCGGGCCCGGTTGGCGGTGCTGCTCGGCCATCTCCGTCCCGCCGTGGCCGCGACACCACCGGCCCGACCGAAGCCCATCACCCCGAGCACTGACGTGCCCGGCGTCACGGTGGGGAACCCCGGCCCGGCGGAGGGCGTCGGATCGGGGTCGGGTCGGTACCGGCGGGACGCCAACCAGGAGGACACGTGACGACCGAGGGGTTCCGGGAGGTCGACGACGACCTGCTCGCTGACTACCTCGGCGGGGCGTTGGACGGCACCCCGCAGCAGGCGGAGATCGACCGACTGGTGTCCACGGACCCGGCCTGGGCCGACGCGTACGCACTGCTGACCCCCGCGGTGACGGAGGTTCGGGCGGACCTGGCCCGCTGGGCCGAACCGGCTCCGGAGATGCCACCGGCGATCGTCGACCGGCTCGCCGCCGCGCTGGCCGGCGCGAAGTCGACGAACGACACCGCCACAGCCGACCAGGACCCGGCCGCCACGCCCCGCGTCGACATGGCCGGCGTCGACATGGCCGGCGTCGACATGGCCGGCGTCGACATGGCCGGCGTCGACATGGCCGGCGTCGACATGGCCGGCGTCGACATGGCCGGCGAGACCACTCCGTCGCTGGTCGTACCGGTGCAGGGTGGGGCCGGTCGCCGGCCG
>NZ_JAEVHL010000180.1 GCF_016803395.1 Micromonospora tarensis | reverse complement strand
GCAGGCGCAGGCGCGGGTGGGGCGGGCGCGGGCGGGGCAGGCGCGACGGGCACGGCGTCGGCCGCCCGCATGCTGTCCAGCGACCGGAGCAGGGCGCGCCGGAGCCGCCGCGCGGTGGGGCGTTCGACCAGCCGGTGAACGAGGTACGCGAGCAGCAGCAGCCCGGCGATCGTCGCACCCAGCAACACCCACGCGGGCAGGTACGGTCGGGCCGCGGTGATGGCGGTCAAACCGATCTGCGCGTGCATCAGGTACAGCGGGTAGGTGAGGGCGCCGGCGGTGGTGAGCCACCGCCACCGGATCCGGTCGGACTTGTGGTTCGCGATGAGCGCCATGACCACGAAGAAGACCGTGACGCAGCCGGCCGCGGGCATGAACTCGCTCGTCTCGTACGTCTCGATCTCCGCCCACAGCCGGGACACGGCGATTATCCACGAGCCGCCGACGATGGCCCAGAGCAGCGCGTTCGCTCCGAATCGGTACATCAGGTAGAAGGCGATGCCGGCGATGAAGTACTGGGCGTACCCGCGTCCGAAGAACATCAGGACCATCGGGTTGTTCGCCCACGGCGCGGCCATCGATGCCAGCGTCCACAGTGCGCAGAACGCCACCACCCGTCGGACGGTCACCCCGCGCACCACCACCACGAGGGCGAACAGCACGTAGAAGAGCAGCTCCACGGAGAGCGTCCAGTAGGCCTGCTCGACGTCGGGGACACCCATCAGCGACTGCAACATGGTCAGGTTGACCAGGACGTGGGTCCAGTCCCGGTGCGTGGCGAAGACCGGGAACAGCACGAGGACCGCAGTGGTCGCCAGGACGGCGAACCAGTACGCGGGGTAGAGCCGCACCACCCGCGCGACGGCGAACTCCCCCACCGTGCGGCCCCAACTGCTCATGCAGATGACGAAGCCGCTGATGAGGAAGAACAGCTCCACCCCGAGCCAACCGTAGGCCGCCACGCCGGCCAGCCCGGGAAAGAGCTGACCGGCCGGGGCACCCCAGGCGTCGTCGCGCACGCCCTCCCCGTGGAGGAGGTGGTACACGACGACCATCAGCGCGGCGAACAGGCGCAGGCCGTCGAGCACGACGAGACGGTCGTGCCCGCCGCGCCGGGCGGCACCGTGAGACTCCATGCTTTCCTCACTCGGTAGTGCGGCCCGGCGGTCCGCGACGAACGCAGGTGCGCGGCGAACTACCGACGGAACTGCTCAGCGCCCGGCCACACCGCCGCGTACGCCGTGGCGAGCTGCTCACGCACGGCGTTCGAGCTGTGGAAATCCAGTGCCCACCGCTTACCGGCGGCAGCCAGCCGCTGGCCCCTGGCCCGATCGGTGAGCACACTGCTCAGCTCGGTCGCCCACGCCTGGGCGTCCGCACCCACCACGACCTCGTGATCGTGCCGCACATCCGCGCGACGGGCAACCTCTGGAGTGGTCACCGTGGGCACGCCCGCCGCCAGCGCCTGGATCAGCTTCATCTGCACGCCCGTGCCGCGCCACACCGGCACGATGGCCGCCGTGGCCCGGGGGTAGTAGGGGGCGACGTCGGGCACGTTGGCGTGAATCTCGACGGTGCTGCCCCGGAAGGCCTGCACAGCGGCGGGCGGATCGGTTCCGACGATGTCGAGAACGGCGTTCGGGACCCGCTTCGTCACCTCGGACCAGCAGTTCTTCAGGAACCACAGCAACCCGTCGACGTTCGCCTCGTAGCTGAGCCGGCCGACGAAGAGCACCCGCGGCTCCGTCGCCTGAGGCACCACGAGGTCCGGGTGGTCGTACGGGCTCCGGACGACGTACGTGTTGGGCCGCTCCTCGCCCGGCCCGAAGGGAGCCGACACCATCAGGGGCACCTTCTGCGCCACCAGGGTGTCCTCACGCGCCTGCATCCGGGGCGCCTCGATCTTGCCGACCAGCTTCCACTTCGGACCGGCGGTCTGGGCGAGCTGGCTGTAGTACTCGCTACGGAACTCGTCGAGGTCCACGATCACCGGCACCGGTGCGCAGCGCTCCACCAGGTGCGCGGTCCGGAAGACGTTGAGATGCACCACGTCCGGCCGCCACTGCCGAAGCTCGCTGGCGAGCGCGTTCGACATCTCGGGCACGTCGGCGTAGGCCTGCTGTAGAGAGGTGCCGGTCGGCAGTGCGGTGGCACAGCGGATCATCGACGCGACCCGGTTACGCGGCACCAGCACTGTCGACTCGACGGGCAGCTCCTGAGCCTGCCGCACCTCCTCGTCCGAGCTGGTCAGGCCAAGGAAGCGGATCTGGTGATCCCGGGCGAGGATGTTGAGCAGGGCCAAGCTCCGCGGGCGGATCTTGGAGGGGATCCAGGGAGCGACGAAAAGAATCTTCACAGCGGGAGTCTCCTGAGGGCGCGGGCCGAGAACTTGTCCATGGCGGTGCCGTACTTGTCGACGTAGGTGACCAGGCCCGAGCGGTACAGCCGGTTCTTGCCGACCGCGCCGGTGCTCGTGCTCTCCCGGTGCATCGCCGATGCGGTACCGACCGACACGACGCGCCAGTTGGCGCCGCGCAGTCGTTTACAGAAGTCGACATCCTCGAAGTAGAGGAAGAACGAGGCATCGAAGCCGTCGATGGCGCGGAACGCGTCGGCTCGCACCAGCATGCAGAACCCGGACACCCAGGCGACGTCCGTCGCCGCCGCCGAACCGGTCTTGTCGAGATAGTCCAACATGGAGAGCCGGCTGCGGAGCAGCGGCGAGTTGACCAGCCCCTGCTTCACCCGGTCGGGCACCAGGTGATCGACCCGCAACGCGGCCAGCCACTCCTTGGCCAGGCTGACGTCGGGGCCCGACGAGATCCCGGCCGCGCCGTCGGCGTACCGCATCTGCGGCGCGACGACACCGATCCCGGCGTCGTCGCGCAGCGTCCGCGTCAGTTCCGCGTACGCGTCCGGCGCGAGCGCGGCGTCCGGGTTCAGCAGCAGGTACGCCTCGGCGTCGGGGAATCGCTCCACCGCCGCGTTGATCGCCTTACCGAAACCCACATTGGCCGATCGGATGACGTTCGGGGTGTAGCGGGTGGCCACCTCGACGCTGTCGTCGGACGACCCGTTGTCCACCACGACGACGTCGGTGACGGGTAGCTCACGCAGGCTGCCCAGACTCATGGGCAGGTCGGCGGCGGAGTTGTAGGACACCACGATGGCTATCGTCTTCACATTTCACTCACGATCCTGAGGAGTTCGTCGGTCACGCCGCCGACGGCGAGGGCCGGGCCGCGCTCGGCGCGACCGGCACGACCCGGTCGCTCCGCAACACGGCAGCACCCACGACGAGCAGCGCCGCGTGCTTGAAGAGGTACGTCAGGGAGACCGCCGCGGCCGCGCCGACAGCGCCGAACAGTGCCGCGCCGCCGGCCACCGTGATGAGCAGCGCGGCGGCGCTCAGCACACCGATCTTCGCCACCAGCGCCCCCCGTCCCACGCCTTGCAGCACGGCGCCACAGGGTGAACTCGCGCAGAACGAGGGCACACCGGCGAGCATCACGGCGATGACGACGCCGGCTTTCGAGTAGGTCTGGCCGAACAACAGCTCCGCCAACCACGGCGCGGCGGCTATCCCGACGACGCTGACCGCTCCGACCACGAGCACCACGACGAGGTTCGTGCGCCAGAAGAGCCGTCTTGCCTCGCCGCCGCGGGCGGTCGCGGAATGCGGCACCAGCACCGCGCTGAGCGCGGACGGGATCGACACGAACGGTGAGAAGATGCGGGACGCGGCGGCGTAGAGCCCCGCGCCGACACCCGGCACGACGAGAGAGACAACCGTCGCGTCCAGCACCCGCGCCTGCGCGGAGACGTTGCTGACCAGGTAGGCCCGGGCGTCCAACAGCGCCCGCCACACGTCGGCGGAGGCCGCCGTGCCGGGGATCCGGACCGCGAACCGTACGTGGACCAGCCCGAGCACCGACGCCGCCAGCAGGCCGTACGCGAGCGCGGCGAAGGGTTCGCCGCCGAGTTCGACGGCGGCCACGAAGATCGCGACCTGGACGGCTTTCCGGCCCAGGATCGACACGACCGCGTGCCCCATCCGGCCGTCCGCGATCGCGAGCGACAACATCGTCTCGACGTTCTTGTCCAGCATCCAGCCGGCCGCCAGCAGCACGGCGATCCACGGCGCCATGGTGCCGGCGGTGAGGCCGAGGCCCAACGCCGCGGCGACGACCAGGCCGCCGACCGTGGTGAGGACGTTCAGGCGCAGGCCCGCCCGGACGGCGGCGTCGCGCCCGAGCGCCCGCCAGCGCAGCAGGGCGGTCGAGACGCCCGCGTCCGCGACGACGGCCAGGAAGGCCACCGCCCCGAAGTATCCGCCGAAGGCACCGAAGCCTCGCGGGTCCACGTACCGGGCCAGCAGCACCATCGCGACGGCCTGCAACCCGCTGCCGACGATGCGGGAGGCGGCCAGCGCCGATGCGCCGCCCACCACGCCGCTCAGCCGGCCGCGTCCGGACGAACCGGTCTGCGCCGGAATGACCACGGTGGCCTGGCTGTCCTGCTTCTCCTCGGCACCTGCGGGAGTGCCGCTCCGGTGGTCCACGTCCGGGTGGCCGTCGCGGGTCGGGGCGTCGTGTCCGCGTCGTTCGCGTTGATGGTCCTGGACCAGCACCATCGTCGCCACTCCCACGACGAGGAACCAGAGCGGCAACATCGACTCGGCCATGACGCCGTACGTGGTGGCCGCGATCCCGAAGTACGCCACCGTGAAGGCGAGGCAGAACGCCGGGATGAGAGTCGGCCAGAAGACGCCCTTCCACACGCTCAGCACGGCCAACGCCGACACCGGCGTGAGCAGGATGACCGCGCCCGGTATGCCCAACTCGACGGCGGCGAGCAGCACGCCGTTGTGCACCGGCACCCCGGCCGACACGATCGGATCGATCCGGCCGACGACCTCCACGTAGTTGTTGGGGCCGATGCCCCACCACGGCCGGTCCGCCAGGAACTGCAGGGCGCTGGACATGATCTGCGCCCGGGAGCCACCGGCCGGGTCGGCGATCATCCGGACGATGAACACCGGCGCCGCCGCGAGCACACCGACGCCGAGCAGGATCATCCCGATGAGGGTTTGTCGGCGTGCCCGCCCACCACGGACCTCGGTCGACCCGCCCAGCCGCCGCAGCATCAACTCGCCGACCACGATCAGCATGAGGACCGCCAGCAGCCCGGTCCGGCTGCCGGTCAGCGCGGTCGTGGCGAGCGCGGCGCCCGGGATGCCATACCGTCCGACGAGCGTCGGAAGCTGAAGGCCGAGGCGGGCGGCCGGCCCGTTCGTGATGTAGTAGAGGGCGAGCACCAGCACGATGGCCTTGGCGAGGTTGACCGGGTGGTTGAGTGTTCCGTTGGTCCGGTCACCGAGCAGCCGGGCCGCCTCGACGGTCCCCATGGGGTTGAGTGGCACGCCGAGCCGCTGGAGAGACGCGCAACCGAACTGGGCGACGATGACGCCGGCGGAGGTCAGTCTGAGCGCCGCGAGGGCGGACCGGTGGCTGACGAGCAGACAGCCCACCGCGTAGGCGATCGGTGCGGACAGGTACTGCACTGCGCCGACCAGCTCGCGGGTGGAGGCACCACCGCGCATCGCGCTGCCGATGCCGATGCACAACACCAGGGCACCGAGCCCGGACATCAGGGCGGCCATCCATCGCGGCCGCCGCCAGTGCCTGGCCAGCAGCACGACGGAGACCCCGGCGAGCGCGGCCATCCAGGTCGAGGGTGCGAAGACCGGCAGGGCGATGCCGACGTGCCACGGCGCGCCACCCTGACCGAAGGACTTGGGCAGTAGGGCGAGAAGATCACCAGGACGGCCGCGCTCAGGGCTACCGGCCAATCGGTGCGAGCGTCGGCCGCGGCCGACGAGCTGTTCCCTTCGGAAAGCGTCCGATCCACTACCGTACTTCCGCGCCCGCATCGGTCTCGTCGCCGCGTCGCCGGGGCTGCCGTACACCGGCCGCCACGGCCTTCACGACCCCCGCGGCCATCGCCCCACAGGCGTAGCCGACGGCCGCCGCGCCCGGTCGCCCGACCCGCAGACCCTCCGAGAAGACACCGACCATCCCGCCCACCGTGCCCTGGCGGCGGGCGTACGTCATGACCGACCCCAGGTAGTAGTCACCCCGGTCCCGCGGGGTCGCCGAGCCGAGGTACTCGCGGGCCCAGTCCAGCTCACGGTCCAGGGAGATGGAGCGCGAGATGCCGTCACCGATCGCGTCGTACCTGGTGAGCGCCGCGTCGACCTGGCGGACCGCCAGGTCGGGCAGGGTGCGCGAGAGCTGGAGGAGCCAGGTCAGGTCCTGGTGCAGACTCAGTTCCTCGTTCAGCGGCACGGTCATCGGCAGCGATCGCGGGAAGAGGAGCGTGGAGGACGGCAGGAACGCCTGCCCGCGCTGGACCCGGTGCCGCTGCAACAGGTTGTTCTCCAGGCTGAGGCTGGGGTCGTAGGGCGCGCGCGGCCAGGTCTCGGAGCCGTGCGCGAAGTCCACCACGACCTTGGTGGAGGAGATCCAGGTCGACGAGTCGGCGAGGCCCGCCTCGGCGATGTCCCGCACCTGGCGCTCGATCTTCGTCGGATGCCAGAGGTCGTCATCGTCGAGGAATGCCACCAGGTCACCGGTGCACCTGCGGACACCGGCCATCCGGGCGGCGTTTCCGTTCCGGCGCTCGAGGTAGCGCAGCAGCCGAACGCGTGGATCACCCGGAAGGTCCACATCGGTCTCCGAGTTGAGCACCACGTGCACTTCGGTGACAGGATGCGTCTGGGCGAGCACGGATTCGACCGCTCGGCGAAGTCCCGGCTTGCCGACTGAGGGGATAACGACGCTGACTGTGGGACGCCACGTCGCGGATCGCGTCGGCACTGTGGGATCCACCCGACCCTTTCATACCAATTTCGCGTAAAGAATCGCACCGCGTTCGACTCGCTGCTGAGCGAACGCGGGGACCATATATTACCGAGGGGCAGGCGGGGGCGACGCCCCCTCAACCGCACCCTTTATGCCGGCGGAATCGCCGCTAATGGGCATCAGAAGGACAGCGTTGCCCTAATATCATTGGCCACTTTGCGCACCTCGCTGGCCTGCGCGCCGGTCGCGGTCATCCGCAGGACGATCTGACGGTCGATCACGCCGTCGGGGCTGCTCCGCCACCAACCGACCACCACCAGCCCGTAACGATCCGCCCCGGCGGCCTGCGGCCCCTCGGCGAAGGTCGCGTTTCCGGCCTGGACCCACGGCAGGCCCCACGCCTCCTCGGCCCTCCGGTACGCCGCCTGCACCTCGTCGCCGCAGGGCTTCGGGCAGTTCCGGACGATGATCTCCCCGCCCACCTCCGGGACGCCGGGGCGCGAGATGCCACACAGGTACCGGGCGAAGCCGGGGCCGCGCTGGCGCGCGTCGCAGGCCCACGTGTCGGGCACCTTGAGGGTGAAGCCCAGGCCGGGAGGGCTCTCCGACTTGGTCCGGTCGGTGTCGGCGAACTGCGGTTCGGTGGGCCAGGAACCGGGCTTCGGCGGTTCGACGCCCGGCTTGCGGGGTGCGCCGGTGGGAAAGGCGACCGGCTCGGGGCTGCTGGACACCGAGGCGGATGGCGACGGGTCCAGCGCGCTCGGGCCCGGCTTGTCGTCGTCAGGCTGCCAGACGACGAAGCCGACAACCGCGCCGAGCGCCACGACGACCGCGATCGCGATGCCGACCCACAGACCGGTGCGCCGGGGCGGCTTCCGCACGGTTGACCGCAGCGCCGGGTAGTTGCTCGAGTACGACTCTCCAAACGGCGACGGCGAGACCGGGTCGGCCGGTGGGACCGACACCGGAGGGGCCGGCGGAACCGAGACCGGGGGAATGTGTGCCGACCCCAAAGCGCCGGCGCCAGAGGTGGGGCGGTGGTCCTGCCCAACTCCGTCGGCGACGTTCGCTGGCGCGTACCCACCGCTGGCGGACGTCGCGCTGCCGGCGTTCGGAGTGGCCTGGACGGGTTCGCTGCTGGCCAGCTTCGCCCAGGGTGGCTCGGCCGTGCCCGAATCGGCTGACCGCGCCTGCTCCGGCTCCGACCCCGGCCGGTAGTCCAGACCGAGGGCGAGGAAGATCTGCTCGGCCTCGGTGCCACTGCCGGCGGCGTAGGCGACCCATGGCGCCGGCGCCATGAAGTCGGCGTGCAGGAAGCTCGGCCTACCGTCCCGGGCCCGCAGGGCGTTCGCCATCGAGGCGAAGGACGTCCGCCACTGCTGGTCGGCGGCGACATTGACATCGAGGATGGCGACCGTCAGCGGCCGACCCTGCGCATCGACGGCCGACCACACCTTGCCTTCTCGACACGACCCCAGGGTCTTGAGCAACTGGAACGGACTGCCTGGCTGCATTCCACCCTCCCCGGAGCGACGGTGTGGATACTAGCGAGCGCGCGCATGGTGAGCGGAGGCGGACCGGGGGCCACCCGGCTGCCCCGTGCCAGTGTCAAGATTGCTGCCGTGAGGACGAGACGCTGGCTGGCTGCCGCAATCATGCTGCCGTTTCTGGTCGCGTGCGGGCCGTCCGGCGGGGACGGTCAGGCGGGTCCGACAGCCGCGTGGAAGCCTCCGGTGGCACCGGGCACCACCGGGTCGATCGCCCTGGACAACCGTCCCTTCGAGCTGCACGTGCCGGTGGGCTACGACCCGGCGAGGAAGGCTCCGCTGGTCGTGCTGCTGCACGGCTACGGGTCCAGCGGCGCGCAGCAGGAGCGGTACTTCAACCTCACCCCCGAGTCCGACCGTCGTACCTTCCTCTACGCCGTGCCGAACGGCACCACGGACCGGGACGGCATGAGGTTCTGGAACGCGGCCGAAGCCTGCTGCGACATCGACAACAGCGGAGTGGACGACGTGGCGTACCTCGAACGGCTCCTTGACGCCGTCGAGTCGGCGTACTCGGTCGACACCGCACGGGTGTATCTGGTCGGCCACTCCAACGGGGGCTTCATGGCCTACCGGATGGCCTGCGAGCGATCGATGCGGGTCACCGCTGTCGTGTCACTCGCCGGCGCCGTCGACGACGACGCACTGTGTACGCCGCAGCGGCCGGTCAGCGTGCTGGAGATCCACGGCACCGCCGACGCGACAATCAGGTTCGGCGGTGGCACCAGGAGCGGTCACCGCTACTCCTCTGTCGACACCACGCTCGCCACCTGGCGGCGGATCAACGGCTGCTCGGCGGAGGCCGACACCTCGGCCCCGCCAATGGATCTCGAGCCCCGGCTGCCCGACGCGGAGACGGGAGTGACGTCCTACGCCGCCGGCTGTCACGACGCCAGCCGGGTCGAGCTCTGGGACATCAGAGGGGGTAGCCACGCACCCACGCTCAACGCGATTTTCCCGCCAGCCGTCACCGATTTCCTCTACGCGAACACACCCCGCTCCTGACTATTCGTCCAAGCGTTTCGCGCAATGCTCAGGCAATTCGCTGTTTTGCACGTCGGTGATCCCGGAGCACCCGATCAGTAGGCCCGCCAATTTTGGGCCAACAACAGGCGGACCAGAGGAGTCTTTCGTGATGCGGTCGTCGGCGTTTCTCCTCGAATGTCTGCATCGCTCCGGAATGCGCGATGTCGTCACGGTGGAGCCGGCGACGGGTGGGCTCGCGGCGCTCGCGGGCATAGCGACCCGCCGGGACGGGTCACAGCTATTCGTCAAGGCGTTCGCCGACCTGCCGGACGACGACGTCTTCGCCGCGGAGGCCGACGGGCTGGCCGCCCTGCGCGAGCGCGGCGGCATGGCGACACCCGACGTGCTCCTGGCGAACCGGGAACTGCTGGTGTTGTCGGTGCTGCGACCACGGCCGGGCAGCGAGACCTTCTGGGAGCAGTTCGCCCACGCCCTGGCCCGCCTGCACCTGAGCACGGCCCACCCGCGCTTCGGCTGGCACCGCGACAACTGGCTGGGCCGTCGCCGGCAGGTCAACACCTGGGCCGACGACGGCTTCGCCTTCTTCGCCGAGCACCGGCTGCTGCGGTGGCTCGGCGAACCCCGTGTCGACGCGGCGCTCGACGCCGGCGACCGGGCGGCGTTGGAGCGGCTGTGTCATCGGCTACCCGAGTTGCTGCCGGACCGGCCGGCCTGCCTGACGCACGGCGACCTGTGGACGCAGAACCTCCTGGCCACCCCGGACGGGCGGCCCGCGCTCGTCGACCCGGCGGTGTCCTACCTGTGGGCCGACGTCGACCTCGCCCACGTGTGGTCCACCGCACCCCCGCCCGAGGCAGGACGGTTCTTCGCGGTCTACGCGGAACTGACAGCGCTCGACCGCGACTGGCCGGCCCGGATGCCGATCGTCCAGCTACGACAGCACCTCGCGGTGCTGGCCCAGTTCGACCACGACTGGGGGGCGGGCGAACAGATCCGGGCCACCCTGGCCCCGTTCCGGACGGCGACCTGACCAGGGCGCGGCACCACCTTGCGCACTGAATAGTTTCATGCATAGTCTCACCCGGTGAATGAAGAGGTGCTCAACCTGGTGCGGGGGGTCCGCCTCACCCCGACTCAGCGACGCATCGCGCACTGCCTGGCACAGCACGCCGGCGCGGCGGCGTACCTGTCAGCGGCCGAGGTGGCCGAGCTGGCCGGGGTCAGCCAACCCTCGGTGACCCGGTTCGCCATCGCACTCGGGCACGACGGCTATCCGGCGCTGCGCCGCCGGCTCCGGGAGCTGACCGCCACCGCGACCGAACCGGACGACGCCGGCAACGAGCTGCAACGGGCCGTCCGGGCCGAGATGGACAACCTCGACCGGCTGGCCGGGCAACTCGCCGACCGCGCCCGGATCGCCGAGGTCGGGAAGCTGCTGGCCAACAGCCGACCGCTGCCGGTGCTGGGGCTGCGCGCCGCCGCGCCCCTGGCCGCCTACTTCGCCTACTTCGCCGCAAAGGTGCATCCGGACGTGCGGGTGCTCGACGACGGGGGCAGCCTGCTCACCGACCGCCTGGAGCAGGCGGCGGCGGCCGGTGCGAGCGCCCTGCTCGCCTTCGTCCTGCCCCGCTACCCACGAGAGACCCTCGACGCGTTGCGGGAGGCCCGCGACGCCGGGCTGACCGTTGTCGCGATCACCGACTCCCCGGTCAGTCCCGCCACCGACCACGCCGAACTGGTGCTGTCCGCCGCCGTCGGCACCGACCTGGTCTTCGACCTGCACACCGCTCCGATGACCCTGGCCATGGTGGTCCTCCAGGCCATCTGCGACGCCTCCCCGGCGGACACCCAGACCCGTTTGGAGGCGTTCGAGTCGTCGGCCGCCCGTCGCCAGTTGTTCCTCAGCTGAGAGGAGTACGAGATGACCCAGCCCGTCCGCGCCGCACGAGGCAGCCAACTGACCACCCGCGGGTGGCCGCAGGAGGCCGCCCTGCGGATGTTGATGAACAACCTCGACCCGGAGGTGGCCGAGCGCCCCGACGACCTGGTGGTCTACGGCGGCACCGGGCGGGCGGCGCGGGACTGGCCGTCGTACCACGCGTTGGTCCGCACGCTTACCGACCTGCGCGCGGACGAGACGATGCTGGTGCAGTCGGGCCGGCCGGTCGGCGTCATGCGTACCCACGAGTGGGCGCCCCGGGTGCTGCTGGCCAACTCCAACCTGGTGGGCGACTGGGCCACCTGGCCGGAGTTCCGCCGCCTGGAGCAGCTCGGCCTGACCATGTACGGGCAGATGACCGCCGGTTCGTGGATCTACATCGGCACGCAGGGCATCCTCCAGGGCACCTACGAGACGTTCGCCGCGGTGGCCGCCAAGAGGTTCGCCGGCACCCTCGCCGGCACCCTGACGCTGACCGCCGGCTGCGGCGGGATGGGTGGCGCGCAGCCCCTCGCGGTCACCATGAACGACGGTGTCTGCCTGATCGTCGACGTGGACCGCACCCGGCTCGACCGTCGGGTGCACGACCGCTACCTGGACGAGGTCGCCGACTCTCTGGACGACGCGGTCGGGCGGGTGCTCGCGGCGAAGCGGGACCGCAGGGCACTGAGCGTCGGTGTGGTCGGCAACGCCGCCGAGGTCTTCCCGGAGCTGCTCCGCCGGGGTGTGGAGATCGACATCGTGACCGACCAGACCAGCGCGCACGACCCGCTGGCGTACCTGCCGACGGGGGTGGAGCTGGCCGAGGCCCGGGACTACGCCGCCGCGAAGCCGGCCGAGTTCACCGACCGGGCCCGCGCGTCGATGGCGAAGCACGTCGAGGCGATGGTCGGCTTCCTCGACGCCGGCGCCGAGGTGTTCGACTACGGCAACTCGATCCGGGGCGAGGCCCAGCTCGGCGGCTACCAGCGCGCCTTCGACTTTCCCGGCTTCGTGCCGGCGTACATCCGGCCGTTGTTCTGCGAGGGCCGGGGGCCGTTCCGGTGGGCGGCGCTCTCCGGCGACCCGGCCGACATCGCCGCCACCGACCGGGCCATCCTGGAGCTGTTCCCGGAGAACGAGTCGCTGGCCCGGTGGATCAAGCTGGCCGGTGAGCGGGTCGCCTTCCAGGGCCTGCCGGCCCGGATCTGCTGGCTCGGCCAGGGCGAGCGGGACCGGGCGGGGGTGCGGTTCAACGACATGGTCGCCGCCGGTGAACTCTCCGCCCCGGTGGTGATCGGCCGGGACCACCTGGACACCGGCAGCGTCGCGAGCCCCTATCGGGAGACCGAGGGGATGGCCGACGGCTCCGACGCGATCGCCGACTGGCCGCTGCTCAACGCTCTGGTCAACACGGCCAGCGGCGCCTCCTGGGTGTCCATCCACCACGGCGGCGGTGTCGGCATCGGCCGGTCGATCCACGCCGGGCAGGTCTGCGTGGCCGACGGCACCGCCCTGGCCGGTCAGAAGATCGAGCGGGTGCTCACCAACGACCCGGCGATGGGTGTCATCCGGCATGTCGACGCCGGTTACGACATCGCCCGCGACGTCGCCGAGCGCACCGGAGTCCGCGTCCCGATGGCCGAGGGCGCTGCATGACCGACGACCTCGCCGGCCGGTTCCGGGTGCTGTGGGACGAGATCGCGCCCCTCGGGCGGAACGCGGACAGCGGCGGCTACCTGCGGTACGCGTTGACCGAGCCGGAACGGGAGCTGCGGGCCTGGTTCCGCGCGCAGGCCGAGCGTCGCGGCATGCCGGTCACCGAGGACGGCAACGGCAACCTCTTCGCCCACTGGGGTGACCCCGAGGGCACGGAGGCCGTGCTCACCGGCAGCCACTTCGACTCCGTGCCGCACGGCGGGGCGTACGACGGGCCGCTCGGCATCGTCAGCGCGTTCCTCGCCGTGGACGAGCTGCGGGTGGCCGGCGTCACCCCGGCCCGGCCGCTGGTGGTGGCCGCGTTCGTCGAGGAGGAGGGCGCGCGCTTCGGCGTACCGTGCCTGGGCTCGCGGCTGCTCACCGGGGCGCTGCCGCGAGCGCGCGCGGCCTGCGCGACGCGGCCGGGTGAGCT
>NZ_JAEVHL010000179.1 GCF_016803395.1 Micromonospora tarensis | reverse complement strand
CCGCCGCCGGCTCCGCCCTGACCGGCAGCGACGTCGACGCCTGGCTCGACGGCCTGCTGCCGGCCGCGCTCGACCGGACCGACATCGCGGGGGCCACCGTCGCCGTGGTGCACCACGGGAAGATCGTCAGCGTCCGCGGGTACGGCTACGCCGACACCGGCAGGGCCGGCGTCGGGGCGGTACCGGTCGACCCGGACCGACACCTCTTCCGGATGGGATCGGTGTCGAAGCTCGTCACCGCCACCGCGGTGCTGCAACTCGTGCAGAGCGGGCAGCTCGACCTCGACGCCGACGTCGAGACGTACCTCGACTTCGACCTGCCGCGCCGCTTCGAGCGGGCCGTCACCCTGCGGCACCTGCTGACGCACACCGCCGGCTTCGAGGAGCGGATCAGCGGCCTGATCGGCACCGACGGCAGCGCCGTGGAGCTGCGCAGGGCCCTGGTGACCGACCCGCCGGAGCAGATCTACCAGCCCGGGACCGTCCCCGCCTACTCCAACTACGGCAACGCGCTCGCCGGCTACATCGTCGAACGCGTCAGCGGAACCCGCTTCGAGGAGTACGTCCAGCGCAACATCCTGGACCGCGCGGGCATGCCGTCGTCGACCTTCGAGCAACCTCTCCCGGCGCCGCTGCGCGACCGGATGTCCAAGGGGTACGACACCTCCGCCGCACCCGCCGCGCCGTTCGAGATCGTCGGCACTCCCCCACCCGGCGCGCTGAGCGCCCCGGCGACGGACATGGCGCGGTTCATGCTCGCCCAGTTGGGTGAGCCGGTGGGCTTCGCGCCCCTGCTGGATCAGCCCACCCGGGAGCTGATGCAGCGCCCGGCCCTCGACGCGACGTCGCTGGGCACCCTGGCCGACGGACCCCGGATGACCCTCGGCTTCTTCGAGGAGAACCGCAACGGCCACCGGATCCTCGGCCACGGCGGCGACACCAACTACTTCCACTCCCACCTGCAGATCTACCCCGACGACCGGGCTGGCATCTTCCTCTCCCTCAACAGCACCGGCTCCGGCGCGCTGGACAGCCACGACCTGCGCCAGTCGGTGGTGAACGGCTTCGCCGACCGCTACTTCCCCGCCCCCGCCAACCACGCCCACCGCCGGCGTCGACCCGGCGACCGCAGCCGAGCACGCCGCGCTGGCCGCCGGCACGTACGAGTCCTCGCGCGCGGTGCGGAGCAACTTCCTGACCGCGATCGGCCTGGCCGGTCGGACCACCGTCAGTGTCGCCGACGGCGGCCGACTGCGGTTCGAGCCAGGTCCACTGTCCGACTCCCCCGCCCTGTACGAGGAGGTGGCTCCCTGGGTCTGGCGTGAGGTCGGCGGGCAGCGCACGATCGCCATCCGGGCGACCGACGACCGGGTCGAGGCGATCGGTTTCGACTCCGCGTTCGCGTTGCTGCCGGTCGAGCCGGCACGGGCCAGCACGCTTGTCGTCCCGGTGCTCGCCCTGTCGACGGTCGTCCTGCTCCTCGCCGTCCTCTCCTGGCCGGTCGGCGCGCTCGTCCGCCGCCGCCTCGGCCGCGCCCGCCGCGACCGGGCGGGCCGTACCGCGCGGATCCTGAGCCGCCTCGCCGTCGCCGGCACGCTGCTCGCGTTCGCCGGTTGGGCGCTGAGCATCAGCGTCATCATGGGCCTGCGGGAGGTTCCCGACGTCGTCCTGCGCACCGCGCAGGTGCTGCAACTGGTCGGTCTGCTCGGCGTGCTGCCCGCCGGTGTCCGGCTGGTCGACGACGTCCGACGCCACGCCGGCTGGCCGAGGATCGTCGGCAGCGCTCTGGTCCTGCTCGCGCTCGCCGGCGCGGGCTGGTTCGCCGTGGAGTTCCACCTGCTCGCGCCTAGCATCTCCTACTGACCCCGACCCGCGACGATCCGGAGCGAGGACACGCACCCCATGAGGGACCACACCGGCACCGATCCCGGCTCACCCCGCCTGACGACGTGGCTCGACCGACGGCTCACCCGGCTCGGGGTGACCGGGGTGTTCCCCCGGGACTGCCTGCTGGCGGCGGCGCTGACCGTACTGACGTTCATCCTGCTGACGGTGCTGTTCTGGTTCGTGGCACCGGCGGACGGGGTGTTCTTCGACCCGACGCGGGCGTGGCTGATCGTCGCCATCTGCTGCGCCCAGGCGATGCTGCTGTGCCTGCGTCGGGTCAGGCCGCTGCTCTGCCTCGCCCTCGTCGCCGGCCTGCAACTGCCCGTCATCGGCATCGCCCCGCCCGAGGCGACCATCCGGGGCGTCGCACCCTTCGTCGCGGCGTACACCGTCGGGTCGTTGCTGCCGGTGCGGCGCGCGCTGCTGGCCGTCGGCGCGGTCGTGGCGGTGGAGTCGGTCGGAGCGGCTCTGCTGGTGACCCCCGATCCGCTGACGGCAGTCGGGTACACCGCCGCGAGCGCCCTCACCCACGCCGGAGCGACAGTTGTCGGCGGCTGGGTAGCCACCCACCGCAGCTACGCCGAGCTGGTCCGGCTGCGCGCGGACGAGGCGATCCGGGAGGAGCGGACGAAGCTTCAGGCGGCGATCGACGCGGAGCGCTCCCGGATGGCCCGGGAACTGCACGACGTGGCGGCCCACCACCTCTCCGGCATGGTGGTGCAGGCGGCAGCGGTCGAGCGGCTGATCGACCGGGACCCGGACGCGGCGAGGGCCGGCGTGGCCTGGATCCGGGCCCAGGGCAAGGAGACCCTGGACAACCTGCGACTGGTCGTCGGGGTGCTACGCGGGCGGCCGGGGCGCGAGGGCGGCGACGGCGCCACCCCGGTGCCCGGCCTGGGCATGCTCGACGACCTCGTCCGCACGGCGGGCAACCTCGCCGGCCCGGTGGAGTTCGTCCGGGAGGGCGACCCGCGCGAGCTGTCGCCGATCGCCGACGTCGCGCTGTACCGGATCGCGCAGGAGTCCCTCAGCAACGCCCGACAGCACGCCCCGGGTGCGCCGGCGCGGGTGGTGCTGCGCTTCCTGCCCCGCTCCGTGTCATTGCAGGTGGTGAACGAACCGGGCACCCCGCGACCGGTACCGGCCGCACGGACCGGCGGTGTCGGCCTGGTCGGCATGCGCGAGCGGGCCCAGTTGATCGGGGCGACGTTCACCGCCGGGCCGACCTCGACCGGTGGTTGGTCGGTCACCGCGACGCTACCGACGAACGGTCCCGCCGCGTCGCATCCGAAGGAAGAGGCCACCGCATGATCAGAGTGATGCTCGTCGACGACCAGGCGGTCGTCCGTGCCGGCTTCCGCGTCATCCTGGAACAGGCCGGCGACATCGAGGTGGTGGCCGAGGCGTCGAGCGGGTCCGCCGCGGTCGAACTGGCCCGCCGGCTGCAACCGGACGTCATCTGCATGGACGTCCGGATGCCGCACGGCGACGGGCTCACCGCGACCCGGCAGATCGTCGCGGACGCGACCGGGACGCCGCCTGCGGTGCTGGTGGTGACGACGTTCGACCTCGACGAGTACGTCTTCGGCGCGCTGGAATCCGGTGCCAGCGGGTTCATCCTCAAGGACTGTGAGCCCGACGACCTCATCGAGGCGATCCGCCGCCTGGCGAGCGGGTACGGGCTCGTCGACCAGGCCGTCACCCGCCGGGTGATCTCCGAGTTCGCCAGACGCACGCCCACCCCCCGCTCCGACGCGGCGGCGGCGCACCAGCTGACCGCGCGGGAGACCGAGATCGTGGAGCTGCTCGCGGAGGGCCTGTCGAACGTCGAGATTGCCGAGCGGCTCTTCATCGAGACCAGCACGGTCAAGTCGCACCTCGGGCGCGCGATGGCCAAGGTCGGCGCGCGGGACCGGTTGCAGACCGTCGTGTGGGCGTACCAGAACGGCGTGGTCCGACGGTGACGGTCACGCTTCGGTGTGGCGGCCCGCGAACGCCGATCGCCACCGCGTCCGCCCCGCTTCCCCGGCCCGCCGGCAGCGGGGCGGACGCCGGTCACCGCGCGCAGCCCACTGTCAGACCGTCGGGCACCGCACTGGTCGCCACCAGCAGACCGAACGTGGTCGCCCCGTCCAGCGCCAGCGTTCCGTTGTAGGAGGCGTTGCGGACCGCGACGTCGGCACCGGTCGTCTCGGCCACCCCGCCCCAGACCGACTGGACGCGCTCGTCGCCGGACCACCGCCAGGAGACCCGCCACCGGTCCAGCGGCTCGGTGCCGGTGTTGCGGACCGTGACCGTGGCGACGAAACCGGTACCCCAGCGGGCGTCGATAGTGGCCGTCGCGCGGCACGACGTCAGTGCAGCGGTCCGGGCCGACGCGATCACGTACGGGTCCCGCCGCCCATCGGCGTCGGTGAACCGGTACCAGTACTCCGTGTCCGGGGTCAGCCGGTCGATGGTCACCGTGCCGTTGCGTTCCGGCCCGGTGACGGCCTCGGCCACCGGCGACCGCCGCTGTTGGGCGTCCTCCCGGCTGGCGAAGAGGTTGACGGTCATCGGCGGGTTGTAGCCACAGGGCGGGGCGAAGAACACCCAGTACGAGATGGTCAGGCTGGTGCTGGTGGTGCCCGTCACGGTGGCGGTGATCGGCAGCGCGGGCGGGCAGGTCGGCGTCGGCGACGGGATCGGTGTCGGCGTGGCGTAGGGAATCACCTCGGCGGCGCTTGTCGCCCCGGCGGCGGTCGCACCGGTCAGGGCGGCCAGCGCCATGGTGGTGACGGCGAGGAACGTGCGAAGCATCGGTACCTCCGTGGTTGCCGGGCACCGATGACCGAGGGGTGTCGGTGCCGCGCTCGGGTGTCCGGTCACCGACGGAGGCTGCCCGGCGCGGGTGGCGTGGCCACCGCGCGCGCCCCGTGGACCGGAGGGGATGTGGTGCGCGCTGGCTCCCCGAGCACGACCGAAGCACAGCATGGCAGTCGGTGGGCATCGATACAAGCAGGTCCCGATCCGGTCGGACACCGTCCGTCTCCGCTTCGCCGCAGGGACACCCGCCGGGTGCCCGGACCGAGAATGATCCATCGTGGTCTATCCACTCGGACACGGGAGCACACCATGCTCGACGCAAGCAGCTCGGCTCGGCGACCCCGAGCGGTGCGGGCGCTGATCGCCGCGGCGGCGCTGGCGGCGGCCACACTCGTCGCACCGGCCCCCGCCGGCGCCGCCGTCAGCCGGGCCGAACTGGCCCTCCGCTGGGCGCCCATCCACTATCAGGACGTCGACGCCACCGGCAGTCACGCCCTGAGCGGTCGGTCGGACTACCTCACCGCCGTCGACTTCGACGGCGACCTGGACGGACGCAACAACTGGGACCGGGCCGGTCAGGCGGGCGCGTCGCTCGCCGCGCACGCGTACTACTCGGTCGTGGAGACGAGCACCCACTGGTACATCACGTACTTCTTCTTCCACCCTCGGGACTGGACCGACCATCCGTTCTTCGAGACCGAGCACGAGAACGACGGCGAGGGCGCGCTGTTCGCGATCGAGCGCGACGGCTCGCCGTACGGGGTGCTGCGCTCGACCGTCACCGTGGCACACAGCGACTTCTTCTCGTACACGCCGGCTGGCAGCACCTGGACCAGCGGCGGGGAGAGTGTGGACGGCACCCTGCGATTCCAGGCGTCGCCGCACGACACCTTCGAGCACCCGGTGACCGCACAGGAGGCGCAGGGCCACGGCCTCAAGGCCCACCCGCAGTACGACATCAACGGTGACGGCCTGGTCTACTACCCGTCGACGGTCGCCGAGACGCCGAGCAGCGGCAACGACCGCGACGTGCGGTACGAGCTGATCGACATCTTCGCCGCCGGTGGTCTGTGGGCGCAGCGCTCCAACGCCAGCCTCTTCGCCGGCCTGGGCACGTTCGCCGGCGACACGTCAGGTGACTGCGGGGCGGGCACCTGGAGCTGTTCGACCAACTCGGCCAACGCGCCCTGGGGCTGGGACGACGGCGACGACGCGCCCGCGCGTGGTGAGATCGCCAGCGACCCGGCGAAAATGGCGGCGGCCTACTTCACGGTGCCCGGCGGCCTGGCCCGCTCCTACAGCTACAACCCGTACGCGGGCGCGGCGGCGGCGCTCGCCGAGGCGGCGCGGACGGCCACCCCGACCGTCGACTGAGGTATCCGTCTCCCCAGGGTCGGGCCCCCTCCCCTGGCTCTGTGCGGATTCGCCCCGCCCGGCGACACCGGGCGGGGCGAATCCGAGCGGGTCTGTCGATTCAGCGCCGGCCCACGAAGATGCCGATGCCGTTGGCGACCGCGCGCTCCGTACCGTCGGAGGGGCTGTTGCGGGCGGTGGCCGCCGCCTGGCCCGGTTCCCGGACGGCCACCGTGCTGGAGCCGCCGCCGTCCAGGTTCACCGCGTCGGTCGCGCCGAGCGTGCGCATCAGGTCGGCCAGTTCGGCGATGGTGAACCCGGCGCTGGCCGGGGCGCGGCCGGCCAGGACGACCAGGTACACCGTCCTGCCGTCGGGGCCGACGCCGGCCGAGCTGCGCACCGCCGCGGTCTTGGTGTCCAGACCGGCCAGCGGCTGCCCGGCACGCAGGATCGGCGCCCCACCGACCGCGAACGTCAACCTCGGCTTGCCGGCGGAGTCGAGCTTCTCGCGTACCTGCACCCGGTCGCCGACGGTGAGGTCGTCGAGCGCGTCCGCGCCGCGCTCCCGGCCGACCAGCACCTGGGTGTCGGCCGGGATCGCGCCCGCGCCGGGCAGCTGACCGACAGCGGTGATCACGCCGTCGCGGACGGTGACCTCGTAGGTGTGGGAGCTGCACGGGTCGCTGCGGCTGGTGTCGGTGCCGCAGGTCGACCGGATCCGGGAGGCGGAACCCCAGGCGGCGGTGAACAGGCCGACGCCGTCGACCGGCAGGGCGTACTGGTTGAGGCCGCTCAGCGCGATCGTGCCCTTCCCGCTGCGCACCTCGCCGTCCAGACTCAGGGTGTCGACGCGCGCCTTGCCGTTCACCCCGACGCCGAACACGTCCCGGGTCGAGGTGCCGGGGGCGAGGCCCGGGCCGAAGCGCTGGGCGTTCGGCACGGCGAACTTCAACTCCGCGCCGTCGGCGATCTCGGGACCGGACGACGAGTAGGTCGGCGTGACCCCGGCGTGCGTCTCGCTGTTGTTGAAGAAGTCGCCGTTCACGCCGGCGACGGCGCCCTGCTCGTTCGTCATCGCCGAGACGACAGTGCGCTGCGCGACCGCGTCGGGGTGCAGCAGGTCCAGGGAGACCGTGTTCTTCCTCAGGTCGGCCGTGAGCAGGTAGCCGACGGTGACGCCACGGGGCGTGGCCACCTGGAACGAGCCGTACGTGACACCCTGGGCGAGCTGCTCGGTCGAGGTGAAGGTGATCGGGGTGGCCCCGGCGGGTACCGTGGCGGTCGCGGCGTGGGCGACGCCGACCGGCGTCACGAGCGTGCTCAGCCCCGCTGCGAGCAGCAGCGCCAGACCTGGGCGTAGGAGGTTCAACGACCTCATCGCCGCTCCTTTCGTGGTGCGTTCCCTGACTGCGCCGGGTTGGCGGTTGACCGGACCGGCGATGATTCTCGGCACGAGCCGATCACGCGGGGGTGAACGTCGGAGGCGGTCGACGTGAACCAGCCACGCCGTCTTGATCAACTGTCGGAGCAGGTGGGAGCAGGACGGGCCGGATCAGAGCGGGCCGGGCCGAGCCCCGGGGATACCAAAAACTTTTGTTAGGTTCCTACAACCTGCGGACGGTTGGTTCAGTGGTTGCGCCATAGCGCTGGCAGCCGGCAGGCGGAAAGGTGATCACTGCTGGGAGCCGTCGTCTCGCGGCAGGTAGTCCGAGGTCTAGCTAAGGGGTCGTTCGGGTGTTCAACCGTGTCGCCATCGTCAACCGTGGTGAAGCCGCCATGCGGCTCATCCACGCGGTCCGCGAGTTGGCCGCGGAGACCGGCAACCACATCGAGACTGTCGCGCTCTACACCGACGTCGATCGCACCGCCACATTCGTGCGCGAGGCGGACATCGCCTACGATCTCGGCCCGGCGTCCGCCCGGCCGTACCTCAATCTGGCGGTGCTGGAGCGCGCCCTGACCGAGACCGGGGCCGACGCCGCCTGGGTCGGCTGGGGGTTCGTCGCGGAGGACCCGACGTTCGCGGAGCTGTGCGAGAAGATCGGCGTCACGTTCGTGGGGCCGAGCCCGGACGCCATGCGCCAACTCGGCGACAAGATCGGCTCAAAGCTGATCGCCGAGAAGGTCGGCGTACCGGTCGCGCCGTGGAGCCGCGGTGCCGTCGAAACCCTGGACGCCGCACGTGCTCGGCAGCCGAGGTCGGCTACCCGCTGATGCTGAAGGCGACGGCGGGTGGCGGCGGGCGCGGCATCCGGGTGATCAGGAACGAGGCCGAACTGGTCGACGCGTACGAGCGCACCAGCCAGGAGGCCGCGCGGGCGTTCGGCAGCGGCATCGTGTTCCTGGAGCGGCTGGTCACCGGGGCCCGGCACGTCGAGGTGCAGGTGATCGCCGACGGGCAGGGCACCGCGTGGGCGCTCGGCGTCCGCGACTGCTCGGTACAGCGACGCAACCAGAAGGTCATCGAGGAGTCGGCGTCGCCGGTGCTCGACCCGGCGCAGGCCGCCGAGCTGAAGACGTCGGCCGAGCGGCTGGCCGTGGCGGTCGGTTACCGCGGCGCGGCGACCGTCGAGTTCCTCTACCATCCCGGCGACCGGCTCTTCGCGTTCCTCGAGGTCAACACCCGGCTCCAGGTGGAACACCCGATCACCGAGCTGACCACCGGGTTCGACCTGGTCAAGGCGCAACTGCACGTCGCCTCGGGCGGTCGGCTGGAGGGTGCGCCGCCGGCCGAGCGCGGGCACGCCATCGAGGCCCGGCTGAACGCCGAGGATCCCGACCGCGACTTCGCGCCGTCGCCGGGCCGCATCGCCCGGTTGGACCTGCCCAGCGGCCCCGGCATCCGGGTGGACACCGGCGTCAGCGAGGGCGACACCATCCCGGCCGACTTCGACTCGATGATCGCGAAGATCATCGCGTACGGCCGGGATCGCGACGAGGCGCTCGGCAAGCTGCGCCGGGCGATGGCGAACACCACGGTGATCATCGAAGGTGGCGCGACGAACAAGAGCTTCGTGCTCGACCTGCTCGACCAGCCCGAGGTGATCGACGCCAGCGCGGACACCGGCTGGATCGACCGGGTCCGTGGTGAGGGTCGGCTCGTCACGCACCGCCACTCCGCGGTCGCCCTGGCCGCCGCCGCCATCGAGGCGTACGAGGAGGAGGAGCGCGTCGAGCGGCAGCGGCTGCTGTCGACGGCGGCCGGCGGACGCCCGCAGGTGCAGCACGCCAGCGGCCGACCGTTGGACCTCAAGCTGCGCGGGGTCGGCTACCGCACCCGCGTGGCGCGGGTCGGCGCGCACCGGTTCCGGGTCGGCATCGAGACCGGCACTGTGGTGCGCACCGCCGATGTCGAGCTGGACCGCTTCGACCGGCACACCGGCCAGATCGTCGTCAACGGCATCCGGTACCGCCTGCTCACCGGCACCTACGGGCCGACCCACCTGGTCGAGGTGGACGGCGTGACGCACCGGGTCAGCCGGGACGAGGGCGGCGTGCTGCGCTCCCCGATGCCCGCGCTTGTCGTCGCCACCCCGCTGGAGGTCGGCGCCGAGGTCGAGGCGGGCGCGCCGGTGCTGGTGCTGGAAGCGATGAAGATGGAGACGGTGCTGCGGGCCCCGTTCCGGGCGCGGTTGAAGGAGTGCGCCGTCGCGGTGGGCAGCCAGGTGGAGGCGGGCGCGCCGCTGCTGCGCCTGGAGCCGATCGCGGACGATGCCGCCGAGACCACTGACGACCCAAGCGCCGAGACCGTCGAGCTGGACCTGCCCACCGCCGCCGGGGACGTCTCCGCGTTCGAGCGCAGCCGGCGCGGTCAGGAGGACCTGCGAGGTCTGCTGCTCGGCTTCGACGTGGACCCGCACGACGACCGTCGGGTACTCGACGACTACCTGATCGCGCGGCGGGCGGCCACCGAGGCCGGGCAGCGGCCACTCGCCGCCGAACTCGACCTCATCGAGGTGTTCGCCGATCTCGCCGAGCTGAGTCGCAACCGGCCGACGGGCGAGGACGGCGGCGCCGCCCACGTGCACAGCGCCCGCGAGTACTTCCACACCTACCTACAGAGCCTCGACGTCGAGCGGGCCGGACTGCCGGACGCCTTCCAGACCAGGCTGGCGAAGGCGCTCGGCCAGTACGGCGTCACCGACCTGGAGCGCGACCCCGCCCTCGAAGCCGCCGTCTTCCGGATCTTCCTGGCCCAGCAACGCGCCTCCTCGGACGCCACGGTCATCGCGGCGCTGCTGCGCGCCTGGCTGCGGGAGACCCCGCCGGACGCGGCGTTGCGCGAGCCGGCCGGCCTCGCGTTGGAGCGGCTGATCGCCGCGACGCAGGTCCGCTTCCCCGTGGTCGCGGACCTCGCCCGCGGCGTGGTGTTCGCCTGGTTCGCCCAGCCGCTGCTGCGACTCAACCGCGCCCGCGTCTACGCCGACGTCCGCGCGCACCTGCGGCACCTGGACGCGCACCCGGACGCGGCGGACCGCGCCGAGCGCGTCGCGGAGATGGTACGCAGCACGGAGCCGCTGGTCCGGCTGCTCGGTCAGCGACTCGTCCGCCACCACCTGGACAACGCGGTGATGTTGGAGGTGCTGACCCGGCGGTACTACGGCAACAAGGCGCTCACCAGTGTGCGCACGCACACGGTGGCGGACTGCACCTTCGTGGTCGCCGAGCGCGCCGACTCGAGCGTGGTCTCCGCCGCGGTGAGCTTCGACGCGCTGGGCAGCGCCCTGCGCGGGTTGGCCGAGCTGGCCAACGGCGAGGACTCCGTGGACGCCGACATCTACCTCGGCTGGGAGAGCCAGCCGGCGGACTTCGACGAGATGGCGGCCGCGTTGGCCGAGGTCATCGCGGCGCATCCGCTGCCGCCGCAGGTCCGTCGGGTGACCACCACCGTCGCGGGTCGTCGCGGGGCGGTGATGCACCACCACTTCACCTTCCGCCCGTCCGGCGCGGGGCTGACCGAGGACCGGTTGATCCGTGGTCTGCACCCGTACATCGCGCAGCGGATGCAGCTGGATCGGCTGCACAAGTTCGACCTGACCCGGCTGCCGTCCTCGGACGAGGAGATCTACCTCTTCCAGTGCGTGGCCCGGGAGAACCGGTCCGACCAGCGACTTGTCGCGTTCGCGCAGGTACGTGACCTGACCGAGCTCCGGGAGCAGGACGGCCGGCTGGTCGCGCTGCCGACGACCGAGGGCGTCATCGCCGCCTGCCTCGACTCGATCCGCCGCGCGCAGGCGGCGCGGCCGTCCAAGACCCGCTTCAACACCAACCGGATCGTGGTCTACGTCTGGCCGCCGAGCGAGCTCACCCGCGAGGAGATGGAGATGATCGCCGGGCGGGTACGCCCGACGACCGCGGGTGCCGGGCTGGAGGAGATCCTGTTCATTGCCCGGCAGCGCGACCGGCGGACCGGCGAGCTGTCCAAGATCGCCGTACGGATCTCGTTCGACGCCGTGGGCAACGCCGAGCTGGTCGTCGGGGAGCCGCCGGTCGAGCCGGTCGAGCCGCTGGACGAGTACCGGTTGAAGGTGCTGCGGGCGAGCAGCCGCAACACCGTGTACCCGTACGAGCTGACCGCCCGGCTCGGTGACTTCGTCGAGCACGACCTCGACGGCGACCACGTGTTGGTGCCGGTGGACCGGCCGAAGGGGCGCAACAGCGCGGCCATCGTCGCCGGGGTGGTCAGCACGCCGACCGAGCGCTACCCGCAGGGTGTCACCCGGGTGGTGCTGCTGGGCGACCCGACGAAGTCGCTGGGTGCCCTCTCCGAGCCGGAGTGCCGGCGGGTGATCGCCGCCCTGGACCTGGCCGAGCGGATGCGGGTGCCGCTGGAGTGGTGGGCGCTCTCCGCCGGGGCGCGGATCTCGATGACCTCCGGTACGGAGAACATGGACTGGGTGGCCGCGGCGCTCAAGCGGATCGTCGAGTTCACCCAGGCCGGCGGTGAGATCAACATCGTGGTCGCGGGCATCAACGTCGGCGCTCAGCCGTACTGGAACGCCGAGGCGACGATGCTCATGCACACCAAGGGCATCCTGGTGATGACGCCGGACTCGGCGATGGTGCTCACCGGTAAGCAGTCGCTCGACTTCTCCGGCGGGGTGTCCGCCGAGGACAACTTCGGCATCGGCGGCTACGACCGGGTGATGGGCCCGAACGGGCAGGCGCAGTACTGGGCGCCGAGCCTGACCGCCGCGCGGGACGTGGTGATGGCGCACTACGACCACACGTACGTCGCGCCCGGCGAGGCCGCGCCCCGGCGGGCGACCACCACCGACCCGGCGGACCGCGACATCTCCGACTTCCCGCACGACGTGGCGGGCAGCGCGTTCCGCACCGTCGGGGAGATCTTCTCGGCCACTGCCAACCCGGACCGCAAGAAGCCGTTCGACATCCGGACGGTGATGCGGGCCCTCGCCGACCAGGACCACCCGGTGCTGGAGCGGTGGGCCGGCATGGCGGACGCGGACACCGCTGTCGTGCAGGACGTCCACCTCGGTGGCATCCCGGTCTGTCTGCTCGGCATCGAGTCCCGGTCGGTGCCGCGACACGGCTTCCCGCCCACCGACGGCCCGGACACCTACACGGCGGGCACCCTGTTCCCCCGCTCGTCGAAGAAGGCCGCGCGGGCGATCAACGCGGCCAGCGGCAACCGGCCTCTCGTCGTGCTGGCCAACCTGTCGGGCTTCGACGGCTCACCGGAGTCGATGCGCAAGCTGCAACTGGAGTACGGCGCCGAGATCGGCCGGGCGATCGTGAACTTCCGGGGGCCGATCGTGTTCTGCGTGATCTCGCGCTACCACGGCGGCGCGTTCGTGGTGTTCTCGAAGGCGCTGAACCCGAACATGACGGTGCTCGCGCTGGAGGGCTCGTTCGCCTCGGTGCTCGGTGGCGCGCCCGCCGCCGCGGTGGTGTTCACCGCCGACGTCAACGCCCGCACGGCCGCCGATCCGCGGGTGCGGGACCTGGAGGCGCGCGTCGCCGCCGCGGCCGGCACCGAACGCGCGCCCTGACGGCGGAGCTGGACGAGCTGCGCTCGTCGGTGCGCACGGAGAAGCTCGGCGAGGTGGCGGCCGAGTTCGACCGGGTGCACAACATCCAACGCGCCGTCGAGGTCGGCTCGGTGGACGCCGTCGTCCGGGCCGCCGAGCTGCGTCCCCGCATCATCGAGGCCATCGCGACCCGCCTGGGGTGAGACGACCTGGCGGTGACCGCCGGTCACCTCCGTCGGGGCGGATGCGGTGGTGAGCGGTATACCTCACAGGTATAAATATGGGTCTTGTGACGTGTCTGTGGGTGGGTCGGCGCGTCGTTGATGGCGCACGCCGTTGTCCTGCCTAGGTTCTGGCTTGTCGAAGGTCAGAACTAGTGAGGCGGGCAACGGCGTGCGTTCTGCCAGGGTATGGGCTGGGCTGCTCGGGGTCG
>NZ_JAEVHL010000178.1 GCF_016803395.1 Micromonospora tarensis | reverse complement strand
CCTGGCCGTCGCGCAGCCGGGCGGTGATCGCCTCGGCCGGCGCGGGCGCGCCGAAGAATCGACCCTGCCCGGTGTCGCAGCGCAGCGCCCGCAGCCGCTCCGCCTGCGCGCCGGTCTCCACCGCCTCGGCGGTGACCCACAACTCCAGGGCGTGCGCCAACCGGACCAACGCGTCGACGATCCGTTCGTCGCGGTGGTCGGCCGCCAGGTCCGTCCCGTCGGCCCGGATGCCCTCGACGAACGGGCCGGCGAGCTTCAGGCAGTGGATCGGCAGCCGCCGCAGATAGGCCAGATTGGAATACCCGGTGCCGAAGTCGTCCACCGCCATTCGGACGCCGAGCGCGGCGAGGCGGTGCAGGCTGCGCAGCGGTTCACCGGCGCTGCCCATCACGGCGCTCTCGGTCAGCTCCAGTTGCAGCAGGTCCGCGGGGAGCCCGCTGGTGTGCAGCGCGTCCGCCACGGTGTCCACGATGGCCGGGTCGTCGGCCTGCCGCGCGGCCAGGTTGACGCTGACCACCAGCCGGGCGTCGGGAAACTCCCGCCACCACCGCTCGGCGTCCACGCAGGCCCGCCGCAGCACCCACTCGCCGAGCCGGACGATCAGGCCGGTCTCCTCGGCCAGGCCGATGAACCGGTCCGGCCCGATCAGGCCCAACTCCGGGTGCTCCCAGCGGACCAGCGCCTCCACCGCCAGCATCCGACCGTCCAGCAGCGACACGATCGGCTGGTAGTGCAGCACGAACTCGTCCCGATCGAGTGCGGCGGGCAGCCCGGCGATCAGCGCCGATCGGGCCAGGTCCCGGGCGCCACGCTCGGGGTCGTAGACCGCCCACCGCCCCCGACCCACCGCCTTCGCCCAGTAGAGCGTGGTGTCGGCGGCCTTCATCAGCTCGGAGGCGCTGGTCTCCGAGGCGGGGCACTGCACGATCCCCACACTGGCCGAGACCGCCATCTGGTGGTCGCCGACGTGAATCGGTGCCGCCACGGCGGCCAGCGCGGCCTCCGCGACGGCCACCGCGTCGTCGATGTCGGTCCCGCCGTCGACGAGGATGACGAACTCGTCGCCACCCATCCGGGCGACCAGGTGGCCGTGCTCGGCCACGCACGCGGCGAGCCTCCGGCCGATCATCACCAGTAGACGATCGCCGAGGTCGTGGCCGAGGCTGTCGTTGATCGCCTTGAAGCCGTCCAGGTCGAGGAAGCACACCCCGACCCGCTGGCCGACGCCCGCGGTGTCGAGCACCCGGCTCAGCGTCTCGAAGAACAGCGTCCGGTTCGGCAGCCCGGTCAACGGGTCGTGCAACGCCTGGAAGCGCAGCCGTTGCTGAAGTTCGTGCCGCTGGGTGATGTCCTCGATCATCGCGACGGTGAATCGTGGCCGACCCTCGTGTCGGATCAGCGAGAGGGCCACATCCGTCCAGAGCACCGTGCCGTCCTTGCGGTGGTATCGCTTCTCCACCCGGGCGGCATCCTGCTTACCCTCGATCAACTCCTGGTACAGCGCCCACATCCCGGGGGCGTCGTCGGCGTGGCAGAACGCCGCCACCTCGGTCTGCCGCAACTCCTCGATCGAGTAGCCGAGCATGTCGGCGAAGGCCTGGTTGACATCGATGATCCGGCCGGCCACGTCGGCGATCCCGATTCCGATCGCGGCACCGGTGAAGACCGCCCGGAACCGTGCCTCGCTCTCGCGCAACGCCTGCTCGACCTGGTCGCGCGCCCGCCAGGCGGACCGCGCGATCCGCTCCTGCTGGCTGAACGTGCGGTCGCGCAGCGCACGGGCGAACCCGGCGGCCAGCCCACCCTGCACCGCCGCGATCCGGTCGGCGAGGTCCGCCGGCTGGTCACCGTCGCCGAGGACCCGGCGCGAGAAGGTCGCACCGAGGGCGCGCAGCGTCCACTCCAGGGCCTCCGGCTCGGTCAGGTGTGCCTGCACCAGGGCCCGCCCGACCTCCTCCGCCGGGAGCGCGGTGAACGGCTGCGCCCGTACCGCCTGGGCCAGCCGGATCGTCTGCGCCAGCAGCAGCCGCTCGGTCTCGGCCACGCTGAGCGGCACGAATCCGAGACGGCGTACCGCGCGGGCCCAGTCGGCCGCGTACCCCTGGGTGTCGGCCCGGCCGGCGTCGACGCCGGCGGGGTCCGGGACGGCGGCCACGGGATCAGCCGGCGGGCTGGTCGTACCGGGCCACGCCCCCGAAGGCGCCGAACCGCTCCGGGTGGTCGTCCACGTCGGAGGGCGAGTCGGGACGCCAGAGCGGCATGTGCACCACGCCCGGTTCCAGCAGCGTCCAGTCGCCGAAGAACCCGGTGACCTGTGCTCGGGAGCGCAGGCTGATCTCGGTGGCCGTCCGCGCGGAGAGGCGCTGGGCGTCAAGCATCTCCTGCGGCTGGTCCTCGAAGGTGGAGTGCGAGATGACCAGGAAGCTGCCCGGCGCGGCGGCAGCCCGCAGGGTGGCCAGGATGTCGTCGGGCCGGTCGTCGTCCGGAACGAAGTGCACCACCCCGGCCAGCAGGATGCCCACCGGCCGGCTGAGGTCGATCAGCCCGAGCTGCCGGGTCTCGGCGAGGATCCGCTCCGGATCGCGCAGGTCGGCGTGGATGACGCCGGTCCACTCGTTGCCGGCGAGCAACTCCCGACTGTGCGCGACGGCGACCGGGTCGATGTCGACGTACACCACCCGGGCCGTCGGGTTCACCGCCTGCGCGACCTCGTGCACGTTGCCCACGGTGGGAATTCCGGAGCCGATGTCGAGGAACTGGTCGATGCCGGCGTCGAGCAGCACCCGGACGGCCCGCCGCAGGAACTCCCGGCCCGAGCGCATGGTGGCGGCGAGATTCGGGGTCATGCTGGCGATCTGCTCGGCCAACTCCCGATCGATCTCGAAGTTGTGCCCCCCACCCAGGAAGTAGTCGTACACCCGGGCCGCGCTCGGCCTGGTCAGATCGATCTCGGTCGGCAACCCGTCCGGCATCAGCACGCCCCCAGTTCATCACCGCGGCGCGGAACGGCACCGGCGCCGGGGCGGGCCGCGGGTCGTGTGGTGTCGACCACTCTAGGCGGCCGACTCCAGCAACAGCGAGATCCCTTGGCCCACACCGATGCACATGGTGGCGAGGGCCCGTCGGCCGCCGCGGCGACGCAACTCCAGGGCCGCGGTCAGCGCCAGCCGTGCGCCGCTCGCGCCGAGCGGGTGCCCCAGCGCGATGGCGCCGCCGTTCGGGTTGACGTGCTCGGCGTCCACCGGCAGCCCCAGCTCGCGCAGCACCGCCACGGACTGCGCGGCGAACGCCTCGTTCAGCTCCACCACGTCTACCGCGCCCAGCTCGACGCCGAGCCGGTCGAGCAGCCTGCGGGTCGCCGGCACCGGGCCGATCCCCATGATCCGGGGCGGCACACCGGCCGCCGCCGCGCCGACGATCCGGGCCAGCGGGGTGAGGCCGTACCGGTGCACCGCCGCCTCGCTGGCCACCAGCAGCGCGACAGCGCCGTCGTTGACGCCCGAGGAGTTGCCGGCGGTCACCGTGCCGCCGTCGCGGAACGGTGTCGGCAGGGCCGCCAGCTTCTCCAGCGTGGTCTCCCGGGGGTGCTCGTCGACCTCGACCAGCCGGGTCTCCCGACGACCGGCCGGTACGGACACCGGCACGATCTCCTCGGCGAACCGGCCGTCGGCCTGCGCCTTGGCCGCCCGCTGCTGCGAGCGGTACGCGAACGCGTCCTGCTCGGCCCGGCTGACGGCGTACTCGGCGGCCACGTTCTCGGCCGTCTCCGGCATCGAGTCGATGCCCCACCCGTCGCGCATCAGCGGGTTCACCAACCGCCAACCCAGTGTGGTGTCGTACACCTCGGCCGAGCGGGAGTACGCCGAGGTCGCCTTCGGCATGACGAACGGCGCCCGGCTCATGCTCTCCACCCCGCCGGCGATCACCAGCTCCGCGTCCCCGGCCACGATGGATCGCGCGGCGGTGGCGAGGGCGTCCAGGCCCGAGCCGCAGAGCCGGTTGACAGTGCTGCCCGGCACCTCCTCGGGCAGGCCGGCCAGCAGCGCCGCCATCCGGGCCACGTTGCGGTTGTCCTCGCCCGCCTGGTTGGCGCAGCCGAGCACCACGTCGTCCACCCGGGCCCAGTCCACCGACGGGTGCCGGGTGACCAGCTCGCGGATCACGTGCGCGGCCAGGTCGTCGGGGCGGACGCCGGCCAGCGCTCCCGCGTACCGGCCGATCGGGGTACGGACACCGGCTACCAGGTATGCCACGGTCATCGCGAGTCCTTAGGGGGTGCAGACGGCGGGGGTGGGGCACGCCCACCGGGTCGCGGGGGCTGCCAGCCGCCAGGATATCCGCGCCGGCAGCGGATAGGTTGACGGCATGGCCCGGGCCCAGTTCAGCGCAGAGACAAGCGGTGGGGGCGCGTTCGTCCGCCAGCCCAACCGGTTCACCGGTCGGGTCACCGCCGACTCGACCTCCCCACCCGGCGGCGGTCCGGACGAGCAGGACCGCTGGCCCCTGGAGGCAGGTCGCTACCGGCTGATCTGGTGTCGCGCCTGCCCCTGGGCGCACCGGGCGAAGATCGTGCGGAGTCTGCTCGGGCTGGACGACGCGATCTCACTGGGCACTGTCGACCCGATCCGGGACGAGCGGGGCTGGGCGTTCGCCCTCGACCCGGACGGCTTCGACCCGGTCCTCGGGGTGAGCTTCCTCTCCGAGGCGTACCTGGCCACCGACCCGGACTACACCGGTCGGGTGACCGTGCCGGCGCTCGTCGACACAGTGACCGGCAAGGTCGTCACCAACGACTACCCGCAGCTCACCCTCGACCTCTCCACGCAGTGGCGGTCGCTGCACCGGGCGGGGGCGCCGGATCTCTACCCGGAGGCGCTGCGCCCGGAGATGGACGCGCTGATGGCCGAGATCCACACCGACGTCAACAACGGCGTCTACCGGTGCGGGTTCGCCACCTCCCAGCAGGCGTACGACGAGGCGTTCCGGGCGCTCTTCGCCCGGCTGGACGCGCTCTCCGAGCGGCTGGCCGGGCAGCGTTACCTGATGGGCGACACGATCACCGAGGCGGACGTGCGGCTGTTCACCACGCTGGTGCGCTTCGACGTCGCGTACCACGGACATTTCAAGTGCAACCGGCAGAAACTTACCGAGATGCCCGTGCTCTGGGCGTACGCCCGGGACCTGTTCCAGACCCCGGGCTTCGGGGAGACGGTGGACTTCGACCACATCAAGCGGCACTACTACGGCACCCACCGGGAGATCAACCCCAGCGGCATCGTGCCGCTCGGGCCGGACGGGTCCGGCTGGGGCACGCCGCACGGGCGTGGTTGAGCCGGGTCGGCCCGGTGCCACGACCGCGCCGAGGGCCCGCGTGGACGTCGCCCGCCGGGTCGCCGGGTCCGCCGCGGCCGGTTGCACGCTGGCCGGTGCGGTGGCGGTGACGTTCGCCGTGGTCGCCGGCCCCGGTCCGGGATTCACCGGGTACGTCAGTGAGGCGGGCATCGCCGGCAGCGGCCACGCCGCGACGTACCGGATCGGGATCCTGGCTCTCGCCGGCGCGTTGCTGCTGATCCGCGCGGCGCTGCCGCCCGGGGTGTGGGCCGCGCCGGCGCTGCTCGCCGCCGGTGCCGTGTGCACCGCCGTGTCCGGGGCGGTGACCTGCTCCGACGGTTGTCCGCTGCCGCCGTTCGAGCGGGCCACCACGGCGGATCTGGTGCACGGCGGCGCGAGCATCGCGGGGACCGCGGCGGTGGTCTTCGCCATGATCACGCTCGCCGTGTCCGGTCCGGCCGGCCGCACCGTACGCCGGTTGGCCGGGGTGTCCGCCGCGCTGGCGCTGCCGCTCTGCGCCACGGTGGGGCTGACGATGCTCGTCCTCGGCCGGGGCGCGGTGGCGGGTCTGCTGGAGCGGGTGGTCCTCGCCATCGCGGTGCTGTGGGGCCTGGGCACCGCCACCGCGCTCGCCCTAGGTAAGGAGCCTCACGCCGACCACCCCTTCCGATGATCGGGAATCGGCGTATCGTGGGCGGGCGATGACCAACGTCTGGGGCCTCACCGTCCGCCTGTATGTCGATCTCCGACTGCAGGCCAGCGGCGTCTGTCCGGGCTAGCCGCGTTCCTACGCCTGCCCCGATCGGACCGGACAATTGGATACATCCTCATGCCCTTCAGCCTGCGCAAAATTCCCTTCTCCGTGCAGATCCTGCTCGGCCTCGTCCTCGGCGTCGCACTGGGCTTCCTGGCCCGCAGCAACGACCTGAGCTGGCTGACCAGCACCCTGCACACCGTCGGCAGCCTCTTCGTCCAACTGCTCAAGCTGGCCGTGCCGCCGCTGGTCTTCACCGCCATCGTGGTCAGCGTGGTCAGCCTGCGCGGCGTCGCCAACGCCGCCCGGCTCGCCCTGAAGACCCTGATGTGGTTCGCCATCACCGCCCTGATCGCGGTGAGCATCGGTATCGGCCTCGGTCTGCTCACCAACCCCGGCAGGGGCGTCACCCTCGACCTGGGTGGCGCGGCGGCACCGAAGAAGACCGGCTCGTGGACCGACTTCCTCACCGGCATCGTGCCCACCAACCCGGTCGGCGCGTTCGTCGAGGGCAACGTCCTCCAGATCGTCTTCCTCGCCGTCGTCGTGGGCGCCGCCGCCCTGCTGGTCGGCGAGGCCGCCGAACCGTTCGTGGCGCTGAACCGCTCCCTGCTGGAGATCGTGCAGAAGGCGCTCTGGTGGGTCATCCGGCTCGCCCCGCTCGGCACCCTCGGCCTGATCGGCAACGCGGTCGCCTCGTACGGCTGGGACCTGCTGGCCCCGCTCGCGAAGTTCACCACCGCCGTCTACGTCGGCTGCGCCATCGTGCTGTTCGTGGTCTACCCGCTGGTGCTGATCCTCGCCGGCCGCCTCAACCCGCTGCGCTTCTTCGCCGGCGCCTGGCCGGCGATCGAGCTGGCCTTCGTGTCCCGCTCCTCGGTCGGCACCATGCCGGTGACGCAGCGTTCGGTCGAGCGACTCGGCGTTCCCCGCGAGTACGCCTCGTTCGCGGTGCCCTTCGGCGCCACCACGAAGATGGACGGTTGCGCCGCCATCTACCCGGCACTCGCCGCGATCTTCGTGGCCCAGGTGTTCGGCGTGCACCTCGGCGTCACCGACTACCTGCTGATCGCCTTCGTCTCGGTGGTCGGCTCGGCGGCCACCGCCGGCCTGACCGGCGCGATCGTGATGCTCACCCTGACCCTCAGCACGTTGGGTCTGCCGCTGGCCGGAGCCGGACTGCTGCTGGCCATCGACCCCATCCTGGACATGATGCGCACCGCCACCAACGTGGCGGGGCAGGCGCTGGTGCCGACCGTGGTCGCCGCCCGCGAGGGCACTCTCGACCGGGCCGCGTACGAGTCGGCCGGTCGACGCGAGCTGACCGAGCCGGAGCCGGCCGCGGAGACCCGGCCCGACCTGACCCCGGTTCCTGCCTGAGCACGCCACCCGGCACGGCGACGGGCCCCTCTCCCCGGGGGCCCGTCGCGTCGCCGTTTCGAGAGGATGTCCCCCATGAGCCCCCTGTTCACCCCCCTCGCCCTGCGCGCGGTCACGCTGCCCAACCGGGTCGCCATGGCACCGATGTGCCAGTACTCTGCCGGCCCGGACGGTCTGCCCACCGACTGGCACCTCATCCACCTCGGCAGTCGCGCGGTCGGCGGCGCGGGTCTGGTGCTGACCGAGGCGACCGCCGTACTGCCCGAGGGCCGGATCAGTCCGCAGGACACCGGGCTGTGGTCCGGCGCGCACGTCGACGCGTGGCGACCGGTGACCGCGTTCGTCGCCGCGCACGGCGCGGTGCCGGCCGTGCAGCTCGCGCACGCCGGGTTCAAGGCCTCCACGTACCGGCCGTGGGCGCCGGAGAAGGGCGGCGTGCCGGACGCCGAGGGCGGTTGGACGCCGGTCGCCCCCGGCTCGGCGCCGTTCACCGCCGGTTACCGGACGCCGACCAGCCTCGACGAGGCCGGCATCGCAGGTGTGGTCGAGGCGTTCGCGGCCGCCGCCGAACGCGCGCTGGAGGCCGGCTTCGCCGCCGTGGAGATCCACGCCGCGCACGGCTACCTGCTCAACGAGTTCCTCTCGCCGCTGACCAACCACCGCACCGACTCCTACGGCGGCGACCGGAGCGCCCGGATGCGGCTCACCCTGGAGGTGGCCCGCGCGGTGCGCGCGGCGGTCGGTGAGGACGTGCCCGTGCTGACCCGGATCTCCGCGACCGACTGGGTCGAGGGCGGCTGGACGATCGAGGACAGCGTGACGCTCGCCGGTGAGCTGGCCGGCGTCGGCGTCGACCTGATCGACGCGTCCTCCGGTGGGGTGAGCACGGCCCAGCACATCCCGCTCGGCCCCGGCTACCAGGTGCCGCTGGCCGCCCAGATCCGCCGCGAGGCCGGCGTGCCGACCGGCGCGGTGGGCCTGATCGTCGAGCCCGAGCACGCCGAGCAGATCGTCGCCAGCGGCGAGGCCGACCTGGTGCTGCTCGGCCGGGAGCTGCTGCGCGACCCGTACTGGCCGCGTCGGGCCGCCGCGAAGCTCGGCGTCGCGTACTCCGGGCCCGCCCAGTACGCCCGCGCCGCCTGACTCCGGCCTGGTCGCGCTGCCGGGAAGGCAGCCGCCCGACCGTCAGCCGGCCAGGTGCGACCAGTCACCCTCCAACTCCTGCCAGCTGCCCTGCGCCGCCACCGTGCCACCGATCAGCACCACCACGTGGTCGGCGCGGACCAGCGCGGCGCGCTTCGCGGTCGAGCCGACCACTGTCACACCGTGGCCGCGCAACGCCTGCCACAGCGCCAGCTCGGTGGTGACGTCCAGCGCCGACGACACGTCGTCGGCGACCAACAGTTCGGTACGCGGGGCCAGCGCCCGGGCCAGCGCCAACCGCTGCAACTGCCCGCCGGAGAGCCGGGTGCCCTTGTGCCCGATGAGCAGACCCAGCCCGCCGCCAGCGGCGGCCAGGTCGTGGTCGAGCTGCGCGGTGCTGACCGCCCCGGCCGCGTCCACCTGGTGCCCGAGCGCGATGTTGTCGGCCACCGTGCCGGAGAGCACCCGGGGCAACTGGCCCACATAGCCGACCTGGTTGGGGCGCAGGAACAGCTCCGGCTCGGTGACCGGGTCACCGTTCCAGGCCAGCTCGCCGGTGTGGTGCACGATGCCGGCCAGCGCCCGCAGCAACGAGGACTTGCCGGACCCCACCGGCCCTACGACCAGCACCAGCTGTCCACGTTGCACGGTCAGGTTCACGTCCCGGACGGCCATCGTGCCGTCAGAGTGCACCACCCCGAAGTCGCGCAGCTCCAGCCGGCGCAGCGGATGCCGGGGCGGCGGCGTCGGCGCGGGCGCCGTACCGGCGGCCAGGTCGACCGCCGGCACCCCCACCGAGTACGCGCTCGCCCCGGTCATCGCCACCGTGCGCCGGGTCCAGACCCGCGCCGAGGGCAGTTGGGAGATCAACGACGCGGTTGTCCAGGCGAACCAGCGGGCCGCGCCCAGGGTGGAGACGGCCACCAGCACCGCACCGGCGGAGAGTCCACCGCCCAGGTAGAGCGCCCACGCGCCGATCGGCAACAGCCCACTGGCCATCGACGGCGTGGAGCGCGCCCACACCTGCACCGAGATCTCCCGCCGCTGCCGGTCGCTGCGCAGCACGTCCAGGCCCGCGAGGTGGTGCAGCACCGCCGTGGTCGCGCCGGCGAGCTTCACCGTCCGCGCCGCGGAGAGCGCGGAGACCAACGCCGTGGCGAAGGCGGCCCGCGCCGCCACCGTCGCCCGGGCCGCCCGCTCCAGTTTCGGCCCGAACAGCGTCGCGGCCAGACCGGAGACGACCATCGTGCCGAGGAAGAACAGCCCCGGTACGACGCTGCCGGTCACCGCCGTCATGGCGACCACGAGGACCAGTGCGACGGCCTGGTCCAGCACGTTGTCGGCGAGCTGGACCACCCGCTCGGTGTCGCCGCCCTGCGCCACCACCTCGGCCGGGGTGTGCGAGCTGACCCGGCGCGGCCCGGTCTGCCCGTGCACCAGACGCAGGCCGATCCGCAGCATCTGCCGCACCCACCACCCGGGGAACCAGACATGGGTGTAGAACGGCAGCGGCAGGGTGACCAGCAGCCCGGCGACGATCCCCACCGCCGGCAGGTACGCGTTGCCGGTCCCGTCGACCAGGTCAGCCCAGAGCCAGGGCAACACCGGCCCGTCCAGCCCGAGCAGGCTGAGCCCGAGGAACAGCCCGATCGCGGCCATCCCGTACCGGGGGTCGTTGGTGCAGAGTCGCAAGATCTCCCGCAGCGTCCGGGCCGGTGGTACGGGCGGCAACGGTGGCGGGTCGGCGCGGTTCGACCCGCCGTGCTCGGCCGGACCACCCGGCTGCCCCACGTGCTCGGCCTGACCGGCGTGCTCTGCCGGCTCGACGCGCTCTGCCTGACCGGCGCGCCCCGGCTGCCCGACGCGCTCGGTCTGGCCGGCGATCCCTGGCTGCCGACGTGGTCGGCGTGGTCGATGTGCGCGGTGGTCGGCCCGGTCGGCCAGGCGTTCGCCGGGTCGGGGCCGACCAGCAGGTCGGTGCCGACGCCCGCACGGGCGACCGGTGCCGCCGCGGCGTACACGGCGGCGTGGCTCGTCGCCAACAGTTCGGCAAAGCGCGTCGACGTCTCCAGTGGGCCGGCCTCGACCACCGCACCGTCGGCCAGCACCACCACCTCGTCACAGCGGCGCACCGAGGAGAGTCGGTGCGCGATGACGATCCCGATGCGGTCGCGCAGCAGGCGTTCGGTGGCCCGCTGCACCCGCGCCTCGGTGACCGGGTCCAGGCGTGCGGTGGCCTCGTCGAGGATCACCACGTGCGGGTCGCGAACCAGGATTCGGGCGAACGCCACCAACTGCTCCTGACCGGCGGAGAGCACATGCCCGCCCTCCCCCAGCCGGGTCGCCAGCCCGTCCGGCAGCTCGGCGATCCAGTCGGTCAGACCCAGCTCGTACAGGGCCTGGGCCGCGTCGTCGAGCAGATCCGGGTCGAAGAGCGCGACGTTCTCGGCGAGCGTGCCGGCCAGGATCTCGGTGCGCTGCGGCACCAGCGCCACCCAGCGGCGCAACTGCTCGACATCGAGGTCGCACAGGTCGGTGCCGCCGAGGAAGACCGTTCCCGGCGGCACGTCGACCGCCCGGGTGAGCACCTTCGCCAACGTCGACTTGCCCGAACCGGTCCGACCGATCAGCGCGTAGGAGCGGCCACGCGCGAAGGTGAGGCTGAGCCCGCGCAGCGCGGCCCCCCGACCAGTCTCCTGGTAGGTGAATGTCAGGTCCCGAATGCGCAGGTCACCCTCGCTCGGAATGGCCCCGCCGACCGGTTCCTGCCGGGCCTTCTGGAGCAACTGCACCCGGGCCCACGCGCCGAGGGCTTCCTGGATCTCCGGCACCATCCGGCTGACATGCTCGGCCGTGGCCCCGAAGGCCAGGGCGAGCAGCCAGATGGCGGTGAGCCGGGCGGCGTCGATCCGGTCGGTGGTCAGTGCCCACGCCCCGCCGAGCACCACCACGCCGATGCCAGCCCGGATCGTCGCCGTGGCGGCGGTCGCCACCCGGGCGGACAGCACCCAGACCACCCTGCCCCGGGAGAGCACGGCGGCGGCCCGCCGGGCGTACAACCGCAACACGTACGGCCGGGCCAGACTGGTCCGTACGTCATCCTGGCCGTGCACCGCCTCCTCCATCACGGCGGCCAGGTCGGACCACGCCTCCTCCTCGGCCATCCGGGCCGGACCGATCCGCGCGGTGGGCCGGCGCAGCCCGACCGCGAGCACCACCGTGAGCAGCAGCATCGCGATCCCGGCCGGCCACCACACCAGCACTGCGACAACCATCGACAGCAGCCCGACGCAGAGCCCCTGGGCGAGCCGGGTGCCCTGGTTACGGACCGCCGACGCCACCTGGTAGACGTCCCCGTCGATCCGGTCGAGCAGCTCACCCACCGGGGTGGTCTCCAGGGTGGGCAGGTCCTGCCCGAAGGCGACGCGGCAGAGCCGGCGACGCACGTCAGCGGACCAGTCAGCGGTCAGGCCGGCCATCAGCAGACTCACCGCGAGGTCGCTGAGGACCACGGCGACCAGTGCCACGGCCAGCACGACGAAGAAGCCAGCCGAGCGGTGCACCAGCACCGCGCCGGCCAGCGCCGACGCGCCCGCCTGACCGGCCGCGCCGAGCACGATGAGGACGACCACGATCGTCATACGACGGGTCGAGGTGCCCCACAGATCACGGAGCAGGCGCATGGAAAGTCCTCCGGACGTGCGGGGGCGGAGACCTCAGCCTGCCGGCGCAAACCCGTCAACTCAACCGATTTTCCGGCCCTGAGCAGGGCATCGGTCCACCCCGACACTCGGCTGCGTCACCCCGGCCGGCACCCCACACCTCCCCCGACCGCACACCGCGCAGCGCCCGCCCACCCGTCCAAGCGGTTCGACCCACCCCGCAGCGCCTGGTGTCGACCCGCCGCACCATCCACGCCCCTGCCAAGCGCAGCGGAGCATGCGGAGTTCCTGTCCGGTTCCGCACATCACGCGGCTTATCTCGGGCTTGCGGGCCAGGGGTCTTCCATCCGGCCTGCCGCCTAGGCGATTCGCACCCGTCTGACGCAGAATGCGGTGATCGACAGATCCGTGATCGACTCGGCTTCCGTGGATGTCGGGGTATCCGTCGTCCGGGGAAGCCCCGATTTCCGTGAACCCGAGTCGATCACGCCTGCGGTCGTTGTTGGCTGGAACAGGAACGACGGATGGGTGGTATGTCCCGGATCTGGGATCCGTGGGCTGTGACCGGCTGCACCGGTGGGCCGGAATCATGGCTGGGCCGGGGTCGTTACACACCCTGACGATCGCAGGACCTCGGCCGATCACCCGGCCTTGGGACTGGCCCCGCAGCCGGAATGCCGGCGCGCACCGGGTCGTTACACAGCGACGATCGCGGGATGACCACCGGCCCGGCCTCGGGCTTGGAATGCCGGACCCCGCCCGGTCGTTGCCGTCCCCACGACCGCTCACCCGGGCACCGCCACGATGCGGGTGCCGGTGGATGGGGCCGCCCCCGGAATGACCCCGGCCGGCCGGTCGTTACATAGGGACCCGGCGCCACGAGCCCTCGGCCCGTGCGGTCGCCGATCCCGACGCCTGGTAGGCGTCACCCCCCACAGACTTTTTTCTTGTTGTGTGCAGCGCCGGACGAGGTGCTCGCACCCGTGCGTCCCCCGACGTGTGGGTGTCCTACCCCCGAAGGAGCTAACCCCCATGAACACGATCATGCGTAAGAGTGTGCTGTCCGTTGCGGGCCTCGCGTTCGCCGGTGGTGTCTTCGCCGGTCCGATCGCCGCCCACGCCAACCCGGTCGAGGGCAAGCCGGTCGCCGTGGCGGTGCAGCAGTCGGCGCCGAAGCCGCAGGGCGAGCAGTCGCACCTCACCCT
>NZ_JAEVHL010000177.1 GCF_016803395.1 Micromonospora tarensis | reverse complement strand
GGTGGGGGTTGGCTGGTGGGGGGCGTGAAGTTGCTGACAATCGCCAGGTAGGGGTGGTCGGTTGGCGTTTTTTGTGGCAATCCTGGGTTGCATGGCCGCCCCCCGCTCGCCGCTGTCGCGGCTGTTCACCGTGCTGCTCGCCGGCGTGTTGGCCGGGCTCGTCCTGGCCGTCGCCGCGCTGCCGGGCAACCTGCTGCTCGGGCTCACCGCCCGTTCCGCGCTCGGGTCGTACGCCGCGTTGCCGGCCGCGCTGAAGACCCCGGCCACGCCGCAGCGCTCGTACCTCTACGCCAACGACGGCAAGACGCTGATCACCACGTTCTACGACGTGAACCGCACCGACGTGCCGTTGTCGGAGATCGCGCCGGTGATGCGGCAGGCGATCGTGGCGGCCGAGGACCGGCGGTTCTACGACCACGGTGGCGCGGACCTGCGCGGCCTCGCCCGGGCACTGGTGGCCAACGTCAAGGGCGGCGGCACCGAGCAGGGCGGCTCGACGCTGACCATGCAGTACGTCCGTAACGTCCTCAAGACCGACCCCACCCGGACCGCCGAGGAGCGCGCCGCCGCCACCGACCCCACCGTCGGCCGCAAGATCCAGGAAATCCGGTACGCCAGCGCGCTGGACAAGAGCCTCGGCAAGGACGAAATCCTCGACCGGTACCTGAACATCGCCTACTTCGGCTCCGGCGCGTACGGCATCGCGGCGGCCAGCCAGCGGTACTTCGGCAAACCGCCGGCGCAGCTGACCCTCGGCGAGTCGGCAGTGCTGGCCGGTCTGGTGCAGTCCCCCGACGCGTACAGCCCGATCGACGGGGACAGGGGCCAGGCGCTGGCGCGCCGGTCGTACGTGCTGGACTCGATGGTCGCCACCGGTGCGATCACCGCCGCGCAGGCTGCCCAGGCCAAGGCCGAGCCGCTGGCCCTGCACCCCACCGCCCAGCCCAACGGCTGCACGGCCGTCTCCCAGGGCCACGACGACTGGGGCTACTTCTGCGACTACCTGCGCCAGTGGTGGCTGACCCAGCCGGCGTTCGGGGCCACTGTCGCGGAGCGCGAGCAGGCCCTGCGCTCGGGCGGCTACACAGTGGTCACCTCGCTCGACCCGAAGATCCAGGCCACCGCGCAGCAGCAGGCCACCAAGGTCTACGGGTACGACAACAAGCGCGCCCTGCCGATCGCGGCGGTCCAGCCGGGCACCGGGCAGGTGCTGGCGATGGCGGTCAACCGGCACTACAGCCTCGCCGACAACCCGGCCGGGCAGCCGAACTACCCGAACACCGTGAACCCGCTGATCTCCGGCGGGGCCAGCGTCGACGGGTACCAGGCGGGCTCGACGTTCAAGCTGTTCACCATGCTCGCCGCCCTGGAGTCGGGCCGTACCCTCTCCACCGGCTTCGACGCGCCCGCCAAGCTGCCCACCCGGTACCCGGCCGAGGGGCCGGGCAGCTGTGACGGCCACTGGTGCCCGGCGAACGCCAACCCGGACTGGATGGACGGGTACCGGATGATGTGGGACGGCTTCGGCCGATCGGTGAACACCTACTTCGTCTGGCTGGCCGAGCAGGTCGGCCAGGACAAGGTGGTCCAGATGGCGCAGCGGCTCGGCATCACCTTCCGGGCCGACTCGGATGCGGCCTTCGCCAAGAACAACGCCGCGAACTGGGGTTCGTTCACCCTCGGCGTGGCCGCCACCACCCCGCTGGACCTGGCCAACGCGTACGCCACGGTGGCCGCCGAGGGCACCTACTGCACGCCGGTGCCGGTGCTCTCGGTGACCGGGGCGGATGGTGCGAAGGTGCCGGTCGGGCAGCCCTCCTGCAAGCGGGTCCTCGACGCCGACGTCGCCCGTGCCGCCACCGACGCGGCGCGCTGCCCGGTGGGTCAGCAGTCGGCGTTCGGGCAGTGCAACGGCGGCACCGCCACCGGTGTGAACGACATCCTCGACGGCCGACCGGTCGCTGGTAAGACGGGTAGCTCGGAGCAGAACTCCACCGAGACGTTCGTCGGCTTCACCCCGCAGGTCGCGGTGGCCGGTATCGCCGCCAACCCGGACGACCCGGCCGACTCCGTGGGGTCGGCGGTGCAGACGAAGGTGATCGACGCGGTGGCCCGGGTCATCGCCACCGCCGTCAAGGGGCAGCCGGAGAGGGCGTTCGCCGCACCCAGTAAGGAGTTGGCCGGCGACCCGCGCCGCCCGGTGGAGCGCCCTGCGGTCCCGGACCGTCAGCAGCAGCCCACCCAGGACCCCCGCTCGGCGCTGCAACGCTGGCTGGACCGTCGCGGCTGAGAGTCTCAGCGTTCGCGGCGGCGCGGGCGGTAGCTGGCCAGCGTGGCCGGCAGGCCGCGCCGGATGATCCCGGCCCAGTCGGTGTCGCCGCGCAGCACCGCCGCCGCGGTCTTGCGGGCCTGTTCGGCGGTGAAGTGCGGGGGCAGCATCAGCTCGGCCGGGTCGACCAGGGCGTTGATGACCACCGGCCGATCGGCGGCGAGCGCCCGGTCCCAGACGTCCGGCACCTGCTCAGGTGAGTCGACCAACTCGCCGTGCAGCCCGAGCACCTCGGCCCACTGGTGGTAGGCGATGTCCGGCAACTGCTGGCTGTCCGGGAACATCGGCGTCCCCTCGCTGGAACGCTGTTCCCAGCTGACGAACGCCAGATCCCGGTTGTTCAGCACCAGCACCACGAAGCGCGGGTCGGCCCAGCTGCGCCAGTACTTGGCCACGGTGATCAGCTCGTTGACGCCGTTCATCTGCATGGCGCCGTCGCCGATCAGCGCGACCAGCGGCCGGTCCGGGTGGGCGAACTTGGCGCTCAACGCGTACGGCATGGCGCCGCCCATCGACAGCAGGGTGCCGGAGAGGCTGGCCAGCATCCCGGGACGCACCTGGATGTGCCGGGCGTACCAGGCGGTGGTGGTGCCGCAGTCGACGGCGAGCAGCACGTCATCGGGCAGCCGCTGGTTCAGGGTGTGGAAGAGCAGCTGCGGGTTGACCGGGTCGGCGGCCTGCTCGGCCAGGTCGCGTTGCACCCGCCGCCACGCCGAGGTGGCCTCGGCGACCTCCGCCCGCCAGGCGGTCGGCCCGGGGCCCGGGCCCAGCTCGTCCAGGAGCGCCCGCAGGGTGGGGCGGGCGTCCCCGGTCAGGTTGACCTCGGTCGGGTACCGCAGCCCGAGCTGGGTGCCGTCCAGGTCGATCTGCACGCCACGGGCCTGGCCGGGCGGTGGGTAGAACTCCGAGTACGGCATGTTGCTGCCCACGATCAGCAGCCGGTCGCAGCCGGACATCAGCTGCCAGCTCGGTCGGGTGCCGAGCAGCCCGATCGCGCCGGTCACCCACGGCTCGCTGTGGTCGACGGCGGTGAAGCCGAGCAGCGCGGTGGCCACCCCCGCGCCGAGCCGGTGCGCGATCTCGCGGACCTCGTCGCGCGCGCCGAGCGCACCCTGCCCGACCAGCATCGCCACCCGTTGCCCGCCGCGCAGCACGTCGGCGGCGCGGCGCACGTCCTCCGCCGGGGGCACGGTCGGCGTGCTGCTCGGCGCGTTGCTGGTGTGGTAGTAGCCGTGCGCGTGCGGCGGGTCCGGCACGGCCGGCTCGTCCTGTAGGTCGCGGGGGAGGATCAGGGCGGTGACGGTGCGCCGGGCCAGCGCCGTGCGGCACGCCCGGTCGACCAGGTGGCGTACCTGGCTCGGGTGGTCGAGCTGGGCCAGGAACGCGGCGGCCACGTCCTTGTAGAGGGCGAGCAGGTCGACCTCCTGGTAGTAACCGCCGCCCTCGGCGGTGGTCGCGGTGTGCCCGACCAGGGCGATCACCGGTTGGTGGTCGAGCTTCGCGTCGTACAGGCCGTTGAGCAGGTGGATGGCGCCCGGCCCACTGGTGACCAGCGCGCAGCCCAGCGGCCCGCCGCCGTACTTGACGTGCGCGGAGGCGGCGAAGCCGGCGGTCTCCTCGTGGCGTACCTGGATGAACTGGGCCCGCCTGTCGGTGCGTTGCAGGGCGGAGGTGAGGCCGTTGATGCCGTCGCCGGGGTAGCCGAAGTAGCGGTGCACGCCCCAGCTGAACAGTCGCGACACGATGTGGTCCGCGACGGTCGGGTGTCGGGGCAGCGTGCCCGCTTCACCCGGCGCCGTGTGGTCTGCGCTCACCTGGCTGGTCCTTCCGGTCGCGTCCGATGCTCCGCCGGTCGTTCCCCTTCTTCATCGGACAAAACACCCGGCCCGGCGGGCGTCGGAGGGTGCGGCGCACGGTCCGGCAGAATCGTCGGGTGCCCGTCCACCAGATCACCGACCCCGACGACGACCGGATCGCCGACTACCGCGCGCTCACCGACGTCGAACTGCGCACCCGCTGGGAGCCGCCGCACGGCCTGTTCATCGCCGAGGGGGAGCTGGTGCTGCGCCGGGCGCTGCGCGCGGGCTACCCGGCGCGGTCGTACCTGGTCGACGCCAAACGGGCCGACCAGCTCGCCGACCTGGACACCGGCGACGCGCCGGTGTACGCCGCGACCCCTGACGTGCTGCAACGGGCCACCGGCTTCCACGTACACCGGGGGGTGCTGGCGTCGTTCCACCGCCGGCCGCTGCCGACGGCGGCCGAGGTGCTCGCCGCCGCGCGCCGGATCGTCGTGCTGGAGGACGTGAACAACCACACCAACCTGGGCGCCATCTTCCGGGGGGCCGCCGCGCTCGGCGTCGACGCGGTGCTGCTCTCGCCGACCTGCGCCGACCCGCTCTACCGGCGCAGCGTCCGGGTCAGCATGGGCGAGGTCTTCGCCATGCCGTACGCGAAGCTGGACCGCTGGCCGGCGGGGCTGGACCAGGTGCGGGAGGCCGGCTTCACAGTGCTCGCCATGACGCCGGCGCCGGACGCCGTACCGATCCAGCGGTTGACGCGGGCGCAGCGCGAGCGGCCGGCGCTGCTGCTCGGTGCCGAGGGCCCCGGCCTCACCGCGGCGGCCCAGGCGGCCAGCGACGTCCGGGTGGTCCTGCCGATGCGGCGCGGGGTGGACTCGTTGAACGTCGCCGCCGCCGCGGCGGTGGCGTTCTGGGAGCTGGGCCGCGACGATCCGCCGTTCGGCGGGGAGTAGACCCTTCCGCTTGCATGGCCATGCGTTCTATTGCATAATTTTCCCCGTGTCCAAGGTTCTCACCTCCCTGCCCATCGGCGAACGTGTCGGCATCGCCTTCTCCGGCGGCCTCGACACCTCGGTCGCGGTCGCGTGGATGCGCGACAAGGGCGCCATTCCCTGCGCCTACACCGCCGACATCGGCCAGTACGACGAGCCCGACATCGCCTCGGTGCCCGGCCGCGCGCTCAGCTACGGCGCCGAACTCGGCCGCCTGGTCGACTGCCGCGCCGCCCTGGTCGAGGAGGGCCTGGCCGCGCTGACCTGCGGTGCCTTCCACATCCGCACCGGCGGCCGGGCGTACTTCAACACCACCCCGCTGGGTCGGGCCGTGACCGGCACCCTGCTGGTGCGGGCGATGGTCGCCGACGACGTCCAGATCTGGGGCGACGGCTCCACCTTCAAGGGCAACGACATCGAGCGGTTCTACCGGTACGGCCTGCTGGCCAACCCGATGCTGCGGATCTACAAGCCCTGGCTGGACACCGCCTTCGTCACCGAGCTGGGTGGGCGTAAGGAGATGTCGGAGTGGCTGCTGGAGCGCGGCCTGCCCTACCGGGACAGCACCGAGAAGGCATACTCCACCGACGCCAACATCTGGGGCGCCACGCACGAGGCGAAGACCCTGGAGCACCTCGACACCGGCATCGAGACGGTCAACCCGATCATGGGAGTCCGGTTCTGGGACCCGACCGTGGAGATCCCGACCGAGGACGTCACCATCGGCTTCGACCAGGGCCGCCCGGTCACGATCAACGGCAAGGAGTTCGGCAGCCCCGTCGACCTGGTGCTGGAGGCCAACGCCATCGGCGGCCGGCACGGCCTGGGCATGTCTGACCAGATCGAGAACCGGATCATCGAGGCCAAGAGCCGGGGCATCTACGAGGCGCCCGGGATGGCGCTGCTGCACGCCGCCTACGAGCGGCTGGTCAACGCGATCCACAACGAGGACACCCTGGCCAACTACCACAGCGAGGGCCGCCGCCTCGGTCGGCTGATGTACGAGGGGCGTTGGCTGGACCCGCAGGCCCTGATGCTGCGCGAGTCGTTGCAGCGCTGGGTCGGCACGGCGGTCACCGGCGAGGTGACGCTGCGGCTGCGCCGGGGCGAGGACTACTCGATCCTCGACACCACCGGCCCGTCGTTCAGCTACCACCCGGACAAGCTCTCCATGGAGCGCACCGAGGACTCGGCGTTCGGCCCGTCCGACCGGATCGGCCAGCTCACCATGCGCAACCTGGACATCGCCGACTCGCGCTCGAAGCTGGAGCAGTACGCCTCCCTCGGCCTGGTCGGTGGCGCGAACCCGCAGCGGATGATCGGCGCCGCCCAGGCCGCCTCGACCGGTCTGATCGGCGCGATGCCGGCGGGCGGGGCGGAGGCCATCGCCTCCCGGGGTGTCGCCACCGCCGAGGACGAGGCGCTCGACCGCGCCGCGATGGAGTTCGGCGTCGACTGAGCCGGTTCACCGGCGGCTGTTCGAGTTCCGGCGTCACGGACGGTAGCGTGGCGGCCGTGTTCCCTACCGTGCGTGAGGTCCTCGGTCTGGATCCGGTCCGCCACGGCGCGCCGCGCGTGGTCGCCGGAGACGCGGGGTTGGACCGGCCTGTCCGCTGGGTGCACGTCGCCGAGGTGCCGGACATCGCCACCCTGCTCGGCGGCGGCGAGCTGGTGCTCACCACCGGCATCGGCCTGCCCGGGGACGACGCCGGGCTGCGCGCGTTCATCGGCGACCTCGCCGACGTCGGCGTCTCCGGACTCGTCGTCGAGCTGGGCCGCCGGTACCTCAGCGGGGTGCCCCGGGTGATGGTCGCCGCCGCCGAACGGCGTGGGCTGCCCCTGGTGGAGCTGCGTCGGGCCACCCCGTTCGTGCGGATCACCGAGGCGGTGCACGCGCTGATCGTCGACGCGCAGCTCACCGAACTGCGGGCCACCGAGGAGATCCACCAGCGGTTCAACGACCTGTCCGTCGAGGGTGCCGAGACGGCCGAGGTGCTCCGGCAGGCCGCCGAGTTGTCCGGTTGCCCAGTGGTGCTGGAGAACCTGTCCCGGCAGGTGCTCGGGTACGACCCGGCCGGTGAGAGCGCCGAGCTGCTGCTGGACGCCTGGGAGCAGCACTCCCGGCGGATCCGACCGGCCGGCCGGACCGCGTACGACAGGAACAGCGGGTGGCTGGTGACCACCGTCGGCGCCCGGGGGCAGGACTGGGGTCGGCTGCTGCTGCGCTGGCCGGCCAGCGGCGACGTGCCCAGCGCCCAGGCCACCGAACCGACGGTCGGCCCACCCACCCGGCTCACCATCCTGATCGAGCGGGCGGCGTCCACCCTCGCCCTGGGCCGGCTGATCCGCCGCGACGCCGAGGGCCTGGAACGGCAGATCCACCGCACCCTGCTCACCGCGCTGCTCGACCACTCCCGGCCGGTGGACGAGGTGGCGCTGCGGGCCAAGGCGTTCGGGGTGGTCCTCGACCGTCGGCACCTGGTCGGCGTGATGGTCCGGCACCGCGCCGACGACCCCGCCGGGGAGGCCGGCCCCGAGGACGGCCAGGCCCGGCTGCGGGACCTCTCCGAAGCGGTCGGCCAGGCCCTGCGGGAGGCGAAGCTGACCGCGTTGACCAGCGCTGTCGACGACAACTCGGTGGGCGCGCTGCTGGCCCTGCCGGATCCGGCCGCCGAGGACCGCGCGCTGTCCGCGTTCGCCGGGGCCCTTCGACGGGTACGCCTCGACGCCGGCAACGGCCGGGTACCCGTCGAGCCGTCCTCCGGTCCGCTCGGTGCCGACGCGCCCCGGGGTGGTGGCCCGGTGATCGTGGCCGCCGGTTCCGGAGTCGGGAGCCTGCGGGAGGCCCGGCGGTCGCTGGTCGAGGCGCGACAGATCGCCGAGGCGGCCCGCCGGGACCGGCGCGACCTACCGATCTTCCGGCTGCCGCACGTCGGCCTGGCCGGGCTGCTGCACCTGCTGCGCGACGAACCCCGGTTGCAGACCTTCGTCGAGCGCGAACTCGGGGCCCTGCTGGAGTACGACGCCCGGCACCCCCGGGAGCAGCTGCTCGACACCCTGCGCACGTACCTGGAGCAGGGGCGCAACAAGTCCGCGGCGGCGGCCGCCGCCCACCTGTCCCGACCGGCCTTCTACGAACGCCTGGCCCGCATCGCCCGCATCCTCGACGTGGACCTGGATTCGGTAGAGGCCAGCCTCTCCCTGCACGTGGCCCTACTAGCCCTGGAAGCAGTCCGCACCCCCTGACCCCCACCCGTCCCCGCGCCGGGAGGGGAGGGGGTTGGGGTGGGGTCAGGTGAGGGTGGTTAGGGCTTTGGCGTAGGTGGGGGGAATGTGGTTGGGGCCGCCGGGGGTGAAGACGTCCGAGGTGGCCACCGCGGACCAGGCTGTTGCGGGGACGGCGTCGACCAGGGCCTGGACCACCGGGGCGTCGCGCCACTGGTCCTGTTCGGCGAGCAGGCCGAGGGCGACCACCGACTCCTCGACCTCGCCCACACACTCGAACGGCTTGTGCCCGTCCACCCCCAGCAGCTCGCGGTAGCCGGGGATCTGCTCCGGGTCGGCGAGCAGGTCGCCACCGAAGATGTGGGTGACCCGCTCACGCGGCATGAACGGCGCCATGGCCAGGAAGACGAAGCGACACTTCGGGCAGTTACGGCACCAGCGCTCGCTCGCGTCCCGCAGCTTGAACGCGGCGTTGCAGCTGGTCACCACGTCGTCGTAGCGGGTGAACTCGGCGAACAGCCGGGCGATGTGCAGCTCGGAGAGCGAGCGCAGCAGCGAGAAGTACGGCTCGGTCAGGCCGGCGTGCTCGGCGAGCGACGCCCGCAGCAGCCCTTCCGCCTCGACACCCTTGGACCACTGGTGGTTGATCTCGTGACCGTTCCAGACCAGGTTGGGGTCGGACGCCGAACGCTCGTTGGACATCACCACCGGGCCCAACCCGTGCAGCACCGCGGTGGCCACCGCGATCAGCGAGTTGATGGCGGTGACCGGGATGTGCCCGTTCAGTGCGCCGGCGCTGTTCAGGTCGAACAGCACCGGGTCGATGCGCCGCCGGGCGGCCAGCGGAACCAACCCGGACGCCTCGTTGACCGCGACGATCACGTGGTTCGGGTTGACCGAGAACGGCACCGGGTCCAGCCCGGCGCGGCGCAGCGCCTCCAGGCTGACGATCGAGTCCTTACCGCCACCCACCGCCGAGAGGGGGCGACGGTCGGAGTCGTCGTACACCCGGGGCGGCTCCGGCGAGCCGGCCGGGACTTCCGGGCGCAGCTGGAGCACGTGCGGCAGCTGGTTGCGGTACGCGTACTCGGCGAGGCCCCTGGTGTAGACGGCCGTGACGTAGTCGACGGTGGCCGCGCCCAGCGGCGCCGGCAGCACGAGCCGGGGCGGCGCGGCGGCCTTGTAGTAACTGACCCCGGCGACGAGGTGCAGCACCTCCAGCACCCGGTTGAGGGTGGCCACCGTCTCGTCCGAGGGCGGCTCCGCCGGCAGCGGGAGCGTGATCACCTCGGTGAACCGTTGCTCGCCGGCCGGGCCGGTCAGGGCGTAGTCGAACAACACCTCGCCGGTGGCGAAGTCGATCGAGTAGGACGGGAAGGTGAAGGCGTCCATCCGCCGGAGCTGCTCGTTGGGCACACGCCATACTAGGCCCTGGTTCGTCCGGCCGTGTCCGGACCGGGCCCGCCCTGCCGTCACCGTGACCCCCGAGGAGAGCCCAGTGCGCCTGTCTGACCTGCGCGGACGTACCGTCGCCGTCTGGGGCACCGGTCGGGAGGGCCGGGCGGCTGTGACAGCGATCGCCGCGCACGGCCCGGCCGAGCTGGTCGCGGTCGACGACAGCGCGAACTTCCTGTCGCTGCCCTGGGAAGGTCCGCTGGCCGAGGCGGCGCCGCTGGTCACCGGCGAGGCGGGATTCGTTCGGTTGGCCGCCGCCGACGTGGTGGTGCGCTCCCCGGGCGTGCCCCAGACCCATCCGTGGCTGGTCGAGCTGCGCCGACGCGGGGTCATGGTGACCCAGGGCACCGCGCTGTGGATGGCCGACCACGCCGCGCGCACCGTCGGGGTCACCGGCAGCAAGGGCAAGAGCACCACCTCCAGCCTGATCAGTCACCTGCTCACCGCGATGGGTCGGCCGAACGTCTTCGGCGGCAACATCGGGGTGCCGACCCTGGACCTGCCGGACGCGGAGCTGTACGTGCTGGAGCTGTCCAGCTACCAGTGCAGCGACCTCGCCGACTCGCCCCGGGTGGCGGTGGTCACCGCGCTCTTCCCCGAGCACCTGGACGCGCACGGCGGGGAGCGGGAGTACTACCGGGACAAGCTCAACCTGCTCGCCCACGACCCGGAGACGATCGTGGTCAACGGCGGCGACCCGCGGCTCGCCGCCGAGCTGGGGGAGCTGCCGGCGGTCCGAGCGGGTCGACCCGACACCACCCACGTCAGCACCGGGGCCGACGGCACACAGTGGTTCCACCTCGGTGACCAGCCGCTCTTCCCGCGGGCCGTGCTGCCCCTGGTCGGCCGGCACAACGAGGGCAACCTGTGCGTCGCGCTCGCCGTGCTCGACGCCCTCGGCGTCGACGTGGTGGCCGGCAAGGACCACCTCGCCATCGCGGTCGCCGAGTTCCAGGGGTTGGCCCACCGGCTCACCGAGATCACCGACCCGTCCGGACTGACCTTCGTCGACGACACCCTGGCCACCAGTCCCTACGCGGCCATGCACGCGATCGACGCGTACGACGGGCGGCCGTTGACGGTGATCGTCGGGGGCAACGACCGGGGTCTGGACTACACACCGTTGGCCGAGCATCTGGCCGAGCGGGAACTGACCGTGATCGGCATCCCGGACAGCGGCCCGCGCATCGTCGAGGCGCTCGCCGGCCTGCCGAAGGTGCGGACCGAGCTGGTCGACGACCTGGTGGACGCGGTGCGGCTGTCCCGGGAGGTGACCCCGGTCGGCGGGGTGGTGCTGCTGTCGCCGGCCGCGCCGAGCTACGGCCGGTTCCGCAACTTCGAGCACCGCTCCGAGGTCTTCGCCCAGGCCGTCGCCGACACCGCCGGCTGATGCCCGGCGTCGCCGTCAGCGTGCGGGGAGCCCGGCGTGCAGGGCGCGCATCGAGCGGATCGCCGAGCGGATTTCCTGGAGGTAACGCCCCGGGGTGAGCGTCTGCTCGGGTAGCACCGACACGTCGGGCACCGCCGGGTCCACCCCGACCGTGTCGATGTCGCAGCCGTAGGGCAGGGCCAGGGTGCGCAGCGCGTCGCTGTGCTGGAACGGTACGTAGATCGGTGCGGTGACCGTCAGCACCTCGTCACCCGGGGCGAGCCGGACGTGCCCGGCCCAGAACCGTTGGGTGTCGGCGGTGTGTGCCCGCCGCCGGTCCGGTTCGCTGGACGGCGCGGCCAGCACCCGTACCGGTGGCAGCCCCGCCGGCCGGTAGGTCCGCGACGACCAGGAGTGGTGCGGGTGGCCGGCGTCGACGCCAGCCTGCTCGGCCGGTGCGGCCACCCCGAACACCCGCCGAACGGCGGTGTCCAGCACGTCCACCTCGGTGTCGTCGGCCGGCAGGCCCGCGTCGGCCAGGGTCCGGCGTTCCCAGTCCGACAGCGGCCGGAAGCTGCCCAGCACGGCGACCTCGCCACGCACCGCCAGGCCGGCGCGCAGCAGGTGCGCGGCGTATCCGACGCGGCGGACACAGGCGTGCGCCAGGCCGCCGAGCACCACCAGATGGGCGTACCCGGGCCGGGCCGGCGACACCGGGTGGATCAGCCCGAGCGCGGCGGCCGTGTCGAGGACCAGCGCCGCGGTGGCCGGGTCGAGGTCCGGCTCCCGGGCGTCGGGTCGCTCCCGGCCGCCTCGGAAGTCCCAGTGGCGGGCGGAGAAGTCGTCCAGAAACCGCAGCACCTCGGCGAGGTCGCCGGTCGGCCAGTCGCCGTCGAAGTGGCGGACCAGGTCGCGGAGCGGGGTGGAGCAGACCCAGGCCCGAATGTCCCGCGTGATCCGCTCGGCGAGCGTACCGGTCGACGGGAAGGTGTCCGCTCTCTGCACCTGCCGGATGCTACCGCCCCGGTGTGCCGGTGCCGGCGGTTGTAGCTGGTGTTTACGCTGGCCCCAGCGGCTGATTGGAGGGCTTCGATGACCCGTGACGTGGCCCGTCCGCGGGAACGGGGCGGCACCCCCTCCGGCGGTTTCCTCCGGCTGGTCGCGCACACCGACCCGGTGGCGTTGGTGGGCATCACGCTGTCGATCAGTCTCAGCATCGTGTTGGACCTCAGCAACGCCGCCTCCGGGGTGGAGTCGCTGCTGGCCGGCCTGATGGGCATCACCATCTCGCTGTTGGTGGACTCGTTGGCCCGCGCCGAGCGCCGGTTTCACCTGCGCACCCTGTTGGACGGTCCGCCCTGGCTCGTGCACACCACGACCGAGTTGGCCGGAGCCATCCGGAACGCGTCCGAGCAGCACGCGGGCACCCGGGTCGCGGTGGAGGCGCAGCGGCGGTACGAGCAGTTCCGGCTGGAGGCCGAGCAACTCGCGGACGGTCGGATCATCCGGCGGGGCGACGAGGACGAGGACCTGGTCGGCGCCACCCGCGCCTGTGTGCACCGGCTGGACGGCCTGACCAACGTGATGCCCCGGGTCAGCGGGGAGCTGAGCTGGTGGCGCAGTGAGATCGGTCGGCGCTACTGGGAGGCCAACCTGGAGGCCCTGCGGCGGGGCGTCCAGATCACCCGGGTCTTCGTCTACGCCACCCTCACCGACGAGCTGTCCGCCCTGGTGCAGAAGCAGCGCGCGGCCGGCGCACGGGTCGGTCTGCTGCCCCTGGGTCTGGTCAGTCCCCACCTGCACGTCAATCTGACACTGTGGGACGGGTCGAGTTGTTGGGAGGCGCACATGACGGCGCACGGTGAGATCGGCGAGAACCAGTTCTCGGTCAACCGGACGGACATTGCTCGGCTCACCCGCATCTTCGAGCTCTGCGCGAACGCCGCGACCTTCCAGGAGTGACGGCCCCGGCGGGGCGGAGACGGGTGAGTCATGACGTGGAGTGGGGTCCTGCTGGTGACGGCCCTGGTCTGGGCGGTCAGCGTGATCCGCTCGGTCCGGCTCCGCGCGCTGGTCTACAGCCTGCCGCTGCCGATGACGCTCGCCCTGATCAGCAGTGGCCACCGGGTGGAGGGCGCGCAGCTGCTCGGCGTGCTCGGGCTCAACCTCTTCTTCGTCACAGTGGTGCTCACCCACCGGCGGCTGCGTTGGCCGATCCTGCTCGCCGACGGCGCGGGGATCGCTGTCTACCTGGCGCTCAGCGCCGGCCTGTTGGCCGTCGACATCCCGTTCGAGGTGGCCCTCGCCGGCCACGCTGGCGCTCTGGCTGGCGGCGATGCTGCTGCTGCGCCGGCGCGCCGCCCGC
>NZ_JAEVHL010000176.1 GCF_016803395.1 Micromonospora tarensis | reverse complement strand
CCCTCATCGCCCTGGCCATGCTCAGCCTCGGCAGCCACCGGCCCCAACTCCCCAAACGATGACCACCAAACAACCCACAAACCCAGCAGAAGACCCATATTTATGCCTCTGAGGTATACCGCTTTCGAACACATCGACGCGGCTGCCACCCGATCGCGCCGCAGGTGGTGCGCCCGGGCTCACACCTCCGACTGGCTGCCAACCCCAGAGTTGATGTCTTTCGGCGTTGAGGTGCCGGGTTCCGGGTTGTCCTGGGATGAGATGGCAGTAGAGACGAGGCTGGCCGCCACCGGCTGCACAGGCGCGACGTCTTCCGGCGAACGCAGGCGGGGCGGCGCGAGCATCCACGGCTTGAGATTTTGGATGATCTGCTCGTAGAAGTCGTCGATCGCGTGCAGCACCGAATCGATGAAGGCACCTCGCCCGCTGCCGCGCTTGGTTCCCGCTGTCGTGCTCTGGGCGACCCGGAATGCCCGCAGTTCGCGCACAGGATCGGTGATCAGCGTCGCCGGCTCGACACGGACCTGGCGTAGGAGGTCCGTCGCACCCCCGCCGCGGGCATGCATGGCGAACGCCTCGATCCGAACCGTGTCCGGCGCGTCTCGTAGTTGGCGAACCAGCCAGTTCACCCGCGTGGCCGGCCTACCGGAGCGAGGAGCCTCGACATCGACGTGGCAGACCACCTGACCGGCCCGTAGGTCGGCCATGACCTGAAGTGGGCCGACCGCCCCGGGAATCCTGATGCTGCCGGTCAGGGTCCCGGTGGTGGCGAGCTGATTAGCCAAGGCCTGGGTGCGTGCGGCCGGATCGGTGAGATCGCGACGGCTCAGCGCCGGGGTGACGTCGGTGCCCATTGTCTGCCGAGTCGCAGGCAGGCGTAGCGGATCAGTGCGTCGAAGCGGCCCGCCACCTCGGCCGCTCCGCTGTCGCCGGCTCGCAGCGTTCCGGCTGATACGCCTTCCCGTACCTCGACCCAAGACGGCCCCATGTCGCTGAACTCCAGTGCGCCTGAGCGCGGATGCTCGAGATACCTGATCAGCTCTCCCAGAATCCATGCTTGGTCCGGGTCAGCGACGCCTCGATACTCCTTCTGGACCACGGCCTGGGTCAGGATCTCCGTCCATGGCAGGTGATACAGGGCGACCTTGCGTAGCTTCCGGCGATCGATCGTGGTCGGATGCTGACCCGGGACAGGGGCGATCTCGTTGGAGACCGTGATGAGGGCGTCGAAGCCTTACTCCCGGGCGATGTCCAGGTACGCCTCCAACTGATCGGACTTCAGCGCGTTGCTGCCGGTCTTGACCTCGATCAGGGCGGTCCACTGCCGCTGCCCTCGTCGAACACGGATGAGACCGTCCGGGAAAAACTGCTGATTCCCGAGCTTGAATGGAACCTCGATGAAGGTCTGCACCGTTCCGGCCGGGGCGCCGAGGGACTGGGTCAGGACACGCCCAAACTCCCGGACCGCGCTCATCACCGCCAACAGGGCGGAGGTTGCGCGTCGCTCTTGTTCCTCTGCTCCATTGATGCCGGATGTGGGGATCAGACGGGCCGCGAGCCAGGTCTCCTCAGACATGCGAGTGACTCCTCGTGAAGGCGGTGGTACGAGAAGTTACTCGCCGGCACGACTGGAAAGAGGTGTGACCAGCGGGGCGTACGAACGGAAAGAGTTGCCCGGTCGGGTGTCAGGCGATCTGCCCGGGTGGTTCTGGTTGCCGGATGGAGATGTCCGTGTCGTCGATTCGGTCCGAGCAGACGAATCTGTCGGATAGCTGACTGCGGGCAGGTTTGCTGGCCCGATCGGTCGACCAACGCATTATTCGGCAGCGTCAACGACATTCGGGGGCATTGTGAGTGACGCAATGCTTGGTGGCTGAACGAAGATTGTCTGAACGTGTGACGGACCGCTCACCGTACCGGGCAACTGCCGGGGTGGCTTGTCGTGCGTTTCCGCCTGGGCGGACGACTCATTCGCACTGGCTTCCATGGCAACGTGCAAAGGCCTTCCTCATGCGTGGCAACGCCGATCAGGACCCGGGAGACACCATTCGATGACGGCCCCCAACGAGCCCATCCGCAACCAGCCGGCCACCGGTCAGCCGCCAGTTCCCCCTAGCTCGCCGTTCCCGCAGCCACCTGCCGGGCAGTACCCGCCGCCTGCTGCGGGCCAACTCCCTCCGCCGACGCCCGGTCAGTTCCCACCATCGCCCGTTGCCAGGAAGCGTGCCTCGTGGCTGCTGCCGACCCTCATCGGAGTTGCCGCCTTCGTGTTGCTCTGCTGTGGCGGTGGTCTGGTCGTGAGCCTTACCGCCGACGACAAGAAGACCGATGCCGCGGCCGTCAGCGACAGCGCGTCCCCTGATGTGGGCAGCTCCGTCTCCGCGAGCCCGGCAGCGCCGGCAGAGAATCTGACGGCACCCTCACCGGTGACAACGACCACGGCCCCCAAACCCGCAGCGCCGAAGGCTCCGGGCATCGGCGACAAGGTGCGCGGCGGCGACTTCGAGTTCACCGTCAGGAGTGTGAAGTGCGGGATCGCGCGGGTGGGCAGCGAGTTCCTCAACACCAAGGCGCAGGGTGCGTTCTGCAGGGTCAGTGTGACCGTCAAGAACGTCACCAAGAAGGCGCACTCCTTCCACGCCGACGGCAGCATTTCCGCGCAGGATGGCAGTGGCCGGAAATACGAGGTCGATGGGGAGGCCGGCATCTACGGCAACGATGACGGCCAGGGCTTCCTCGATGAGATCAATCCAGGCAACTCGGTGACCGCGAACGTCTACTTCGACGTTCCGAAGGGCACCAAACTGAAGATGATAACCCTTGATGCCGGGCTGTTCACCCTCGCGGAGGACGCCGTCGTCGCCCTGTGATCGTCGTCGGGTTTCCGCTCGATCCATGATGTAGTGGCCTCCCTGTCGCGGGAGGCCACTACATCCATGTTCGAGCACGATCATGGCGCCCGAGGACGCGATCATCGCGGGCGAGTGCGATCCTCGCGGCCGAGGGCGCGAGCATCGAGCGCTTGGACGCGGCGGAGGGGTCAGCCGCGGGCGGCGGCGAGCACCTGGCCGACCAGGGCGCCCGAGGTGCCCGAACGCTCGTACTCGGGCCGGTTCAGGCTGCCACCCATCAGCGGCGCCGGGTTGCGGTGCACGGCCGGGCTGTCCGAGCTGACCAGCGCGGCGAAGTGGTACTCGTCGGCGCCGGTCGCCTCGACGATCCGGGCGATGTTGCGCGGGGTGATGCCACCGCCCGGCATGACGACGATCCGGCCGGCGGCCCGGCGCACCAGGTCGGCGATGAGCGGAGCGCCCTCCAGCACGCTCACCTCCTGGCCGGAGGTGAGCACCCGGTGGACGCCCAACTCGATCAGCTGCTCCAGCGCCGCGTGCGGGTCGCGGGTCATGTCGAACGCCCGGTGGAAGGTGATGCTCGCGTCGCCGGCGGCGGCGATCAGCCGGCGGGTGGTCGGCACGTCGACGTCACCCTCGGCGGTGAGCGCGCCGATCACGATGCCGTGTGCGCCGGCCGCCACGGCGGCCCGGACGTCCCGCTCCATCGCCTCGATCTCGAACGGCGAGTAGATGAAGTCGCCGGCCCGGGGACGGACGATCACGTGCACCCGGATCCGGCTGACCGCGCGCACTGTCGTCTCGATGGTGCCCAGGCTGGGCGTCAACCCGCCGTCGAAGAGCGCGGAGCACAACTCCACCCGGTCGGCGCCGGCCTCCTCGGCGGCCACCGCCCCCTCGACGCTGTCGATGCAGATCTCGAATGTGCTCATGAATCTTCCTTTTCGGTACGGGAGGGTGCCGCTTCGGTACGGGACGGTGCCGCCGCGATGACGGCCGTGACGGCCCCGACGGGTTCGCCGCCGCCGAGCACCGGCACCTGGCGCAGCGCGTCGGCTCCAGCCACTGGTACGCCCACCGCGCCCAGGGCGGCGAGGGCGATGGCGGTGGTGGCTCGCGGCGAGCCGTCGACCGCCTTCACCGCCACGGCGTGACCGTCCGGTGCGGCCACCGCCAGCACACCCTCGGCCCCGCCCTTGGCCAGGACGCCGGGCAGCGCCCGCATCAGGTCGGTGTTCGGGTGCCCGTGCCAGCCGCCCACGTACTCCGGGTACTGACGCATGGCCTGCGCGACCAGTGCCTCGTCGCTGCCGGCGGGCGCGGTGACCAGCGCGTGGAAGGTGCGGGCCAGCCCGGTCAGCGGCAGACCGAACAGCGGCGCGCCGCAGCCGTCGACCGCGTGGTGGGCGATCGGCGTGCCGGCCAGTCGGGCGACGGTGGCGGCGGTCTCCCGCTGGAGCGGGTGGTCGGGGTCGAGGTAGTCGGGTGTGCTCCAGGACCGGGCGACGCAGGCGACGAGCATCGCGGCGTGCTTGCCGGAACAGTTCATCCGGATCCGGTCGCGCTGCCCGCCGGCGCGGATCAGCCGGTCCCGGGTCGGTTCGTCCTCCGGCCAGTCCACCGGGCAGCCGAGCGCGTCCTCGGTCAGGCCGGCCCCGGCCAGCATCGCCCGAACCACCTCGACGTGCCGGTCGTCGCCGGTGTGGCTGCCTGCGGCGAGGGCCAGCGCCGGGCCGTTCAGCTCGTCGCCCGTTGCGATCCGGCAGGCCAGTGCCTGCACCGGCTTGAGGGTGGAGCGGGGGAGCACCGGTTCGTCGGGTACGCCGGCGGCGAGGGCGACAGTGCCGTCCGGGTCGAGCACCACGACGCTGCCGAAGTGCCTGCTCTCGACGAAGCCGTTGCGGACGACCCGGGCCAGTTCGGCGTAGCGGAAGTTGGTCACCGCGGGGTGTTCCCTTCGAGAAGCGGCGGGGGCAGGTCGGCGGTCCGCCGTCCGCGCCGTGCGCCGAAGCGGCCGTTGCGGGCCTGGAGCACCCGGGCGAACTTCGACAGCGAGGCGTTGACCACCAGGTAGAGCAGCGCCACCACCAGGAACGTCTGGATCAGCAGGTGGGTGTAGGAGGAGAGCACCTGCCCGCTGTAGAGCAGCTCGGTGTAGCTGACCACGAAGCCGAGCGAGGTGTCCTTGAGCAGCCCGACCAGCTGGCTGACCAGGGACGGGGCGAGTTGGAGCAGCGCCTGCGGGAGCACCACCAGCGCCATCACCTGGCCGCGGCGCAACCCGACCGCGAGGCCGGCCTCGGTCTGGCCCCGGTCCAGGGCCAGGATGCCGGATCGGAAGATCTCCGCGAACGCCGCCGAGTTGGAGACCACCAGCGGCACCACCAACTTCCAGAACAGCGGGAAGTTCAGCCCGTACTGCGGCAGCGCGAACAGCGTCACGTAGATCAGCAACAGGGTGGGCACGGTCCGGAAGATCTCCACGTACGCGCCGGCCAGCCAGCGCAGCGGTCGATGGGTGGAGAGCCGGCCGAGGGCCAGCAGCAACCCGAGCGCGGCGCTGAGCACGGCGGTCGCGGCGGCGGCGCGCACGGTGGCCCACAGGCCGTTGAGCAGGTACCGCCAGATCGGCCAGGTGGTGAACGGCTCCCACCGGGCGGCGGCCAGCTCGCCGTGGCTGGCGAACTGGTAGCCGGCCGCCACCACACCGCCGGCCAGCAGCACGGCGCCCAGCACCGTGGCGATCCGGATGCGTCGTCGGGCGCGGGGGCCGGGCTCGTCGAAGAGGATCTGTTGCGTCTTGTTCATCGGACGATCGCCAGCCTTCGTTCCAGCAGGCCGGTGACCTGACCGATGATCAACGCCAGCAGCATGTAGGCGAGGCCCGCGCCGGTGAAGACGGCGATCGGCTGGGCCTCGACCAGGTTCACGTTGTTCGCCGCCTGGGTCAGCTCGACCACCCCGACGGCGGCGGCCAGCGAGGTGTTCATCAGCAGCGCGATGCAGATGTTGCCGATCGGCTGGATCACCGCCCGCAGTCCCTGCGGCAGGATCACGTGCCGCAGGGACTGACCGAAGGTGAGCCCGATGGCGCGGGCCGCCTCGGCCTGACCGACGCCGACGGTGTTGATCCCGGCCCGGATCGCCTCGGCCAGGTACGCCCCCTCGTAGACGGCGATGACGATCGCGGCGGAGGTGAACAGCGGGAAGGTGATGCCGATGGTCGGCAGGGCGAACACGAAGAGCACCAGCAGGGCCAGCAGAGGCAGGTTCTGGAACACCTCGACGTACACCGTGCCGATCGCCCGCAGCAGCGGGACGGGGGCGATCCGCAGGGTGGCCACGACGATGCCCAGCAGCATCGCGCCGACGGTGGTCACGACTGTCAGTTCGACAGTCGTGACCAGGCCGTGGCCGAGCTCGCTCAGGTGGGCGGTGAGGGCGTCCATCGGTACGGGAGGTTCCTCAGGAGCCGTCGGCGGAGCCGAGAGCCGGCGGGGTGGGCGCCCCACCCTCCACCACCGAGCCGAGGGTGCCCTCCCAGACCTTCGCCCAGGTGCCGTCGGCCTGGATCTTCTTCAGCCAGTTGTTGACGAACTCCTTGAACTGAGCGTCCTCCCGGTTGAGGCCGATGCCGTACGCCTCGGTGGTGAACGGCTCGCCGACCACCTTCATCCCCGGGTTGGCCTTGGCGCCGGAGGCGAGCAGCGTGAAGTCCTGCACGTAGGCGTCCCCGCGCTTCTGCAGCAGCGCCTGCAACGCCTGCGGGTCGGTGCCGAAGGCGATCTGCTTCGAGCCGGGGGCGGCGGAGGGCAGCGCGGTGACGGCGGGGGTGTTCGCCCCGACGATGACTGTCTTTCCGGCGAGGTCCTTGACGCTCTTGATCGAGGTGTCGTCCTTGCGGACCCCGACCGCCAGGCCGGAGGTGAGGTACGGCCCGGCGAAGGCGACCTGGGTGGCCCGCTGCGGGGTGATCGTGTAGGTCTGGAAGACCGCGTCCACCGACTTGGCCTGGAGCATGGCCTCCCGGGTCTGGGTGCCGATGGTCGTCGTCTTCACCTCGGGCTTGCCGATGATGTACTTCGCCAGCAGCTTCGCCATGTCGGCGTCGAAGCCCTCGATGGTGCCGCTGACCGGGTTCTGCTGGCCGAGCAGGGGCGCGTCCAGGGATCCGCCGATGTTCAGGTAACCGCGCTTGCGGATCGCCTCCATCGTGGAACCGGCCGGGATGTCCGCGTCGCTCGCGACCGGGGCCGCGTCGTACACCGACTGGGCGACCACGCCGTCGCCGCCCAGGCCGGGGTTGCCGGGCAGCGCGGGAGTGCTGCCGCCGCTGTCACCGCCGCAGCCGGCCGCGGCGAGGGACACCGCCACCGCGGTCGCGGTGAGGGCGAGCGAGCGCCGTCCGGTGAAGCGCATCTTGAGGATTGACATGACACCCTCCCGTTGGGGGCTAGTGCTGGAGGATCTTGGATAGGAAGTCGCGGGCCCGCTCGCTGCGCGGAGCTGCGAAGAAGTCGTCCGGGGCGCCGGATTCGACGATCCGGCCGTCGTCCATGAAGACCACCCGGTCGGCGGCGCGGCGGGCGAACCCCATCTCGTGGATGACCACGATCATGGTCATCCCCTCGGCGGCGAGGGAGACCATCACGTCGAGCACCTCGTTGACCATTTCCGGGTCGAGGGCCGAGGTCGGTTCGTCGAAGAGCAGCACCTTCGGCTGCATCGCCAGGGCGCGGGCGATCGCGGCCCGTTGTTGCTGCCCGCCGGAGAGTTGGGCCGGGTGGTGGTCCGCCTTGTCCGCGATGCCGACGCGCTCCAGCAGGGTCATCGCCTGCTGCCGCGCCTCGGGCCGGGCGATCCTGCGGACCCGGGTGGGACCGAGGGTGATGTTGTCCAGCACCGTCTTGTGACCGAAGAGGTTGAAGGACTGGAAGACCATGCCGACGTCGGCGCGCAGCCGGGCCAGCGCTCGGCCCTCGGCCGGCAGCGGCTCGCCGTCGATCTCGATGCTGCCCTGCCCGGCCGTCTCCAGCCGGTTGAGGCAGCGGCACAGGGTCGACTTGCCGGAGCCGGACGGCCCCACCACGACGACCACCTCGCCGGCGGCCACCGTGAGGTCGATGTCCTTGAGCACGTGCAGCGGACCGAACCACTTGTGCAGGCCGCGTACCGACACCATCGGTCGGTCCGCACCCGTCGTCACCGGTGCCACCAGGCGGCCTCACTTTCTTCGATCACAAAACTAAGTAAGCTTCATATCGAACCAACAGCGTCATCTAAAGGTAGCCAGCAAACTAAGTCAACTGGTTGCTTGAACAAACCGGGGATGCTAAGAACCTGACGTGACGATTGACGACGCGCCACGCGAGACCCTCCGGGGCGGCCCCCGCGAGATGCTGCGCTGGGTGGCCAGCGGAGCGGCCGTCAGTCGTGCCGACCTGTCCCGCCTCTCCGGGCTCTCCCCGTCGACGGTCTCTCAGCGGGTCGAGGCGCTGATCAGTCAAGGGCTGCTGGAGGAGACCGGCGCCGGCCGTTCCCGGGGCGGACGGCGACCGCGGCAACTCGCCGTGCCCACCGGCGGTGCCGTGGTCGGTGCCATCGACCTCGGCGCGCACCACGCGCGGGTCGGCACGCTTGACCTCTCCGGGCGGGTGGTCCAGGGCCGTACCCTGCCCGTCCGCATCGAGGACGGCCCGGAGGCGGTGCTCGACGCGCTGCTGGCCGAGGTGGCGGCGCTGGCCGCCGTACCCCTGTCGGACCAGGCGGCGCGCGGTGATGCCGCGGTGGGTGCGCTGCGCGGCATCGGCATCGGCATCCCCGGTCCGGTGCAGCACGCCACCGGCCGGATCGTCAGCCCGTCGCGGATGCCCGGCTGGAACGGCTTCGACGTCGCCGCCTTCTGTGCCGGCCAAATCGATGTACCGGTCATCGTGGACAACGACGCCAACCTGATGGCGCTCGGCGCGCACCGCACGGCGCATCCCGAGCTGGACCACGCCGTCTACATCAAGGCCGGCACCGGGATCGGCTCCGGGGTGATCTCCAGTGGACGGTTGCACCGGGGCGCACAGGGGTCGGCCGGCGACATCAGCCACTGCCGGGTGGTGGCCGATCCCGCACCGCCGTGCACCTGCGGCAACGCCGGCTGTCTGGAGGCGGTGGCCAGCGGCGCGGCCCTGGTCACAGCGCTCCGTGAGCAGGGCGTACCGGTCTCCGACCTGACCGGCGTGCTCCGCCTGATCGACGACGGCGACCGGCACGCCACGGCGCTCGCCCGGCAGGCCGGCCGAGCCATCGGCGAGATCCTGGCCGTCGTGGTCAACTTCTTCAACCCGCAGGTGGTCGCCATCGGCGGTCGACTCGCCGACTGTGAGCCGCTGCTGGCCAGCATGCGGGGCACCCTCTACGAGCGGTGCCTGCCGCTGGCCACCCAGACCCTGCTCATCGAGCGGGTCAGCGCCGGCCAGGACGTCGGCATCACCGGTGCCGCCCACCTGGTGATCGACCATGTGGTGGCGGCCGCCTGACCTCGCTCAAACCGGCTGCGATTGCTACCCAAGGTGACCTGCTCGATGCGAAGTGCTGTGAATGTCGGTATTTGCCGGCGTCCGGCATCCGATCGTCTTGACGTTTTCCTTACCGGTAGTCACCTAGCCTTCGGGTGCTCCTCACTGACGCGTGATCGCTCCTGGAGGTTTCGACGTGCGGATCAACGGACGGCTGCTCGTGCCGATCTCGTTGGCGGTGGCGCTGGCGACCGCCGGCTGTGGCCTGTCCACCCCGGCTTCCGGGCAGGCCGAAGCCCCACCCCCCGACCCGGGTGTGCGGCGCTCGGCGCCGAGCCTCCGCGACACACCGACCTCCAGCCCGACGCCGAGGATCCCGACCGACGCGCAGATCCCCACCAGGGCCGCCGGCACCTTCACCACCGCCAGCGGCAACGGTCGCGTGATCGGCGAGGGCAGGAAACGGGTGCGCTACAGCGTCTCGGTGGAGAAGGGCATCGCCTGGGGTGACATCCCCGCCTGGAAGCCGGACCGGTTCGCCGCCAGCATCGAGCAGGTGTTGGCGGCACCGAACGGGTGGGCCGCGTCGGCACAGCATCCGGTCACCAACTCGGCGGTGAACCTGACCCGGGCGTCGTGGTCGTTCCAGCGGGTCGGCACCTCGACTGTCGACGTCGACGTGCGGCTCGCCACACCGAGGACAGTGGACCGACTCTGCGGCGCGAGCGGGGTCGACACCGAGGGCGTCTACTCCTGCAAGTACGGCAAGACCATCATGATCAACCTGCGGCGCTGGCTCCAGGGGTCACCGGGATACCCGGTCAGCATCGACGAGTACCACGCCGGCGTGATCAATCACGAGTTCGGCCACTTCCTCGGCTTCGCCCACATGAAGTGCGGCGGTCGCGGCAAGCCCGGCCCGGTCATGATGACCCAGACCATCGACCTGGGCGGGTGCGTGCCCAACGTCAGCCCGTTCGTCGGCAACGGGCAGTTCGTCAGCGGACCGTGGGCACCGTCCTGACCCGGCGAACCCCGCCCGGGCAGGGGCGGACACGGCACTGCCCGGCCGGGTGCGTCGCCGCGCCCGGCCGGGTAGCCATCAAGTACTGATCAGTTGCCGGCGCTCAGTCCCTGCAGACCCTTGAGCATCTCGGCGAAGTCGAGGGTCTCCGCCGTCGGCGGCGTCTCGATGGTCACCGGCTTGCCGTAGTCGGTGTAGTCCATCACCAGATCGCCCAGCGGGCCCATCTTCAGGGCCGCCCGGCGGGGCCGGTACTGCTCGTCGACCCACAGGTCGGTGGTGATCTCCTTGACGCCCATCTTGGTCATCTGCTGCTCGACGCCCGCCCGCAGCTTCGCGTCGAGCTGCGCAAGGTAGGTCGCGATCGGAGTGGTGACGGTGTAGTGGACGGTCGCCGCCCCGTTCACCGTCTCCTGCCCGACCACCTTGGTGCCCTCGGTGGCGAGCAGCGTCTTGACCTGCTTGGTCGGGTCGATGTCCTCGAACTGCTTGCCGAAGTTCATCCCGGCCTGCTTGCCGGCGGCGCTGAGGTCCATCTTCATCCAGCGCTTGCCGTCCATCTCCGCGCGGTCCGCCGCGGGAATCTCGACGTAGATGACCGCGCCGACCATCCGGACGGCAGTCGCGTCGCCCTTCGGGTCCGTCGTCGTCATCTCGGCCTTGACCGGGTCGCCGAGGTCCAGGACGCCGCGCATCTCGACCTTCTCGCCGCCCGCCGTGCCCGACATCGCGACGGTCACCGAGTCGCTCTTGTCGGTGGCCTCGGCGGTCTTCTGCAGCGACCCCTTCAGGTCACTGGCCAGCAGCTCCAGCACGCTGGGCTGCTTGGGCTCGTCGGACCCGCCAGAACCGCCGGACGTCGTGCCGCACGCGGCGACAGCGAGCGCGGTGAGCGCCGAGACCGCCACCGCCACGGACTTCCTGCCAAATGACACGTACACGCCTCTTCCCCGTAGAAAATCCGGGGCTCACCCCCGGATAGATCGACGACACGCTAGCCGAACCGACCGACATCCGCGGACCGTGTTTCGTCGACCGCCCGCCGCGCGCGGGCTTCGGTGGCGCCGATATCAGCGATATTGGGGTATCCCGCTGGCTCGGATACCCCAATATCAATGATCCTGTTGTTACCTCACAGGGATCGGACCGTTACTCGGGCACCCGGCGATAGGCGCCGTCGCTGGCCGAGGTGGCCATCGAGGCGTACGCGCGCAGCGCCGCCGACACCGGGCGCTGCCGGTCGGTCGGGGTGTACGGCCGGTCGCGCTTCTCCTCCGCCACCCGTCGCGCCGCCAACTCCTCGGCGGGCACGTTCAGCTCGATCGACCGGTTGGGGATGTCGATGACGATCTCGTCACCCTCGCGGACCAGCGCGATCAGCCCACCGGAGGCGGCCTCGGGGGAGGCGTGCCCGATGGAGAGCCCGGAGGTGCCGCCGGAGAAGCGGCCGTCGGTGAGCAGCGCGCAGGAGCGGCCCAGCCCTCGTCCCTTGAGGAACGAGGTGGGGTAGAGCATCTCCTGCATGCCCGGCCCGCCCTTCGGTCCCTCGTACCGGATCACCACGACGTCGCCCGCGACGATCTCCTTGGCGAGGATCGCGGTCACCGCGTCGTCCTGCGACTCGTAGACCTTCGCGGGACCGCGGAAGGTCAGACACTCGTCCGGAACGCCCGCGGTCTTCACCACGCAGCCCTCCGGGGCCAGGTTGCCGTGCAGGATGGCCAGCCCGCCGTCGGCGGAGTAGGCGTGCTCGCGGTCCCGGATGCAGCCGCCGGCCGCGTCGGTGTCCAACGAGGACCACCGGTTGGTGGTGGAGAACGGCTCGGTGGTGCGGACCCCGCCGGGGGCGGCGTGGAACAGCTCGACCGCGGTGGGCGTGGCGGAGCCGCCGCGCACGTCCCAGTCGGTGAGCCACTGCGCCAGCGAGGGGGAGTGCACGGCGTGCACGTCCCGGTTGAGCTGCCCGGCCCGGTCCAACTCACCGAGGATCGCCGGGATGCCGCCGGCCCGGTGCACGTCCTCCATGTGGTAGTTCGGCGAGTTCGGGGCGACCTTGGCCAGGCACGGCACCCGTCGGGAGATCGCGTCGATGTCGGCGACGCCGAAGTCCAGCTCCGCCTCGCGGGCGGCGGCGAGCAGGTGCAGCACCGTGTTGGTGGAGCCGCCCATCGCCACGTCCAGGGCGACGGCGTTCTCGAAGGCGGCCTTGGAGGCGACAGTACGCGGCAGCACCGAGTCGTCGTCGCCGTCGTACCACCGCTTGGCGATCTCCACGACGGTGCGGCCGGCCTCGACGAAGAGCGACCGGCGCGCGGCGTGGGTGGCCAGCGTCGAACCGTTGCCGGGCAGCGCCAGCCCGATCGCCTCGGTGAGGCAGTTCATCGAGTTGGCGGTGAACATGCCGGAGCACGAGCCGCAGGTCGGGCAGGCGGAGCGTTCGATCTCACCGAGCTGCTCGTCGGTGACCGCCTCGTTCGAGGACGCGATCATCGCGTCGATCAGGTCGATCTTGCTGTGCACGACGCCCTCGATCGCCATCGTCTTGCCGGCCTCCATCGGGCCGCCGGAGACGAAGACGGTCGGGATGTTGAGCCGCAACGCGGCCAGCAGCATCCCGGGGGTGATCTTGTCGCAGTTGGAGATGCAGACCAGGGCATCCGCGCAGTGCGCGTTGACCATGTACTCGACCGCGTCGGCGATCAGTTCGCGGCTGGGCAGCGAGTAGAGCATGCCGCCGTGGCCCATCGCGATGCCGTCGTCGACAGCGATGGTGTTGAACTCCCGGCCCACCCCGCCGGCCTCCGCGACCGCGTCGGCGACCAGGCCACCCATGTCCTTGAGGTGTACGTGACCAGGCACGAACTGGGTGAAACTGTTGGCGATGGCGACGATCGGCTTGCCGAAATCGTCGTCGGTCATCCCGGTGGCCCGCCAGAGGGCCCGGGCGCCGGCCATCGTCCGACCGTGTGTGGAAGTCCTCGACCGCAGCTCAGGCATGCGTACCAGCATGACACCGCCGACCCGCCAGCCCACCCGGGTAGGCCCTGTGTCCCAACAGATGCACACTCAGCCCCCCACGGCGTGCGCGCATCCGGCACTCTTGGAGGCGTGCATTTTCCACCGGGCATGGTCGCTGTGGCAGCGCTCAGCGGGCTCGTCGCCGCCGTGGCCACCGGGCTGCTGACGTCGTCGCCCGGCGGCGCACCGGGCCGCGCCGCCCGGCGTAC
>NZ_JAEVHL010000175.1 GCF_016803395.1 Micromonospora tarensis | reverse complement strand
AAGGGCCTCAGGCAGGTCGACGGCTGGCAGGACATGCCGCTGACCGACGCCGCGCAGACCGTCCAGGTCTCCGCCTACCCCGACGCCTACGCCCAGTGGGAGCAGCAGGCCACCGACCTCGTCGCCCAGCACTGGAACAGCTGACCCGCACCACCGCACCACCGCACGGCACCGACCGCTGGCCGGCACCCCCCATCCGGGGTGCCGGCCAGCGGCGTGTCCACGCCCAGATCTTGGACAGTTTCCGTTACCTAGGCCCGCCCTACGAACGAAAACTGTCCAAGATCTCGTTGGCGACATAGCGGCGGGACGTGGGACGAGACGCAGCGGCGCGACCTAGCGGCGGGACGTGGGACGAGACGCAGCGGCGCGACCGAGCGGGGCGGCGTGATCGGGGCGGCGTGATCCGATCGGCTGGCGGGTACGTACCTCCCGGCGGGGACCGGCGGAGGGATGACAGATGTCCGCAGTGGGTACGGCATGAGGGGTGAACCGCTGACAGAGCCGGAACCTGCCGATGGCGAGGTATCCGGCCGGCGCTGGTCTGTCGGTGCCCGGTTGTTGGTGGCTGCCGCGGCCGTCGTGCTGGTTCTCGGCGCGACTGCGGTGGTCGTGATAGTCGCCGACCCGCAGCGCCTCGGCATGACCTACTCCAGCGGACCCGACGGCACCGCACCCAACGGCACCCGGCCCATGGACACCGGGCCGCGAGGCGGACCCGAACCCGACCCCGAAGTCGGCCCGGCCGGCGTCGGACCCGACGGCACCGCACCCGACGGCACCGCACCCGACGGCACCGCAGCCGACGGCACCAGGCCCGGACCGGACGCGACTGGTCGTGGGTCGGGGGGTGCCGCGACCGAGCGGGAGATGACCGCGCCGCTGGCCGATCGCCAGCGAGGCACCTTCGTACTCGCCGACGGGCTGTCCCTGTTCGACCTGCGGGTGGCCGACCTGGGCGACGACCTCTACCGGATCAGTGGTCCGACCGGCTCGGCGGTGGCGCCGCGGCCGGCGGTGCTGGGGGAGACGGTACGGCTCGGCCTGGTGGCCACCGGTGGGTCCGGCCCGCGGGCGGTGCGGGTGCTGCTCAACGAGCGGGTCGAATGGCGTCTGCGGTTGGTCGGCGGAGTGAGCGGCCAGACGCTGGATCTGACCCGGGCCCGGCTGCTGGGCGTGGAACTCGCCGGCGGGTCCGCCCGCACCGAGCTTCTCCTTCCGCCCGTCGACGGCCAGACCGACAGCATCGGTTCAGGCAGCCCCACCACGATGACCGTGCGGCTCACCGGCGGGACCAGTCAGCTCGACGTCCGGGTGCGCGGAGCGACTCCGGTGCGGGTTCGGGTGGGAGCCGGCGCGGGCTCGGTCGCGGTAGGCGACGCGCGCTGGGACGGGGTGGCCGCGGGCACGGTGCTCGGCAGCCCCGGCTGGGACCGTGCCGCCGAGCGGATCCTTCTCGACCTGGTCGCGGGCGCGAACAGGGTGGCGGTGTCGTCCGGCTGAGCTGGAAGCGCCGCGGCCGTCGGTGGGCGTGAGCGTACAGTCGGGCGGTGGAGCGTACTGAATCAATGCTGGCGCAGACCCGACCGCCTGGTGTGGCCGACGTCGATCCCGGCAGTGTGTTGTTGCCCGGCCACGACGTGCCGTTGGGTCGGTACACCACGGTGCGGCGGCTGCTGCCGCAGCGTGCGCGTCGGATGGTGGGCGCCTGGTGTTTCGTGGATCATTTCGGTCCGGATGATGTGGCGCAGCGGCCCGGCATGGAGGTGCCGCCGCATCCGCACACCGGCCTGCAGACGGTGACCTGGCTGCTGGAGGGTGAGATCCTGCACCGGGACAGCCTCGGCAGCGTGCAGCCGATCCGGCCTGGTCAGCTGAACGTGATGACCTCCGGCAACGGCATCGCCCACTCCGAGCGGTCGCCGGCGGTGCACCCGCCGGTGATGCACGGCGTGCAGCTGTGGGTGGCGCTGCCGGACTCGGCGCGCGCCGGTGCGGCCGACTTCGCGCACCACGCCGACCTGCCGCGCTGGCGCGACGGTGACCTGGACGTCACTCTGCTGGTCGGCGAGTTCGCCGGGCAGCGGTCACCGGCGGTGGTGCACACCCCGCTGGTCGGTGTGCAGCTGGAGCTGGCCGGTACCGCGCCGGCGACGCTGTCGTTGCGGCCCGATTTCGAGTACGCGGTGCTGGCGATGTCCGGGTCCGCGGAGGCCGCCGGCGTGGGTTTCGAGCCCGGGGCGCTGCTCTACCTGGGCTCGGGCCGGCGGGAGTTGACCGTGCGGGGCGGGGCCGGGGCACGGTTGCTGCTGCTGGGCGGGGTGCCGTTCGAGGAGCCCCTGGTGATGTGGTGGAACTTCGTCGGCCGCTCGCACGAGGAGATCGCCGCCGCCCGGGAGGATTGGCTGGCTGGCGACCAGCGCTTCGGTGTGGTCGCCGACGACCCGGCGCCGCCGCTGCCGGCGCCCGCCCTGCCCACGACCCGCCTCAACGGCCCGCCGACCGCACCGGCGGCCTGCACGGCTGACCGCCCCGCCGGCACGGCCCCGCGCCGGGACCAGCGCGAGGCGGGTGTGACCGTCGGCGGCGCGGGTAGTCGCCGGCATGGCGACCACTCTGATCAATCCAATGGAGGAGCGGAAACGTCTGGCGCGTCGGCTCGCCGGCAGCGGGCGGGGCTTCGCCGAGCAGTACGGCTTCCGGGTGACCAACAACCCGGCGAGCCTGTTCCAGGTGTTGTACCTGTCGGTGCTGCTGGCCCGTCGCGGTGACTTCCGCCGGGCGTTGGACGGGGCGCGGGCGTTGCGCGACGAGGGGTGGGACAGCGCCGCCCGGTTGGCCCGTTCGCTGCACGCGGACCGGGTGCGGGTGCTGCGGGCCAGCGGCCAGCGCGGTGACGTGGACTCCCTGGCCGACGGGTTGGGTGACCTGGCTCGAACGGTGGTCGAGCGGTACCGGGGTGATCTGCGCCGGTTGCGGGCGATGGCGAAGCACGACCCGGTCCGGGAGCGGGCGCTTCTCGGTGAGCTTCCCGGCGTCGATGACCAGGTCGTCGACCTGTTTCTGCGCGAGACGCAGGCACTGTGGCGTGAGGTGGCCCCGGTGGCGGACCGGCGGGCGTTGACCGCCGCCCGGCGGCTCGGGCTGGGCCGGTCGGCGGCCGACCTGGCCGGCCTGGCCAGCGGCGAGTCGGAGCGGTTGGCCTGGCTGGTGGGGGCGCTGGCGCGGGTGGATCTGGAGCACCGGTACGCGGAGGTGGCCGGTCGATCTTGACGTGTGTTGGCCCACATTTCGTCAAATTCTGACCAGACGGAGGATGGCCTGTCGTATGGTTGACCCCGGCAGTGCTGCCCGCCCGGTTCGGGCGGGCCTCCACCGCCTGGTGGTCGCGACCGGTTCGGACGCGGCTCACCGCCTGGGCAGGCTTGCGTGGCGCCCTCGGTCGCGGTTCGTGACCAGGGGGCGCCCGCCTGTCCCGGCGATTCGCCCAGCCCCCACCCCGTGCCGATCCCGGGGTCGATGGGCGGCTCAGCGGGCCAGGCCCGCCAGCAGGTTCACGGTCACCGCGATGATGAACGCCCCGAACAGGTACGACACCATCGAGTGCCGCAGCACCGTACGACGCATCTCGTTGCTGGTCAGGTTGGTGTCGGACACTTGGAACGTGGTCCCGATGGTGAACGCGACGTACGCGAAGTCGGAGTAGCGGGGCGGCTCGGGCTGGTTGAAGTTCACCCCGCCGTCCGGGCCGGTGTAGTAGATCCGGGCGTACCGGGCCGCGAACACGGTGTGCACCACGAACCAGGAGAGCACCACGCTCAGCACCCCCAGGCCGCCGTGCAGTTCCCGGCTCAGGCCGGGCGGGGCGCTCTGCGCGCTGGCCACGACCAACCCCACCGCCAGCAGGCTGGCCAGGCAGGCGACGAGCAGCAGCGCGTCCCGGACCGCCCGGTTCGGGTCCTCGTGTACGGCCAGCTGGGCGGTCCGTTCGGCGTTCATCGGCCAGAGCTTGCGCCAGACCAGCACGAGCCAGCTCAGCGCGCCCACGTCCCAGCCGGCGAGCGCGGCGAGCGGCGCGGGCAGCAGCACCGCGAAGGCGCAGCCGGCGACGGCGCCTACCACGCCACCACGGCGAGCTGCCGGGCGGCGGGGAAGCGCACGTCCATCGGCCGGGACGGACCGCCGGTGTAGGTCATCGGTGACGGTCCCGTCGCCGGGCTGTGGGCGTCACCGCTGGGTCAGATGCCGCGCAGGTGCTGCGAGACTCGGTTGTGCTTCTTGTCCCGGGCCTGCTCGGCCCGCTGGGCCGGGCCCACCTCGGGCGCCGCCTCGATGCCGGCGGAGCGGGCCACCTCGGTGCCGTTGGCGTAGTCCACCGGCGGCAGGGCCCGCAGCGCCTTCAGCACGTCCGGCGGGGCGCCCTCCCGCTCGGCCTCGCGGACCACGTCGTCCTTCTCGGCCGGGTAGTCCAGGCTCGACAGGTACTGCAGGACGTCGGCGTAGCTCGCCATGGCGTGGGCTCCCTCGGGCATCGATGTGGTGACGACCGGCGGCGGTTACCCGCCCGCCAGCCGGTCACGCCCGCCCCGGGCGGGCAATCCCGGCGCCGTTTTCCTGCCGCCGCCGCGGGTACCCGCAGGCGTCGACGCGAGCCCGAGGGAGTACGCGATGAACTACGACACCTTCATCGACCAGGTTTCCCAGCGCACCGCGACGTCGTCCGAGCGGGCGGTCGAGCTGACCCGGGCCGTGTTGGAGACGTTCGCCGAGCGGCTGACCGGCGGTGAGGTCCTGGACCTGGCCGCCCAGCTGCCCCAACCGCTGCAACTGGTGCTCAAGCCGAGCCCGAGCACCGAGCAGGCGGACCGTTTCGGCGCCGCCGAGTTCGTCGCGCGCGTGGCGCTGCGCGGGAACGTGCCGGAGCCGGCCGCCCGGGACGGCATCCGGGCGGTCTTCACCACCCTGCGCGAGGCGATCACCGGTGGTGAGTTCGACGACGTGGCGACTCAGCTGCCCCGGGACTACCGGGGGCTGGTGGAGCAGGCGATGGCTCCCGGGGCGACGCTGCGCCGCCCCTGACAGCCGCCGTCCCGGCCGCGCACAGCGGTTTACCAGGGCAACCATCGATGTCCCGCTTGGCGCGGTGATTCGGCCTGGCCTAACCTTGTCGTGCGAGGGGAGTACTTCCCACGAACCATTCCGGTCAGTACGGCACGCCCGGCGTGCCTCGGGTGGTTGCCCACCAGGTGGTGGGTGAAGGAGACCTCGAACATGACGGTGTTCGAGGAGACCCACATGAGTGAAGTGTCGTACCTGTCCGCCGCCAGTGACCTGTCGTCGGTCGGCACGCCCACGCTGTGGGCGGTGACCATCGCCGGCGTGCTCCTGCTGTTGGTGCTGGACTTCCTGGTCACCCGGCGTCCGCACGAGGTCTCCATGCGGGAGGCCATCGGCTGGTCGGCGTTCTACATCGCGCTGCCGCTGGCGTTCGGCGCCTGGATCTGGGGGCGCTTCGGCTCCCAGCAGGGGGTGGAATACCTTACCGGTTACCTGGTGGAGAAGTCGCTCTCGGTCGACAACCTCTTCGTCTTCATGCTGTTGCTGGCCGCGTTCGCGGTGCCGGCCGTGCTCGCCCAGCGGGTGCTGCTCTACGGCATCGCCGGCGCGCTGGTGCTGCGGGCGGTCTTCATCGCCCTCGGCGCGGCGGCGTTGCAGACCCTCGACTTCGCCTTCCTGCTCTTCTCGATCATTCTCATCGCCACCGCGGTGAAGCTGCTGCGCGACGCCATGTCCGGGCACCAGCAGGAAGTCGACATCAACAAGATGCGCTCGGTGAAGCTGCTGCGCAAGGTCATGCCGGTGGTCGACGACTACCACGGCACCAGGATGACCGTCCGGCAGGGCGCGAAGCGGGCCCTCACGCCGTTCGCGCTGGTGGTGGTCGCGGTGTTGGCCACCGACGTGGTCTTCGCTGTCGACTCGGTGCCGGCGGTCTACGGCATCACCGAGGACCCGTACCTGGTCTTCGCCACCAACGCGTTCGCCCTGCTCGGCCTGCGGGCGCTCTACTTCGTCCTGCACGCGGCGCTGAGCCGGCTGGTGCACCTCAGCTACGGCCTGGCCATCATCCTGGCGTTCATCGGCCTCAAGCTGGGTCTGCACTGGGCGCACGGCATCTGGGACAGCGTGCCGCAGATCCCGACCCTGGCCTCGCTCGGCGTGATCATCGGCGTGCTGGTGGTGGTCACCCTGACCAGCCTGCGGGCCACCTGGGGCGGCAATCTGCCCGCCGACCGCGAGGTCGTCGCCGACCGGCACTGACCGCGCCACGCCGGGCGACGACGGGGTACGCGGTAAAGCTCCCGCCCCACCGGCGCGGGTGGTACGACTGTGCCATGGGAATCGTGTCACCGGGCTTCCAGGGCCGGCCCCGAACGCAGGAGCCGGCCCTGCCACCCGGTCAGTACCTGACCGAGGACTTTCCGGTGCTCTCGGCCGGCCCGACGCCCCGAGTGTCCCTGGACACCTGGGAGTTCGTCATCTCGGCCGAGAACGGCAGCGAACACCGCTGGTCGTGGCAGGAGTTGATGGCCCTGCCGCAGGAGACGCCGACGGTGGACATCCACTGCGTCACCCGCTGGTCCAAGCTCGGCACCAGCTGGCAGGGCGTCTCACTGGACACCCTGCTCGCGGAGGTCGACACCGGGGCGCACTTCGCGCTCGCGCACTCCTACGGCGGGTACACCACCAACCTGCCCCTGGACGACCTGCGTGGCGGCCAGGCCTGGGTGGTGCACACCTTCGACGGTGCCCCGCTGCCCGCCGAGCACGGTGGCCCGGCCCGACTGCTGGTGCCGCACCTGTACTTCTGGAAGTCCGCCAAGTGGGTACGCGGCCTGCGGCTCAAGACGATGGACGAGCCGGGCTTCTGGGAGACCGCCGGGTACCACGACTACGGCGACCCGTGGCGCGAACAGCGGTACCAGGGTGACTGAGCGCGCCGTGGCCACGAGCACCCAGCCCCGGACGCCCAACCGCTGGCAGGTCGGCCGGCTGGTGGAGCGTCGGGTGGAGACACCGACCGCGCAGACCCTGGTGCTGGAGGTGCCGGACTGGCCGGGTCACCTGGCCGGGCAGCACGTCGACCTGCGGCTCACCGCTCCCGACGGCTACCAGGCGGCCCGGTCGTACTCGATCGCCGGGCCCGCCGTGGACGGCCCGGGCGGGCCGCGCGTCGAGGTGACCGTCCAGCGGGTGCACGACGGGGAGGTGTCGCCGTACCTCATCGACGTCTTCGGTGCCGGTGACCCGGTGGAGATCCGCGGACCGCTCGGTGGCTGGTTCATCTGGCGGTCCGAGGAGACCGCGCCGGTGCAGCTCGTCGCCGGTGGCTCCGGCATCGTGCCGTTGATGGCGATGATCCGGGCCCGGCGGGCCGCGGCCAACAAGGCCCCGTTCCGGCTGATCTACTCGGTGCGCACCCCCGGCGACGTGATCTACGCCGACGAGCTGCGTCGCCGGGTCCGGGACGACTTCGGTCTGGACGTCGCCTACGTCTACACCCGCGAGGCGCCCGAGGGCTGGCGTGGTGAGCCGCACCGGATCGGGCTGGCCGACGTCAACACCCACGGGTGGCCACCGGACCTGCAACCGCTCACCTACGTCTGCGGTCCGACCGCGTTCGTGGAGACCGTGGCCGACCTGCTGGTAGGGCTGGGCCACCCCTCACGGCGGGTCAAGACCGAACGCTTCGGACCCACCGGCTGACGCACGCCCTGTCGAGGAGATTTCGATGACCGAGATGTCGTACCTGGACGGCAACATGCTCGACGGCCCGATGCGTGAGCTGTTCACCGTCGACCTGAGCAGCGCGGTGGGCCGCTGCGAGAGCTGCGGGATGACCGGCTCGATGGCCAGCCTGCACGTCTACTCGCACGCCCCGGGCCTGGTCGCGCGCTGCCCGTCCTGTGAGGCGGTGATGATGCGACTGGTTCGCGGGCCCGACCGGGCCTGGCTGGACCTGCGCGGCACCACCTTCCTCCAGTTCCCCATGCCGATGGAGCAGCCGTTCCCCGGCCCGCTCTGACGGGTCAAACGGTGTTGCCCGGCCCAGGCCCGGTCGGTTGGACAGCGGCGGGGTCGGTCGGTCAGTGTGATCGGCCGTGAGATACCTGCGTACCGGCGGTCCCGCCGCGATCCGCCGGCCCCGGCCCACCGACTCCGCCGAGTTCGTCGCCGCCGCGCAGCGTAGCCGGGACCTGCACCATCCGTGGTTGGTCGCGCCGGGCACCACCGAGGAGTACGAGCACTACCTGCGTCGGATCCGCCGTCGGGACAGCGCCGGCTACCTGATCTGCGACCGGGCCAGCGGGGCGATCGCCGGGTACGTGAACATCAGCGGGATCGTGCTGGGGGCGCTGCGCGGCGGGTACCTGGGATACGCGGCGTTCCAGCCGTACAGCGGGACCGGGCACGCCTCGGCGGGGGTCTCCCTGGTGATCGACCATGCTTTCACCTCGGTGGGATTGCACCGGCTGGAGGCGAACATCCAGCCGGGCAACGAGCCGTCGCGGCGGGTGGCCCGCAAGCTCGGTTTCCGGTTGGAGGGTTTCTCCCCGGACTACCTGTTCATCGACGGCGCGTGGCGCGACCACGAGCGCTGGGCGATCACCGCACCGAGCTGACCGCAACCGGGCCGGCGGACGTTTGTCGCGGGCTGCGCCGGGAAACGGCCCGCAATGACGAAACCTCGTGTGGTGATCGTGGGGGCCGGGTTCGCCGGTTACCACGCGGCGAAGACGTTGAGCCGGATCGCCCGGGACCGGGCCGAGATCGTGGTGCTGAACTCCACCGACTACTTCCTGTACCTGCCGTTGCTGCCGGAGGTGGCGGCCGGCGTGGTCGAGCCGGGACGGATCGCGGTGCCGCTGACCGGGACGCTCAAGAACGTCCGCGTGGTGATCGGCGAGGCGGACCACGTCGACCTGCAAAACCGCTGGGTGGGCTTCACCCAGCCGGAGGGGGACAAGAACCGGCTGGCGTACGACCGGCTGGTGCTCGCGGTGGGCAGCGTCAACAAGCTGTTGCCCATCCCCGGGGTGACCGAGTACGCGCACGGCTTCCGGGGTCTGCCCGAGGCGGTCTACCTGCACGATCACATCGTCCGGCAGATCGAGCTGGCCGAGCAGGCCGAGGACCCGGCCGAGCAGCAGGCCCGGGCCACGTTCGTGGTGGTCGGAGCCGGCTACACCGGCACCGAGGTCGCGGCGCACGGGCAGTTGTTCACCGACGCGCTGCACGCCCAGCGGCCCCGGCTCACCGTGCGCCCCCGCTGGATGCTGCTCGACGTCGCGTCCCGGGTGCTGCCGGAGCTGGACAAGCGGATGTCGGACACCTCGCACCGGGTGCTCGACAAGCGTGGGGTGGACGTCCGGATGGGTACGTCAGTGGCCGAGGCGACCGCCGACGGGGTGAAGCTCACCGACGGCGAGTACGTGCCGACCTGCACGCTGGTCTGGTGCGTCGGCGTCCGCCCCGACCCGTTCGTCAACGAGTTGGGCCTGCGCACCGACCGGGGCCGGCTGGTGGTGGACGAGTTCCTGAACGTGCCCGGCTACCCGGAGGTGTACGCCATCGGCGACGCCGCCGCGGTTCCCGACCTGGTGAACCCGGGGAAGATCTGTGGCATGACGGCGCAGCACGCGCAGCGGCAGGGCAAGCGCGCGGCGCACAACATCGCCGCGTCGTACGGCTTCGGCAAGCGCAAGCCGTACAAGCACCACGACCTGGGCTGGGTCGTGGACCTGGGCGGCAAGGACGCGGCGGCGAACCCGTTGCAGGTCAACCTGGCCGGGCTGCCGGCCAAGACGGTCACCCGCGCGTACCACCTGATGGCGATGCCGGGGAACCGTGCCCGGGTCAGCGCGGACTGGGCGTTGGACGCCGCGTTGACCCGGTCGGCGGTGCAGCTCGGGCTGGTTCCGGCGAACGCGGTGCCGTTGGAGAGCACCACGCCCGAGGTGGCGAGCCGGTCCCGCTGAGCACACCTCGCACGTCGTGGCCGGTCACTCGTCGGTGCCGGCCGGCGACCGCGCGCCCGGACCGGCGGGCGGGGCGGGCCGCAGCCGGCTCGGGCCGTACTCGCGCACCAGGGTCTGCACGATGCCGGCGGCGGGGATGGCCAGCAGCGCGCCGAGCAGACCGGCCAGCTCCGCCGCGAGCAGCACACTGACCAGCACGGTGAGCGGGTTCAGCCGCACCGCGCGGGACAGGATGAGTGGCTGGAGCAGGTGGTTCTCCACCTGCTGGTAGACCACGAAGAAGACCAGCACCACCACCCCGGCGGTGGGGGAGTGCAGGAACCCGGCCCCGGCGGCGATCACCGCGCCGAGGGTCGCGCCGACCAGCGGTATCAGGTCGGCCACCGCCACCAGCAGGGCGATCACGGCCGCGAAGGGAACACCGGTGAGGGTGAGCACCAGGTAGGTCAGGACGCCGCAGAGCACGCTGATCAGCAGGTTGCCGGTGAGGTAACCGGTGACGCTCCGCGACACGTCGCGGCCCACCCGGCGCAGCCGCTCGCCCTGACCGTCCCCGGCCGCCGCGAGCAGGCCACGGGTGATCCGCGGCGATTCCAACACCATGAGGTACGCCAGCACGATGACCGTGACCAGCCCGGCCACCGTCTCGACGACGCCGCGCAGCACGCCGACGGCGGGTTGACGCAGTCGGCTGCCGACGTCGCGTAACTGGTCGGAGTGCTCGCTGACGTAGCGCCGGGCGCCGGTGCGTTCCAGCAGCTGCCCCACCGGGCCGCGACCGGCGCGGGCATCGCGCAACAGCTCGGGCGCCCGGTCGGCGAAGCGGCCCAACTCCCCGAACAACGGCACCAGGATGACCGCGGCCAGGATCGCCACCAGCACGAACGCGCCGAGGAACACCAGCAGCGTGACGACCGCCCGACGGCGCACGAGGCGGCGTTGCAGCCGGTCGACGAGGGGCTTGAGCGCGACGGCGAAGAACGCGGCGACGACGGCCCAGGTCAGCACCCGTCGGGTCGCGTACACGAAGGCCAGCGCGAGCACCGTCGCCAGCACCAGACCGATCACCACCAGGGTCCGGCGGGCGGTCGCCCGATCGTCGGCGTTGCTCATCCGACGCGCCTTCCCCGCGCTCGCCGTCGGAAACCCGGCATTGCGGACTAACGGCGCTCACCGCTGGTCGTCGGCGTCGGTGACCGGCTGGGCGCCGGCGACGAAGGTGTCGAGCGCGCCGGCGTGCAGCAGGCCACCGGGCACCGGGTCACGCAGGGCGGCCACCGCCAGCCGGCCGACCGGCAAGCCGCCGGGACGTGACGTCGCGGCCAGCACCAGGTTGCCGTACCGTCGGCCGCGCAGCATCCGCCGGTCACCGAGCACGCACACGTCGGCGAAGACCGCCCGCAGTGTCGCCACCTGCACCCGGGTGCCGACCAGTGGCGGCAGATCCGTGACGTTGAGCAGGTACGTCCCGTCGGGGCGCAGGGTCCGGGCCACCTCGGCGACGAACTCGACGGTCCGGACGTGCCGGGGCATCCTTGCCGCCCGGTAGATGTCGGCGATCACCAGGTCGTACCGGTCGGCCGGGGTGGTGGTGAGCGCGTCCCGGGCGTCTTCCCCTACCCCGGGGTGGGCCACCTGTTCACCGACCCGGACCTGGCCGAATACTCCCCGGCCGCCAGCACCGCCGCCTGGCCGCGGGTGCTGGCCTTCCTGGCCGCCCCCTGACCCGCCCGCGTCCCCCAGGCGTGGTCGACCCTCGTTCAGCGGGCCCCGACGCCGATGCGTGGTGGCGTGGCGGTGCCGTGCACCCGCCTGGCGTGGTTGGCGAAGAACCGGGGCGCGATGATCGGCATGAGCAGCCGGGCCGGCAGCGGGGCGTGCGCCAGCACCGCCTTGATCACCTCGGGGTCGCCCTCGTACATGGCCAGGCCGAAGGCCAGCGGCAGCTGCTTCTTCGGTGCCGCGCTCATCCCGTGCTCGCCGAGCTGCATCCACTCCGATGCGGTGATGTGCCGCTCGGCCAGGGGCAGGATCTCGCTCTCCTCCAGGGCCATGTGCTCGATCAGCGCGGACCGCAGCTGCTCGAACTCGGCCGCGAGTTGGCCACCGCCGTGCCCGGTGCGACGCCACTGGGGGAGTAGGGCCAGCACCGCCGCGTGCGCCTTCTCGATGGCGTGGTGCTGCTCCTCCATGATCGGGACGATGGCCGCGGCCTGCGCGCCGCCGCGCTGCGTGAGCCGTGGCCAGAGCAGCAGATCCTCACCCTCGTGGTGCAGGTGCAGGTGCAGGTGCAGGATGGAGCAGAGCATCTCGGCGTGGGCGCCGACAACCTCCGCGCGGGTGGTGTCGCCCGGTGTGACGTCGCGGACGAGCTGCGGCAGCAGGCTGAACTCGCGACGGAACATGGTGTGCGCCATGTACATGTCGCGCACGTCGGCCATGGCTTCGCGGTGGTTCTGGTTCACGGTGACCTCTCCGAGGAAATCAACAGATCGGTTGATCATGCTCGGTGGCACTTGGAACCGGCTTGGAATCCACGAACCCGACGATCAGTCGGCCAGTGCCGCCGTCGCCTGGGCCAGCCAGTGCGGTGACCCCCAGCGCCGCCCACAGTGGCCGCCAGCGTGAAGTGCCGCGCCGCCTCCTCACCGCGCCCCAGCAGCCGGAACAGCTCCCCGAGAGTCAACGCGACCGGCCGCAGCACGGCCGCGGTGCTGGAGAAACCGGCCAGTTGCTCGCGTACCGGCAGCAGCGCGTCGATCACCGGCTGGGCCAGGTCCCGCCGGCCCAGCCCGACGATGACCATTCCGCGCACGCTGAGCAACGCCGACTCGAAGTAGTCCGGCCGGTAGGTGTGCCGCCCGATCGGCATGGCCCGCGCCTCCCGCACCCGTCCGCTCTCGATCAGCGCCAGCGCCAGCAGGTCGTCCACGATCGGCCCCAACGATCCGCGCACCCGGCGGGTCGCCGCCGGGTGCTCGCCGAAACGTCCCTGGCTGATCAGCAGGGTCCCGGTCGAGAAGTAGTGGAAGGCCTCGGCGTGCAGCGAACCCTGCCGCCGCATCTGCACGGCGACCTCGTCGTAGTGCTGTCGGGCCGCGGCGAAGTCGCCGGCGACGTGCGCCAGGGCGCCCAGTGCGCACAGGTGGATCACTTGGCCCTCGTGCAGCTGGTACGTCCCGGTCAGCCACCCGTGCCGGGCGACGCTGACCCGAAGCTCCTCCGGCTCGTTGAGCGCGGCGGCGCAGTGGCCCAGCACCTGCTCGGCGACCGAGAGGTAGCTGACCAGCCCATGCTCGTCGGCGAGGTCGCGCAGCTGAAGGGCCAACTCCCGGCGGTGCGGCGCCTCCCGCTCGTAGCTCATGGTGCGGACCCGGGCGGCCAACCCGAGCGCGCGCAGCTCGGGGTCGTCCAGCCGCCGGGAGAGGGCCAGCGCCTCCCGGCCGGCCGCCGCGCCCCGGGGGTCGGACTCGCCGTCCAACTCGGTGGTTAGCGCGTCGAGCAGCCGGCAGCGGTCGACCGGGTCCAGGTCGCCGGCCCGCAGCAGCCGGCTGAGCAGCTCGACAACCCGGTGGTCCAGCACGCCGTACTCGTGCGTCAGCCACGGCGTCGGGACGGTCCACGCGGTGAACGCCGCGACCAGTAGCTCGTCCCGGCCGGCCGCGGTTGGCGACGTCGATGGCCCGGGCGCGGGTCT
>NZ_JAEVHL010000174.1 GCF_016803395.1 Micromonospora tarensis | reverse complement strand
ACGCGGTGCTGGCCGAGCGGGCCGGGGACGGGCGTCGGGCGGGTCGGGTCCTGGAGCAGCTGCTGGACCTGGCCGGCCCACCGGGCTGTCGGCGGGTCTGGACGCGGGGCTGCTGGACGCGGTGCTGGCCGAGCGGGCCGGGGACGGGCGTCGGGCGGGTCGGGTCCTGGAGCAGCTGCTGGACCTGGCCGGCCCACCGGGCTGTCGGCGGGTCTTCACCCGCGCCGAGCCGCCGGTCCGGGACCTGCTGGCCGCGCGTCTGGACGCCGGTACCGCGCACTTCGCGCTGGTCAGCGACCTGGTACGGGATGCCGGCGAGAACCCCGCCGGGCCGCCGTCCAGCCGAGGGGCGGGCTCGACGAGCCGCTCACCGAGCGGGAGTTGACCATTCTGCGTTACCTACAGAGCATCCTGTCCAACGTGGAGATCGCCAGCGAGCTGTCCCTCTCGGTCAACACGGTGAAGACCCACGTCCGCAACATCTACCGCAAACTCGACGCCACCCGTCGGCGCGAGGCGGTCCGGCGGGCGCGCGAGCTGCGGCTGATCTGAGTCGGTCGGCGGTCAGGCGTCGGCGGCGGCGTCCGTGGCCGCCAACAGGTCGGGCAGATCGTACCCGCCGTCGTGCCGGACGCCGTTGATGAACAGGGTGGGCGTGCCGTTCACCCCGCTGCGGATGCCGCCCACGAAGTCCCGGCGCACCCGGTCCGCGTGCGTGCGGTTCTCCACCTCGGCGTTCAACTCGTCCGGCGGCAATCCGACCTGTTCGACACCGAGTGAGAGGTGCACCGGGTCGAGCTGGTCCTGGTGCTCGTAGAGCCAGTCGTGCATCTCCCAGAACCGGCCCCGGACCCCGGCGGCCTCGGCCGTCTCGGCGGCGCGCTCGGCGTACGGGTGCACGTTGGCGATCGGGAAGTAGCGGTAGACCAGCCGCACGGTGTCGGCCCGCTGCCGCAACAACTCGTGCAGGTTCGGGTAGGCGGCACCGCAGAACTGGCACTGGAAGTCGCCGTACTCGACGACTGTCACCGCCGCGTCCGCCGGCCCGCGGATGTGGTCCGCGGTGCTCACCGGGTCGCGAAGTCGGGCGGTGACCTGCAAGGGCGTGGTCATCCGACGGTCACCTTCCGGTCGGCGGCGAGTTGGTCCAGCGCGTCGAAGATGCCGTCGGCGCCGGGGTTGACGTCCGGCGGCGACAGGTGGCTCCAGCTCACCGTCCCCGCCGGGTCGAGCACCACCAGCGCGCGGGCCGCCTCGCCCCGCGGCTGGTACGCGCCGTACTGGCGAGCCACCTCGCCCTTGGGCTCGAAGTCGGCGAGCAGCGGGAACTCGATGCCCCGGCTCTCGGCGAACGCCCGGTGCGACCAGATGCTGTCGACCGAGACGCCGAGCACCACCGCCTGGTACTGGGCGAAGACGGGTGCCGCCGACTGGTAGAGCGCCATCTGGTCGCCGCAGACCGGGCTCCAGTCGGCGGGATAGAAGGCGAGTACGACCGGCCGGCCACGGAACTGCTCAGGCCCGGTCAGACCCCCGTCCGGGGTGGCCGGCACTGTGAAACCGGGAGCAATACGCCCCGGTTGGATCAGCCCGTTCGGATCACTCATGCCACCAGCCTGCTCCCGGGGTGGGTGAGACGGGCTCACCCGCCCCGGGTGGTTCCGCGCGTGCTCAGCGCAGCACCGGGGCGACCGCGATGTGGTTCTGCACCTCCCGGATGCCCGGCGCCGACCAGGCGATCCGCTCCACCTCGGCCCGCTCCGGCATCGAGTGCACCAGCCCGGCGAGTATCGCGGTGTCGCCGTGCACCCGGACGCTGATCCGCTCGGCCTCGGTCGCGCCGGCTCGGGCGAGCGCGTCGACGATCCGATCGGCCAGGTTTCGGCCGTCCGGCGCGGCGGCCGGCCGGACGGTGATGCCGTTACTCACTCCGCGGACCCCGGTGAGTCGGGCGACAGCGCGTTCGGCTGCGCGCCGTTGGTACTCCCATTCGACGTCGCCGTGCAGCGTCACCCAGCCGGCGGAGACGGTGACCTGGAGCTTCTCGATGGGCACGAACGCGTCCCATTCCAGCCCGTGGCTGGCGGCGGCGGCCAGGTCGGGATCGGCGCGTTCGGTGTCGCCGGTCAGCTGCACGGCCACGTCGTTGGCGACCGCCCGGACCGAGGCGACCCGGTGGGCGGCCCGTTCGGCTGCCCACTTCTTGGCGTAGCTGTCCACCCGGCCGGTCAGGGTGACGACGCCGTCGGCGACGGTCACGCCGATCTCGTGCGGCTGCACCCGCGGTTCCCAGGTCAGCTCGTCCAGGACGGCGGACTGGATGTCCTGGTCGGTGCGGTTGATTTCCGCGGTGGCCATCTGTCCCTCCTCCGGCGTTCCGACGGCGGACCGGGTGCGGCTGCGGCCGGACGTCCGCCCTGCGCTGATCCTGCCGCCGCCCGGGGTGAGCCGCCCTCGCCCGGGACGGGTGACGACGTGACCGGGGCGGGTGAGTGCGTCGGGGAGACGCATCCGCATCGATGGTGGGAGCGCTTCCAAAGCGAGCCGTTTTCGGTTACCGTAATCGCGTCCTCGATAGCGAGAGCCGTCGCGTCGGGTGCGGGGAGCCAGGGCAGCTTCTCCGTCGCCGTCGCCGGGCCCGTCCCCCGGGCCGGCGTCAGCACGTGATCGAGACCCGTCCCCCGGGGTTCGGTCCGTCAACAGCCGTCATGGTGGTCCCATCCCACCGCCGCCGGACGGCTTCGGCCGCCATCATCCGCACCAGCCGCTGAGCACCTGATCCGGGCGGGGCACCGGGTCAGTACCCGAACGCCGGTCCGCCGGGCTGCCTGAGGGGTCCGGCACCCGGCGGACCGGTCCCGCGGGGTGGCGGCACTGACGGCGGCCCGCTCGACTCAGTCGAGCGGCCGCCGGTGCTGTTGTCGTCTAGACGGCGGGGGAGTTGGGCCGGTCGACGTCGACGAACTCCACGTCGTCGACGGCCCGATCGTCCCGGCTGCCGGCGGCCCGCGCGGCGGAGCCGACGGCCCAGCCGACCGCCGCACCGACGAGCGCGGCGCCGATCAGGAGCGTCCAGGGCAGCGCCGGCTGGCGGCCGGCGAGCGCGTCGAAGGCCAGCGAGGCGCGGCGTCGCGCTCGTCGGCCGGCGGATCCCACCAGGTCACCTGCCCCGTCGGCGAAATCGCTGCTGTTGCGACGGGCCGAACGGGCGGTGTCGCGCACACTGTCCCCGGCGGAGCTGACAGCGGAGACCAGGTGCTCCCAGGCCTGGTCCGCGATTCGCTCCGGCTTGCTGCGGCGGTCCAGCAGGTTGGTTCCGAACATCGTGGTTACCTCCTCGGGTGCCGAAGCCGCCGGCCACTTCGGACTTCGGCGTCTTTCCAGCGCGTCACGGTTTCGCCTATCCCGCAGTGCCCCGCGTCGGTCGGGCGCAAACCCGCCCTACCCGGATCGCCGCTGGGTCAGCGCAGCACGGACACGGTCACGGCGCGAGCGAAGTCGTCGTCATCGTCGTCATCGTCGTCCCCGCCACCGAAACCGCAGGCCAGCACGAGAGCGAGTAGGACGCCGACACCGGCCAGCCCAGCCAGTCGCTTGATCATCGAAGATCCTCTCCGTCACGTGGGTGTCTCGGACCGATGCTAGGGCGCGTTGGCAAACCGTGGGCGCGGCTCGGATCGGGGGACCGCGGGCGACACGCCGGTGGCACACGGGGCGGGCGGACCTCGCGGACCGGTTGTCGGGCGCGTCGGGCTGGGACCGCTACCCTGGTCGGCGGCGCGTCGGTGCCGACCGATCGCCGATGGTCAAATAACAAAAAGTCTTGAGTTCAGATACTGAAAAGTACGGATATGGGCGGCTTTGTGGGTCCGGATCCGCGAATTGCTCATCCCGAGGGGTGGCGACCGAGGCCGTCGGAGGAATACTGTCGGTCGCGGCCCGCGTACTGATGAGGCGCCCGGGGGACGGGCGGGTGGAGGTGCTCGCGTGAGCCTGTCGATCGTGAAGTCTGTGCTGTCCGGTGGAGTCGTGGAGATCGCCCCACGAGGCGAGATCGACGTCGACACAGCGTACGAGGTGCGCGAAGCGATCGCGGAGGTGCTGGCCAAGAGCCGCCCGCTGCGCATCGAGCTGAACATGAGGCTGGTCACCTTCATCGACTCGGTGGGCATCAGCGCCATGGTCGCCGGCTTCCAGACGGCCGAGGTCAGCGACGTCAAGCTGGTGGTCACCGAGCCGAGCCGGTTCGTGCACCGGCAGCTCTGGGTGACCGGCCTGCTCGGCCTCTTCGGCGCCCCGGAGCCCTACTTCGCCGGTGTCGCCACCCCCGAGGTGCTGCCCGGCGCCTGACGGCACCGGCGGCCCGCCACGTCCGTGCCGGGCTGTGCGGCCTGCCCCGGCTGCTCCAACAGCGACGGCGGGAGACGGTGTGCCCAGCAGCGATACCTTCAGCTACACCGTCCAGGCCCGGTGCTCGCCGGCCGAGGCGGCCGCGTTGCTCAGCGACCTGACCCGGCACGGTGAGCTGCACCCGCTGATCGTCCAGGTCCGCCGGGTGCCGCCCCGGCCGGGCGCCCAGGCCAGCTACACGATCAACGACCGGTTGGCGGCCGGCCCAATCCGCTTCCGGACCACCTACCACGCGGACGTGCTGATCAGCGAGGACGACGAGATCGTCATGGTGGCCCGGCAGTGGCCGGCCACCACGGTGCGCAACCACACCCGGCTGCGGGCCGAGCCGGACGGCCTGGTCCGCATCGACGTCGAGATCACCCTGACCGCACCGCGTCCGCTCTTCCGGTACGCGTTCCGCCAGGCCCAGGCCGCCCACCTCGCCCTCGCCACCCGCCTGGGCGCGGCCCTCGACCGCAACGGCGACCCCCCGCTTACCTGACCCGCCCCGCCGCCGTCACGTCGCGTTCGCCGCCGCGCTGAACTGACAGTGCGCGAACCTGGATGTCACCGCCGCTGCATCAGGCAGAGTGCTGTGGCAACGCCCGTCGGGGCGGTGCCACTCCGGTAAGCGACATACCTCAGAGGTATGAATATGACTCCCAGGTATACGGCTTGCCAGCGGTACTCCCACCCGAGAGCGCGCCGGGTCCCCCCCAGCCAGCGGCGAAGGCACCTAGATCGGGGTGGTCGCGCGATGACGGTTCATCCGGGTGGGTTGGGCGGTGCGCCGCCGGCCCCACGGCTTGTAGGTGGACAGCACCGTCGCGATGATCATCAGGCTGGTCGACACCGCCGGTGCGATCACCAGGTCGGCGCGATCACGCGCGGGCAGGGCCGCGCCCAGCGCGCCGGCGTGGCGCAGATTCGGGGTGAGCAGGAACAGCACCAGTCCGACCATCACCGTGGTGAGCACCAGCTTGACCAGCACCCAGCGGTAGCGCACCAGGCCCCACGGAGTGAGCAGCGAGCTGGCGACACCGACCAGCCACACCAGGACGCTCAACGGCGCGAAGAGTGCCGTGCCGACCAGCGCCATGACCGGGTACACCACCGCCGGGTCGGCGCCACGCCCCGCGGCGATACCGAGCGTGAGCAGCACCAGGTCGGTGCCGAGCCAGCCGAGGGCGGTGACGAGGTGCAGCGTGAGCAGGGCCTTGCGCGCGGGCGGTGGGATGCGAGGCATACCCCCGATGCTCGCCGCGGATCCCGGCCTCGTCGTCCGACCGCCGGCGACACCCGGGCTACGTCCGGGGACGTATAGCCGGCCCCACGACGACCACTGGCTGCCGGTGAGCCGCCGCGGCGGCCCACCGGCAGCCCACCATCAGTAGACCGACAGGTGTACGTGGTTGGTGTGGTCGGTGGACGGGGTGCCGTTCGCCCCGCTGTAGGACTTCCACCCGCTACTGGGCAGCCAGATCTGCCGGTACCAGATCACGTAGAGCACGGCGAGCCGGTCGGCGTTGCGGATGAAGTACGCCGCCAGGTTGTTGCCGTACGTCTTGTCGCCGCCGGTGGCGTTGCCGCCGAAGCCGCTCTTCTGGGCCGCGAAGTCGCAGGCCCGACCCTTCGGGTGTTCACCGGAGCCGCCGGACCGGTGGCAGGAGACGTACCGGGTGAAGCCGGCGGCCTTGGCCTGGTTGAGCGCGTGCAGCGTGCGCGGTGTGATGCAGCCGCTGGCCGGGGTGGGGTCGTTGACGCTGCACGACTCCGACGGCCAGGAGCCGTCGGAGTTGCGCGGCGCGGCCTTCGCGTTTGCGGCGGAGGTGCCGCGGTTGGAGTCGGTGTCGGCGGTGGTCTGCGGCTTGGGTGTGGTGGCCACGGTCAGGGCCCGTTCGGCCTGCTCCTTGCGCTTGGCCATCACCGCGACCTGCTTGCGCTGTTCGTTGATCTCGCCGTCCAGGGCGACCCGGGTGCGGTTGGCCTGGTCCCTGGTGTCGAGCAGGTCCTGGAGCACCCGGTCCTCGTTGGCGGCCACCGCCTCCAGCGCGGCGGCGCGGTCCATGAAGCCTTCCGGGGTGTTGCTGTTGAGCAGCGCCGACACCGCGCCGAGCCGGCCGCTGCGGTACGCCACGACGGCGATCTCGCCGACCTTCTCGTCGCGGTGGGCCAGCTCGGCTTCGATGGTCTTCAGTCGGGTGGCGAGCTGCTGCTGCCGTTGCACGGAGGCGTCCAGGGCGCGTTTCGCGTCCAGGTAGCCCTTGCTGGCGGCCTCGAGTTGGGCGCGGAGCGCCGGGGTGCCGCCCTCTTCGTCGGAGTCGGGGGCGGCGGCCTGCCGGCTGTTCGGGGGAGCGGCCGAGGCGGCGCCGGCCGGGATCGCGACGCCGAGGGCGAGCATCGCGACGATCAGGGCCGCCAGTCGGGCGGCGGGTGGGCGTGCTGGTGCCACTGCGCATGTCCTTCCGTCAGCCGCCGACCGGGTTAGCTGACGGGTTCGGGACGGAAGATCCCTACCGCTGACGCGGATGCACCCCAGGAACGTGGTTCCCCGGTTCGCCCGTTCGGGCGATTAGGCGGCGACCGCCACCGGCGCCGGGAGGCGCCGCCTGGTGGAGGCCGGGACCGAGCTTACCGGTGCCGGTGGGGCGGCTGCAGCCGATGTGACGGACGGTGCGTGCGTCATCACGAAAACCGCGGATCACCATTCGATCGAGCCGCACGCGCCGGTGGCCGCACCGGGCTCGATCTGCAGCGTCGCGTGCTCGATGCGGAAGTCCTCGTGCAGGGCCGTACGCGCCGCGGTGAGCACCGCGCCGACCTCCGCGCCGGGTGCCATGGTCAGGTGTGCGGAGGCCACCTCCATCCCCGAGGTGAGCGTCCAGACGTGCAGGTCGTGCACCTCGACCACGCCGGGCACAGCGGCCAGTCGGTCGTGCACGGCGGTCACCTGAAGGTGCTCCGGGGCGGCCTGCACCAGGATGCGCACGGCGGCGCGCGCCAGCCGCCAGGTGCGGGGCAGGATGAACGCGCCGATGGCGACCGCGACCAGAGGGTCGGCCCACCACCAGTCGGTGACGGCGATGAGCAGCGCCGCGCCGATGACGCCGAGCGAGCCGAGCAGGTCACCGAGCACCTCCAGGTAGGCGCCCTGGAGGTTGATGCTCTCCCGGGCGCCGGCGCGCAGCAGGGCGAAGGCGACGATGTTGGCGAGCAGGCCGAGCACGGCCACCGCGAGCACCGGCCCGGCGGTGATCTCGTGCGGGTCGCCGAAGCGGCGGATCGCCTCGATCACCACGTAGACCGCGACGCCGGAGAGCAGCACGGCGTTGGCCAGCGCGGCGAGGACCTCGAGTCGGTAGAGCCCGAAGGTGCGCTGCGGGTCGCCGATGGCCCGTCGGGTCGCCGTGATCGCGGCGAGCGCCATCCCGATGCCGAGCACGTCGGTGAACATGTGCCCGGCGTCGGAGAGCAGGGCGAGCGAGCCGGTGTGCAGGGCGGCCACCGCCTCGATCACCATCAGGGTGGCGAGCAGCCCGAATGCCGCCCAGAGGCGACCTCGGTGCTGGTGTGCGGCATTGGCGACGGACCCATGATGGTGGTCATGACCTGCGCCCACGTGAATTACCCTCCGCCGCCAGTCCGGACCCGGTCCAATGTATGTTCACATCGCTATGTGTGCAAGTGTGCGGGCGGGGTCCTCCGCCGTCGCCCGCCCGGGCGGATCAGCCGGTCGGGTCGATGGTGGTGAGCCGCTGGGTGGCCCGGGAGAGCGCGACGTACAGGGTGCGCACCCCGGCGCCCGGATCCGCCCGGATCTCGCTCGGGGCGACCAGCACCACCCCGTCGTACTCCATGCCCTTGGCCTCCAGGCTGGTCACCACCTGCAACCTCGGCGCGCCGAGCGCGCCGAGCCAGCCGGCGACCTCGTCCCGGCGGGGGACCGGCGTGATCACCCCGACGGTGCCCTCCACCTCGGCCAACAGGCCGGTGGCCGCCTCCACGGTCGCGGTCTCCAACCCGGTCGGCGGCACCGTCAGCTCGACCGGTTCGACTCCGGTGGAGCGAACCGCGCTCGGCAGCGGCAGGTCGGGGTAGAGCCGACGGATCTCCGCCGCCGCCACCGCGAAGATCTCCGCCGAGTTGCGGTAGTTGGTGGTGAGCGTGAAGTCGTGCCGCTTGCGCCGGCCCAGCGCCTGGTCGCGGGCCCGGATCAGCTCCTCCGGATCGCCGGTCCACGCGGTCTGCGCGGGGTCGCCCACCACCGTCCAGGAGGCCAGTCGGCCGCGCCGACCGATCATCCGCCACTGCATCGGCGAGACGTCCTGGGCCTCGTCCACCACCACGTGCGCGTACTCCCGGTAGTCCTCCGGACGTTCCCGGGCCGCCGCGCGGGCGGCCCGCTGCCGGTCGCCGAGGGTGCTCAGCTCACGGACACCGCCGGCGAGCTGGAACGGGTCACGTCGCGCGCGAGCCGGCTGCGCGGGCTTACCGAGCAGCGCGTCCAACTCGTCCAGCAGTGCCACGTCGGCGATGGTCAGCCCGGCCGAGTCCAGGTTCCGGTACGCGGCGTCGAGGAGCCGGATCTCGGCCGAGGAGAGGATCCCCCCGGCGTACCGGCGCAGCCGGTCCGGCTGTGCCAGCCAGCCGAGCACATGCCGGGGGTGCAGCCGAGGCCACCACGCCTTGAGGAACTCCCGGAACTCCGACCGCTCGGCGATCTCCGCCTCGAAGGCCGGTTGTTCCGGCAGCCGGCCGCTGCTCAGCTCACGGGCCTGCGCCCAGAGCGCGGCGAACACCCCGTCGAAACCGGCCCGGCGCACCTCGTTACGCCGCGCGCCCCGGTGCAGCACCCGGTCCCGGATCCGGTCCAGCGCGGCCCGGTCCAGCCGCAGCAGCGTGCCCCGGTAGAGCAGCCGCAGCTCACCCGGACCACCCGGCACGGCGTCGCGGGCCGCCCGCTCCAGCACCCGGCGCATCCGCAGCGAGCCCTTCACCGCCGCCACCTCCGGCGGGTCGGGGCGGGTGGCGGTCATCCCCGGGAAGAGGGTGCCCAGCGAGTGCAGGGTCGCGGTGTCCTCACCGAGCGACGGCAGCACGGAGCCGATGTACTCGACGAAGACCGACGACGGGCCCACCACCAGGATGCCGCCGCCGGCGTAACGGCTGCGGTCGGAGTAGAGCAGGAACGCGGCCCGGTGCAGGGCCACAGCGGTCTTGCCGGTGCCGGGGCCGCCCGCGACGATGGTCACCCCGGAGCCGGGCGAGCGGATCGCCTCGTCCTGCTCCCGCTGGATCGTCGCCACGATGTCGCGCATCCCCCGGCCGGTGGCCTTGGAGAGGGTGGCCAGCAACGCGCCGTCACCGACGACAGTCATCCCCTCCGGGGCGGCGGTCGGGTCCAACAGGTCGTCCTCGATCCGGGTGACCCGCTCGGCGCGGGACTGGATGGTGCGGCGCCGCACCACGTCCAACGGCTGCGCCGGGGTGGCCTGGTAGAAGGCGGCGGCGGCCGGCGCACGCCAGTCGACGACAAGCGTGGTGGCGTCCTCGTCCCGGATCCCGAGCCGCCCCACGTGCAGCACCTGACGGTCCCGCAGGTCCAACCGGCCGAAGACCAGCCCCTCGTGCTCGGCGTCCAGCGTGTGTCGCCGCTGCGCCGCGTGGAAGACCATCGCGTCGCGCTCGACCAGCGCGCCGAACGTGCCCACCCGGGCCATCCGGTAGCCGTCCCGCTCGGCGCGCACGGCCGAGCGCCGCAGCTCAGCCAGTCGGGCGTACACCCGGTCGAGGTGTCGTTGCTCGACGGCGATCTCCTGCTCCAGGCCGGTCTGGTCGGTCAACGCACGCTCCTTCGAGGGTCGCCGGCAGGCGGCGGAAACCGCGCGAGCCAACCGCAGAAGGGTACGGCCCCGGGCCCGGCCCGCCGCGCCCGAGGTGCGCGAACGTGCTCAGGCACCCGTCGCGGCGGCGGTCGCGTCGCGCCGCGGCAACGGCGGTTCGGCGAGCGCCCGGCGCAGAACGCCGGTGAGTGCCGCGTTGACCTCGTCCGGACGTTCCATCATCAGCATGTGCCCGGCACCCGGGCAGATGGTCAACTCGGTGGCCGGTAGAGCCGCGGCGATCGACTCGGCGCACGGCGGCGGGGTCAGTCGGTCCCGGTCGCCGACCAGCGCGGCGGCCGGCAACTGGGCCAACGCGGCGAGGGTGTCCAGCCGGTGCTGGGTGCCGATGGAGGCGCGGAAACCACCGATCGAGCGTAGCGAGGCCCGCGCCACCGCCGAGGTCACCAGCCGGATGTCGGCCGGTTCGCAGCGGTCACCGAAGAGCATCCACCGGATGCTCGGTCGCAGCGCGGTCAGCAGTGCCCGGGGTGCCCGCCACGAGCCGCACCGGGCCAGTACACCGGCGCCGGTCGTCTCGGCGAGCCGGATCAGCCGGGCGATCCGTGGCGAGAGCCCGTAGACGGTGTGCGTGTGCCCCTCGGCGGTGGTCGAGACGAAGACCAGCCCGGCCGTACGGGCGGCGAAGTGCGCGGGCTGGCGGTGGGCGTACTCCATGATCGTCATGCCGCCCATCGAGTGCCCGACCAGGACCACCGGGCCGTGCGGTACCACCGCGTCGAGCACGGCGGCCAGGTCGTCACCGAGCTGGGCCAGGGTGGCGGTGGGCAGTGCCATGCAACTGGACCGGCCATGCCCCCGGGCGTCGTAGGTGACCACCCGCACCGCCTCGCCGAACGTGGCGGTGAGCGCCTCGACCTGCCGGTGCCAGGCCCGCCCGTCCAGCGTCCAGCCGTGCAACAGGATGACGGTGACCTGGGCGTCCGTCGGGCCCGTCGTCTCGACGTGCAGCCGGACGCCGTCCGGCAGACCGACCTCGAACCGATCCGGCATCGTCACCTCCCCAGGGTCGCCCGGCATCATCAGCACCTCCGATACCCGGCGGTAACACCGGCTACCCGCCATCGCGCCGTGCCAATCGCGTCGCGGCGAACATTCCCGAGCTCGCCCGTGGTCACCGGCGGCCGACCAAGCTGAACGACATGGGGTGGTCAGGAAGGCCGTTGGGCGCGGCGTCGGAGCGGGAGCGGCAGGCCGGCGGAACGCCCCGCGCCGCGTTGGCCGATCTGCTCGCCGGTAACCGGCGGTTCGTCAGCGGCCAGCCCGTGCACGGGCACGACGTCACCGCCGCGGCCGCCGCCTCCGGCGACCAACAGCCGTACGCCGTGGTGCTGGGCTGCATCGACTCGCGGGTGCCGCTGGAGGCGATCTTCGACCAGACCTTCGGCGCGATCTGCGTGATCCGTACCGGCGGGCACGTGCTCGACCGCGCGGTGTGCGGCTCGATCGAATACGTGGTCGGGCAGCTCGGCGTACCGCTGGTGATGGTCCTCGGCCACGAGCGGTGCGGGGCGGTGGGCGCCACGGTGGACGCGCTGCGCGCCGGTGTGCGTCCCGGAGGCTCGCTGGCCCACCTGGTCGACGAGATCGCCCCGGCGGTGCTGGCGGTGGGGTTGACCGATCCGGCGGTGCTCGCGTTGGCGATCCGCCAGCATGTTCGGCGCACGGTGGACGCGCTACGGGTCGACGATCTGCTCGCCGGGCCGGTCGCCGCGGGGCGGGTGGCAGTGGTCGGTGGCCTGTACGACCTGGCCACCGGCGAGGTGGCCCTGATCGACCCGGTCTGACCTCGGCTCGGGGCCGCTGCGGGCCCGTCGCCGCTGCCCGGGCGGGGCATGCTGCCCCGGGTCGGACTCATTCCAGGGCCAGGGGCCGTAGTGCCGCGCTGGTCCTTTGGAGCTGATGTCGTGTCCGAATCAGCGGAATCTCTGGGTCAGGGGTAGTGCGGAGTCGGTGCGAGTCGGTTACGACATCAGCTCGACAGCATGCGCGCACAAGTAGGTCGGTTCGGCCCGGGTGTACATCGCCGTCCGGTCGCTGCGGTTCGTGGACGCGAAACCGCCCGCCGGGACATCCCGACGGGCGGTTCGACGGTGTTGCGGTGGGGGAGAGATCAGCCCTCGAAGACGCCGGCCGCGACCAGGCGCTTCTCGGTGGCCTCCCAGCCGTCGTTCGGGTGGGCGGCAGCCAGACCGTTGATCTCCGCGCGGATCTTGGCGGCGTGGCCGGCGGCGGCCAGCACGCGGATCTCCTCGACGAAGGCGTCGGAGTCCGTGCGCAGGTGCGCGGTCTTGCCATTGGTCAGGTTCCGCACGTAGGCGTGCTTGCCGCCGTTGAGCGGGATGAGGTACTTGAACTCGCCCAGCACGCTGAGGGCGCCACCCTGGCCAGCCTGGCCGGCCCGGACGGACGCGCGCGCGGTCTTAGAGGTGTTGCTCGCCACGGAGGTACTCCTTGCAAGACGTACGGGAGGACTGGACGTCCGGGGGCTGTGTGCGGGTCGTACCTGAGCTCGGCCCGCAGAGGTGTAACGCGGCATAAGCCGCCGGTGGAACTGTACAGGACCACGACATCATGCTGGTCGTCGCGGTGTCCTGAGGGGCAACGGCAACCACCCGTCCGGCTATTCCGGCCGGCGTTTCTTCCGATTCCCTGGCGCACCACGCGTCACAGGAGTAATCATGTGTTGCGGAAACCACCTGGGTGGACGAGGTCGTAGGGGAAGACGCACCTCGCTCTCCGGGAGGTCCACCGTGCCAACGCGTGGCGTCGTATACGTCCACTCGACCCCACTCGCCGTGTGCTCACACGTCGAGTGGGCGATCGCGCGCGTCCTAGCCGCGCCGGTCAACCTGCAGTGGACGGCTCAGCCCGTCGACCCCGGCGCCCGCCGGGCCGAGTGCGGGTGGACCGGTCGTCCGGGGACGGGCGCCGAGCTGGCTGCTGCCCTCCGGCAGTGGCCCATGATCCGTTTCGAGGTCACCGAGGAGCCGAGTCCCGGCGTCGACGGTGAGCGCTTCATGTACGTGCCGGCCCGTGGACTGTTCCGGGCCACCGTCGGGGTCGCCGGCGACATCCAGCTCGGCGAGGACCGGCTCCGTGCGCTGATGGCTGCCTCCCGGGCCCCGGAGGCGCTGGCGCACGCCCTGGACAAGGCGCTCGGCACGGCCTGGGACGCAGACCTGGAGCCCTACCGGTACGCCGGCGACGGGGCTCCGGTGACGTTGCTCACCCGGGTCGGCTGAGTCGAGCGCGGCCAGCCGGGCCACCTGCGGACGAACCGTCGGTGACGGGTGCGGGCGGTAAGGTCAAGTTGCCCCGATAAGGGGGAACTGCTGGGATAGGCGACGTGTCGAATCGCCCGTGCCGCGCCGGCGTCGCTGTCGTCGCCCTGACCGCCCTCCTCGTCTCCGGCTGCTCGGGTGGTGATCCGGACCGCCCCGCCCCGACGCCCAGCCCGCCGGGCACGTCTGTCGCCCCGAGCGCCGCGCCGCCGGCCGGCGACCCCGCCGGCCGCGCC